>NZ_FZOX01000008.1:0-308325 GCF_900188215.1 Tardiphaga sp. OK246
TCCCACGCGTTACTCACCCGTCTGCCACTGACGTATTGCTACGCCCGTTCGACTTGCATGTGTTAAGCCTGCCGCCAGCGTTCGCTCTGAGCCAGGATCAAACTCTCAAGTTGGACTTGAAACTTTAAACCGGCTGATCACAACGTATTGACGAGGTCCCACCATACTAAATCGACCAAACCGAAGTTCAGCCAATCTGCTGTCCGCGCTTCACAGCGCTAACAACGATGGTGTTAACCTTTGTTCAAAACGTGTACCGCCGAAGTCTTTCGTCCGGCCCCGCCTCAAGAAGCCGAAGCTTCCATCGAACGAGACCCGCAAGGACTCCGCCGCCCACGTTTCTCTTTCTTCAATTTAACTTGTCAAACAGCCCAACGCCGAAGCGTCACTCTCCCCGAGAGGGAGAAAATCTTGTCACTCAATCACCCGACAACAGATCAGCAGCCGACACCTATCGGCTACTGAAACACTCTTCGCGGTGATGAGCTTCCGAGACACGAACAACCGTCCGGGCTGGTAGGCCCCGGCGCCGCTGCGCTCAGTGGCCGGGTTATAGGCCCCCTCACCCGAAACTGTCAACGCCATTCGTCAGAAAATCGTCACGTGCTGTGGAGGAGGCCTCAGGGCCCAAAAAGCGTAGGTTTTACAGGGGTGACGCCGTACAAGAGCCACATTCCTCCGACGTTCTGAGCATGCCTTGTGCAAAGATTCTGCGTCGCCCCTGAAACTTTTTAGGGGTGGTCGAACCGGATCTGGGCCCAACGGTCTCTCGAAAGAACGAGCTGCGTCATCGCAGTGCGCTTTTGGGCCAAAGAGAACACAGCGAAAGAGTTTGCAGCATTGACGTTCGTCCATTCGGCCAGCATTTTGGCGCGCACTGTTCGACCGTCGATGCGATGTGCTTGGGGAAGACTCTTCGCATGATGCTGGGAATTCGGGGGATGTCGGCTTGAATCACGGACTGTCACGCGGCGGCGCCTATAATCGTGAGACCGGGATGATTGATCTCGGCCACGAGCCGCCGCTATCCGTTGATGGCTCCGAAGCCGCGGTCATCGATCGTCGCCGCGTCTCGGTACAATGGTTCAGTGGTACTATCCTCACAGGTCTCTGCGGCGCGGCTCTGATCGGCGGCGCCGTTTTTGCGTCGCTTGACGGCGAGATGACCTTTGCCAAGGTACCGGAGCGTGTCGAAGGCGCGCTACGCGGCGCCTTCAGTGCCACCGACAAACAAGCCAGCCTGCATAAGTCTGACCGCCTGCCGCCGCCGAGCGACTCTTCCGCCGCGCGCCAGGTACTCAAAGTCTCCACCGTCACCCGCGTCGGCAATCGCGACGTCATGCGCGTGCGGCCCTTCATCCGGATTTCCGGCAATCTGGCGATGGCGACCAGCGATCTCAGCGCCAAGATCCCGCCCTTCAATGCACAGCGCCTGCTGACCGATGTCGGCAGCCCCGCCCCGAACAGCGACGACGCCGCGGTCAATCCGAATGCCGTCGAGCCGGATGCCGAAGTCTCCTTCGTCACCCGCGATCTCGGTCAGGTACTGCCGAAAGCCAAGATCGGCGCCAGTGTTGCAATCGATGAAGTCCTGATGCGCGTGCGCGACGCCTCCAACTGGCGCGGCAATACCGGCGTTCGCTACACGACGGTCGCCAGCGCCACCGGCGATATCGGCGGCCAGCCCGACATGAAGATGGCCTATGCCGCCGAAGGGACCACAGCCGATCCTTATGCCGGCTTCGAAACCCGTATCGTGCCGGAAAACGTCACGCTGCTGGCCAAGACCAAGGATCAGGCGACCGGCGGCAACCCGAATGGCGAGCGTATCCATATCGTCAAGAAGGGCGACACCATCCTGACCATCCTGCGCGACCAGGGCGCGATGCCCGAGGAAGCCAAGGCGATTGCCACTACGCTGGGTGCCCGCGGCCGCGACGGCGGACTGAAGGAAGGCCAGAAAGTTCGAATCTTGATGTCGCCGGCCGGACCTGGCCAGCGCTTACAGCCGTATCGCGTGATCGTCGCCAACGACTCCACTATCGAAGCTGTCGCCGCTCTCTCCGATCTCGGCAAATACGTCGCCGTCGACGTCTCCAGCATGAACACCGTCGCCGAAGCGCCAAGCGCATCGGATGATGACGAGGAGGATGACGGCACCGGCGTGCGGCTCTATCAGAGCATTTACGAGACGGCACTGCGCAACAAGGTCCCGGCTACTGTCATCGAGGACATGATCCGGATCTACTCCTACGACGTGGATTTCCAGCGCAAAGTACAGCCCGGCGACTCGTTCGACGTGTTCTTTGCCGGCGAAGACGAAGGCGCCACCATCACCGAAAAGACCGAAGTGTTGTTCGCTTCGCTTACGGTGGGCGGCGAAACCAAAAAATACTATCGCTTCCTGACCACCGACGACTCGGTCGTCGACTACTATGACGAGACCGGCAAGAGCGCGAAGAAGTTTCTGGTCCGCAAACCCGTCAATAACGCCATCATGCGTTCGGGCTTCGGCGGACGCCGCCACCCGATCCTCGGCTACACCAAGATGCATACCGGCGTGGACTGGTCGACGCCCTACGGCACTCCGATTTTCGCATCCGGCAACGGCGTGATCGAAAAAGCAGCCTGGGAAGGCGGCTACGGCAAATATATCCGCATCAAGCACAACAACGGCTACGAGACCGCCTACGGCCATATGTCGGCCTTTGCCAAGGGCATGGAGCCCGGCAAGCGCGTGCGGCAGGGTCAGGTCATCGGCTTCGTCGGCTCCACCGGCATGTCCACCGGCGCCCACGTTCACTACGAAATTCTGGTCAACGGCCGCTTCGTCGATCCTATGCGCGTGAAACTGCCACGCGGCCGCTCGCTCGAAGGGCCGATCATGGCCGGCTTCGAGAAGGAACGTGACCGGATCGACGCCCAGATGACCATGCGAGGCCCCGGCGCCCGCGTGTCCGACGCAGGCGTGACCGGCGCGGTGCCACCAGCACGGCCGACGACCAGCCGCTAAATTCGTATTTTTCGCCTTGTTCTGCGCGTCAGCCGCGTGGGCTAGGAGACGCTCGGGACAATAGCAAAAAGGACGCTGAGGTCCGGCGATCAATCCGCAGCGAGCTCTGCAGACCCGATCAGGTGAACGCCCGGCGAGCCGGTCACGGCTGCCTCGATCAATGCGTCTGCGATCTTGTCGGCGGGGCTGATCCGATAACTGCGCGGCAGAACCGGACCCAGCACACCGAGCACCGCCGCCGCGACGTGCTCGCCCAGCCGGAATTCGTCGCGATCACCGCCGATCAGGCCTGGCCGCACAATCGTCAAAGACGGAAAGCCTATCGCCTTCAGCGCTTCCTCCACTTCGCCTTTGGTACGCGGATAAAGCAGCTTTGAGCGCGCATTGGCACCCACCGACGAATTGAGTGCGAAACGGCTAGCGCCGTGCTTGCGCGCCAGTCGCGCGACTGCGAGCGGGTAATCATGATCCACAACGCGAAACGCTTGATCCGAGCCCGCCTTGGCGCGCGTTGTGCCGAGTGCACAGATCACACCATCGACATCCCACCAGTCGGCCCCGGCTGGTAACCGGCCGAAATCGACCAGCGGGTTGTCGAGCTTCGCATGTGCCGCGAGCGGCCGACGCGTCGGCGCAACGATGCGCGTGATCCGACTGTAGGCGAGCGCTTTGGCGATGACATGGTGGCCGACAAGGCCGGTGGCGCCGACCACGAGGATGCGGGTCATGATCTTCTCCGACGTGGAAACGGCCTGAACCGCGAGATTCAGGCCGTTTCGTTGCGTTTAAACCCGTGCCGTCAGTTCAGCTGCCGCTTCGGCACCGGCGCCTCGAACTCGGCGATCTCCGCGGTCCGGGCCGGCTTGCCGTTGAAGGTCAGGACGTTGCCGGCGGCGCTTATGTCGACATGGTCACCGTCCTTGACGTCGCCGGCGAGGATCATCTCGGCCAGCGGATCCTGGACGTTGCGCTGGATCACACGCTTGAGGGGACGGGCGCCGTAGGCGGGATCCCAGCCCTTGTCGGCGAGCCAGTCGCGGGCTTCGTCCTCCAGCACCAGCGTGATCTTGCGATCTTCCAGCAGCTTGGTGAGCCGCGCAAACTGGATCTCGACGATCCGGCCCATCTCGCTCTTCTGCAAGCGATGGAACAGGATGATCTCGTCGACACGATTCAGGAATTCCGGCCGGAAATGGGCGCGGACATTGCCCATCACCAAGTCGCGCACCGCGGACGTATCCTCGCCCTCCGGCTGATTGACCAGGAATTCGGAGCCGAGATTCGACGTCATGATGATCAGCGTGTTGCGGAAATCGACAGTGCGGCCCTGGCCATCGGTCAGGCGGCCGTCGTCGAGCACCTGCAGCAGCACGTTGAACACGTCCGGATGCGCCTTCTCGACCTCGTCGAACAGCACGACCTGATAGGGCCGCCGCCGCACAGCTTCGGTGAGCGCGCCGCCCTCGTCATAGCCGACATAGCCCGGCGGCGCGCCGATCAGGCGTGAGACCGAGTGCTTCTCCATATATTCGGACATGTCGAGACGCACCATCGCGGTGTCATCGTCAAACAGATAGGACGCCAACGCCTTGGTCAGCTCGGTCTTGCCGACGCCGGTGGGGCCGAGGAACATGAACGAGCCGATCGGCCGGTTCGGATCCTGCAAGCCCGCGCGTGAACGACGGACGGCAGTTGCCACCGCACGCACGGCTTCGGCCTGGCCGACGACGCGCTCGCCGAGGCTGAGCTCCATCCGCAACAGCTTGTCCTTCTCGCCTTCGAGCATCTTGTCGACCGGCACGCCGGTCCAGCGCGAGACCACCTGCGCGATGTGATTGGCGGTGACCGCCTCTTCCATCATCTCGGAATTCTCGTTGGCTTCGATATCGGCCAGACGCTTTTCAAGGTCGGGAATCCGGCCATAGGCCAGCTCACCGGCGCGCTGATATTCGCCGCGGCGCTGTGCTTCGGCCAGTTCGAGGCGCAAGCCATCGAGCTCGCTCTTGAGCTTCTGCGCATTCGACAGCTTGTTCTTCTCGGCCGACCAGCGCTGGGTGAGCGCTGCCGATTTCTCTTCGAGCTCGGCGAGTTCCTTCTTGAGCGTTTCGAGCCTGCTCTTCGAGCCTGCATCGGTTTCCTTGCCAAGCGCCTCCTGCTCGATCTTGAGCCGGATGATCTCGCGGTCCATCGAATCGAGTTCTTCAGGCTTGGAGTCGACTTGCATCTTCAACCGTGCCGAAGCCTCGTCCATCAGGTCGATGGCTTTATCCGGCAGGAAGCGATCGGTGATGTAGCGGTTCGACAGCGTGACGGCAGCGACCAGTGCGCTATCCGTGATGCGGACACCGTGATGCTGTTCGTATTTGTCCTTGAGGCCGCGCAGGATCGAGACGGTGTCTTCCACAGTCGGCTCAGCCACGAAGATCGGCTGGAAGCGCCGCGCCAGCGCCGCGTCCTTCTCCACATGCTTGCGATATTCGTCGAGCGTGGTGGCGCCGATGCAATGCAATTCGCCGCGGGCGAGCGCAGGCTTCAACAGGTTCGACGCGTCCATCGCGCCATCGCCCTTGCCGGCGCCGATCAGCTGATGCATTTCGTCGATGAACAGGATGATGCCGCCTTCTGCCGAGGTGACCTCGCCCAGCACCGCCTTCAGCCGCTCCTCGAACTCGCCGCGATATTTCGCGCCGGCGATGAGCGCACCCAGATCGAGCGACAGCAGGCTCTTGTCCTTCAGGCTCTCCGGCACGTCTCCATTGAGAATGCGCAGCGCGAGACCTTCGACGATGGCGGTCTTGCCGACGCCGGGTTCGCCGATCAGCACGGGATTGTTCTTGGTTCGCCGCGACAATACCTGAATCGTGCGGCGGATTTCCTCGTCGCGGCCAATCACCGGGTCGAGCTTGCCATCACGCGCAGCCTGGGTCAGGTCGCGGGCATATTTCTTCAACGCGTCATAAGCGTTTTCGGCCGTGGCGGAATCCGCCGTGCGGCCCTTGCGCAGCGCATTGATCGCCGCGTTGAGATTTTGCGGCGTGACGCCGCCCTTGTTGAGCAGGCTGCCGGCCTCCGAATCCTTGTCGAGCGCCAGCGCAAGCAGCAGCCGCTCCACGGTGACGAAACTGTCGCCGGCTTTTTCGGCGGCCTTTTCGGCGGCATCGAAAGCGCGCGCGGTCGCCGGCGCCAGATAGACCTGCCCGGCCCCTGCGCCCGAGACCTTGGGTATCTTGCCCAGCTCGGTTTCCGTCGCCTTCAGGATGGCGCGGGAGTTGCCGCCGGCGCGGTCGATCAGGCCACCGGCCAGACCTTCGCTATCGTCCAGCAGAACTTTCAGAATGTGCAGCGGCGAGAATTGCTGATGGCCCTCGCGCACGGCCAGTGACTGTGCCGACTGGATGAAGCCGCGCACCCGTTCGGTGTATTTCTCAATATTCATCGTGTGTTGTCCCTCGGCCTGCCCTGTCCGCCTCGAAAGCACGGATGGGGCATCTTCATTGGGTTTCCGCAGGCCGCATTGATGGTGGTCAACCGGCTGCGGTCGTCGCTGGCGTCAAAACCAGCTTGATGCAAATGTGGGCAGCCAGTTCCCGAAACGGAAGGGGTCCGCATAAAATTCCAATCGGCCAGGCGATGGCGCCGCGGGCCCAAATCTCTTAAGACCGGAACCATGCCAGAACAGTCTTACGCCAGCGTTGCCAGCATCTACCGCTATCCCGTGAAGGGCCTGACGCCCGAGCCTCTGGAACAAGTCACGCTGAAGCCCGGCCAGACCCTGCCGGCCGACCGGCGCTATGCCATAGAGAACGGCCCGATCGGGTTCGACCCGGCAGCACCGCAATATTTTCCCAAGACCCAGTTTCTGATGCTGATGCGCAACGAGCGCCTGGCGGCGCTGCGCAGCCACTACGACGACGCCAGCCATACACTGACGATCCGGCAGGATAATGTGGAGGCAGCGCGAGCCGATCTGCAGACGGCCGAAGGACGTGCGGAAATCGAAGCGTTCTTTGCTGCAAATTTTGCCGCTGAACTACGCGGACCACCCAGGGTGCTGTTCGCGGACGGCCATAGCTTTTCGGACGTGCCGCGCAAGGTGGTGTCGATCATCAACCTCGCCAGCGTCAAAGATCTCGAAAAAGCCGTCGGGCAGCCGGTGCATCCGCTGCGCTTTCGCGGCAACCTGCATGTAGCGGGCTGGCCGGCCTGGCATGAATTCGAGTTGATCGACCGGACGCTCGCCATCGGCAGCACCCGGCTCAAGGTGGTGAAGCGCATCGTCCGCTGTGCAGCGACCAATGTCGATCCGGATACGGCCGCGCGGGATCTGACGATTCCGAAAACGCTGCTGCAGACCTACGGTCACGCCGATTGTGGCGTCTATGCCGAAGTCATCACAGGCGGCACAATCGCAGCGGGCGATCGGATTGAGGTGGAAGCGTCGTAACGCGCGAAGGCGCTCCCTCGTCCTTTTCCCCTTGTGGGCAAAGCCGTGGTCGGCGCGTAGCCAAGCACTAACTCAGTAAACGGAGTACGCTTCAACAATCTGCGCGCTATGGCACGCCAAGTTTAACTGGTAACATGCTTCCATTGAAGATGGAGTGAAGCGGAGCAATGCGGAAGCTCATTCTGATCGCCGTCGGGGTATTTCTGGTGCTGCCCGCCGCGCTCTTCGCAGGTTCGATGGCCCTCTTCCTCCATTCGCTGTCCCGAGTAGACGATTACCCCGCATTCCTGTCGACGCTTCGGCACAACGGCCCGACAACCTACAGCAAAGCTCAACAAGACTTCGCGGATCTCATTTCGCGGAGCTTTCCGCCCGGCTCGAGCGCAGATCAAACTATCTCCACAATTTCAAACGGCGGATTCGAAATCGCCGTTGTTCGACCGGACTCAATGGGATTTCAGCCTAATACGACCGGCTTGATCTGGAACCGCCGTGCAGGTCCATGCACCGAGCAATACTCGATCAAGGTGTCTGAGGACGGCGCAGGACGGGTTAAAGACGTGTCTGGACAGATGCGGCCGATCTGCCTGTAGCCGGAACGACGCTCCCTTTCCTTCTCCCTTGCGGGAGAAGGTGGCACGGCCGAAGGCCGTGACGGATCAGGGGGACAGCTAGGCTCGGGTTTGTGGCTACCCCTCACCCGTCCGCGCTTCACGCGCCCCCCCCACAAGGGGGAGGGAAGTAAGAATCTTCAGCTCGTCGGCATCACGTAGGCGTAAACGCGACCACGCGAATACACCGACTCGGCGACGCGGTTGCCGTGATTGCCGGAGACAATGATCGGGTTGCCCTTGGCATCGACGCCGGAGACGACACCGACATGACCGCCGCGACGACCGCGCGACATCACGGCGATGGCGCCGACCTGCGGACCGGAGATGCGCTGGCCATAGCTCGAGAACGAGCGCGCCATATCAGACCCGGTGCCTTGATGGCCGGTGCGCTTCAATACGAGGTTCATAAACGCTGCGCACCACAAACGACCGCGGGCCGTCGGATTGCCGCGGCCGATGAAGCTGCGCGCTGCATCGACGATGCCTGAACCGCCGAAGCCGCCGGAAGGCTGGTTCATGCTTGCATTGGCGTTATTGAAATTTGTGGAGTCGCCGAATGAAGGCGCCTGCTGTTCGACTCGGGCACTGCGCCGTGCATACCGTGCGCGATGCCGGACGTGATGACGCGTGCTGTGTGTGTACTTGCCGACGTGGTGCGAATGACGCGAAGCGCCGTGATGAGGACGTGCCGACGCGGGAGAGACTGACGCGAGAACTGCCGCCGAACACACCGCAAGAGCCGAGATGCGAAGTGCACGGCGATACGCAAAGAACTGAACCATACCGAATTTTTCCTCTTAACACCCCCGAACCCCATCGGCCCAAATACGCGGGCCAACAATCGGGACGGGCGTGGTAACGAAGTTGGTATGGCGATAACAAGACCTAGAACGGTTCAAGTGACGATTTTTTAACGGCGACATCGGAGTGAATCGCTTCAACTTCAACGGACGCCATACGTATAGACATAGCAGCCACCCATTCGACAGAATGCGCGCTTATATTACCTATTACAATTAGCTTTTACGCACATCTTTGGCGTGTATCGCAGGCCGACACACGGCGCGAAAAGCCGCATCAAATGCGGTACTTCTGTTTCCATCAGGCAGAAATCTACACGCGATCAGGGTTGCGCCGATTTACTCGCGCGGCTCAGCAGGAAAACGCCCTGCTCCCCGAACATGTTCCAGAACCACCACGGCGCATTGAGGCGCAGCGGACGACCATAGAGATCGAGCGCAACGGCGCGCTCCATCTTCACGTTGATCTCGTCGCACAGCTGCACGAAGTCCTTGATGGTGCAGAAGTGAATGTTCGGCGTGTCGTACCACGTCGCCGGCAGATTCTCCGTACGTGGCATGCGGCCGCCGACAAGCAACTGCACGCGCATTTTCCAGAAGCCGAAATTCGGAAACGACACGATCGCGCTGCGGCCGATGCGCAGCAGATTTTCCAGCACGACGCGCGGCTGCCGCGTCGCCTGCAGCGTCTGCGACAGGATCACGTAGTCGAACGCATCGTCGGGATAGTTGATCAAGTCCGTATCGGCGTCGCCCTGCACCACTGCGAGGCCTTTGCCGACACAGCGGTTGACGCCCTCGCGCGACAATTCGATGCCGCGGCCGTCAATGCCGCGGCTTTCCAGCAATTGCAGCAGATCGCCATCGCCGCAGCCCACGTCGAGCACCTTCGAGCCCGGCTTGATCATCTCCGCGACCAGGAGGTGATCGCCGCGATAGTCCTGCGTGCCGCGCGGCGCCGGCGTCGCCACCGCAGAATTCAGCGGCAAGGCTTGTTGTGGAAACGCCATCTCTATGTCCCCGTAACAGGCAGGCCGCGCACGGAGGCTGCGGAGTTCAGAAATGCACCGGCGATATCGAGGAACTCGGGCACGTCGAGCAGGAAGGCATCATGACCCTTGTCGGTTTCGATCTCCGCAAAGGACACGCGGACGCCGCCGGCATTCAGCGCGTGCACGACGTCGCGCGATTCTGCCGTCGGGAACAGCCAGTCTGATGTGAACGACATCAGACAAAAGCGCGTCTGCGTATCGCGAAACGCTTCCGCAAGCTTGCCGTTGTGGTCGGCTGCGATATCGAAATAGTCCATCGCACGCGTCAGATAGAGATAGGAGTTGGCATCGAAGCGCTCGACAAAGGACGAGCCCTGATAGCGCAGATAGCTCTCGACCTGGAAATCAGCATCGAAGGAGAATGTCGGCAACTCCCTGTCCTGCATGCGGCGGCCGAACTTGCGGTGTAGAGCGGCATCCGACAGATAGGTGATATGCGCGGCCATCCGCGCGACGCCGAGGCCGCGATGCGGATGTGTGCCTTCCTCGAAGTAGCGCCCGCCCCGCCAATCGGGATCGGCCATCACGGCCTGACGGCCCAACTCGTGGAAGGCGATGTTCTGCGCCGAATGCCGCGTACTGCAGGCGACCGCTAGCGCGGAGAACACGCGCTCCGGATAGGCCGCGGTCCATTGCAGCGTCTGCATGCCGCCCATGGAACCGCCGACGACGCAAAACAACTGACCGATACCGAGACTGTCGATCAGCATCGCCTGCGCACGCACCATGTCGGGAATGGTGATGACCGGAAAATCCAGTCCCCATATCTTGCCGGTGGCGGGATTGGTCGAGGCCGGACCGGTCGAGCCCATGCAGCCGCCGAGCACATTCGAACAGATGATGAAGTAGCGTTCGGTATCGAGTGCCTTGCCGGGGCCGACCAGCGTCTGCCACCAGCCGGGCTTGCCGGTGATCGGATTGATATTGGCGACGTGCTGGTCGCCGGTCAAAGCGTGGCAGACCAGGATGGCATTGGATTTGTCGGCGTTGAGCGTTCCGTAGGTCTGATAGGCGATCTGGAACGGGGCGAGGTCGACGCCGCAATCGAGCCGCAGCGGCTGATCCATGCCAAAACCCGCGACCAGCGAGGTCGGATGATCGGCTTCATGTCCACGCTCATCGGGGCGGACAACCGGACTCTTCACCAGTTCGACATTTACCATCTTGATACCGGCCTCCTCAGGAGGTTCTCAAACCAAAACCGGAATCAGGCCATAAAAAACCCGGCCTGAACAAATAGCTCGGCCGGGATCAAACTGTCCCCGGCCTGTTTAGCGAGTTGTTTAACGTGGCTGCAAGCCGGCCGGCTCAAATGACCACGGAAGAGACCAGAAACTAGTCCCACACCCGCCTGTCGTCAATATGGGCATACCCCGGTCAAATTGCCCAACTGCCCTGCGGCCAGATCTTCCATGTTTTCTTTGCTTTCCGGCACCGTCTTACCTAATCAATGGCCGTGCCCGCCGGCTCCCCGGAGCCGGCCCGGCAAGCTCGACGGGACCTATCACGCCTCCCGTCCCGAAGGTTTTGAACATGTCGAAATTACCACCCGCCCCGCCCTCGCTGGACGAACTGCGCAAAGAGATCGACAGCATCGACGCGCAGGTTCACGCCCTGTTGATGCAGCGCGGCGACATCATCGACCGGCTGATTTCCGTGAAGCAGACCCAGGAGGTCGGCTCGGCCTTCCGACCGGCCCGCGAGGCCGACATGATGCGCCGTCTGGTGCAGCGCCATCGCGGCATCCTGCCGATCGACACCGTCGAGAGCATCTGGCGGGTGATCATCTCGACTTTCACTTACGTTCAGGCGCCGTTCTCGGTGCATGCGGATCTGTCGCTCGGCGAGAGCGCGATGCGGGATTCCGCGCGCTTTCATTTCGGCTTCACGGTGCCTTACGTCGCGCATTTCAGCGCCGCCGCAGCGGTCGAGGCCGTGGCCAAGTCCAAGGGCGATCTCGCGCTGGTCTCGGCGACGTCCAGCCGCACGCCGTGGTGGATCCCGCTGGAAGCCCTGGGCGCGCCGAAGATCATCGCACGCCTGCCGTTCATCGAACGCGCCGACCATCCGGCCGCATTGCCGGTATTCGTGGTGTCGCGCGTTGCCGACAGCGCCATGGTGACCGAGGTCGAGATGTGGAGCGTGCGGGTGTCCGGCTGGAATGCCGAGACCGCGCGTGCGCTGTCGCCACTGGCCGAAATCGTCGCCGTGCCGGATACCGCCTTTGACGGCGCGGCGCTGCTGATCTCGATCACGAGAGCCTCGAGCCTCGACAAGATCAAGTCGGCGCTGATCGAAGCCGGCGCCTCGGTGCGCTCCACGGCTCTCGTCGGCAGCCACGCAACCCGCTATACCGTGGCCGCCAGCGACGCACCGCGTTCGTAAGCCAATCTGACGTTCTGGAGTTGAAGATGTCCCGTCCTGTGCCGAAGCCCGGCATTCTCGATATCGCGCCCTACACCCCTGGCAAGAGCCCGGTGGTGGAGCCCGGCCGCAAGACCTACAAGCTGTCGGCCAACGAGACCCCGTTCGGTCCGTCGGCGCGCGCCAAGGACGCTTTCGCCACCGCTGTCGCGCATCTCGAGGATTATCCGGAAGGCACGTCGAAGGTGCTGCGCGAGGCGCTCGGCCACCGCTTCGGCCTCGATCCCGCGCAGATCATCTGCGGTGCCGGCTCCGACGAAATTCTCAACCTGATTGCGCATGTCTATCTCGGCCCCGGCGACGAGGCGATTTCGACGACGCACGGCTTTCTGGTCTACCCGATCGCTACCCAGGCGAACGGCGCCACCAATGTGGTCGCTCCGGAAACCAACTTCACCTGCAACGTCGATGCGATCCTGAAATGCGTCACGCCGCGCACCAAGCTGGTGTGGCTGGCGAACCCGAACAACCCGACTGGCACTTATCTGCCCTCCTCCGAGATCAAGCGCCTGCGCGCCGGCCTGCCGGAGCACGTGCTGCTGGTGCTCGACGCCGCGTATTGGGACTACGTGACCAAGGGCGACTACGACAACGGCCTGGAGCTGGCGAAGACCACCGAGAATACCGTCGCCACCTACACCTTCTCGAAGGTGCACGGCCTGGCCGCCTTGCGGATCGGCTGGATGTTCGGCCCTGCGCACATCGTCGATGCGATGAACCGGATTCGTGGGCCGTTCAACGTCTCGGCGCCGGCGATGATGGCCGCAGTGGGGGCGATCGAGGACACCGGCCATGTCGAGATGTCGCGCACATACACCGCCAAGTGGATCGGCATCCTGACCGAGGAAATCACCAAGCTCGGCATCGAGGTGACGCCGAGCGTGGCCAATTTCCTGCTGATGCATTTTCCGGCGACCGGCAAGACCGCAGCGGATGCCGATGCGTTCCTGACCAGGCGCGGGCTGGTGCTGCGCGCCGTGACCAATTACGGCCTGCCGAACTCGCTGCGCATGACCATCGGCACCGAGGAAGCCAACAGGCTGGTGATCGAGACGCTGCGTGAATTCATGGCATCGAATTCGGGGCAATGACGTGAGCGCCACGCCGCCCTTCAAACGTATCGCGCTGATCGGGCTTGGCCTGATCGGCTCGTCGCTGGCGCGCGGCATCCAGCAGCTCGGCCTTGCCGGTGAATTGGTTGCCACCGACAATTCGGCGGCCGTGCGTGCACGCGCCGTGGAAATCAAGCTCGCCGACCGCATCGCCGACGACAATGCCAGCGCCGTCAAGGATGCCGATCTGGTCATCGCCTGCGTGCCCGTCGGCGTGGCGGGCGACGTGGCGAAAAGCATCGCAGCGCATCTTTCGCCCGGCGCGATCGTGTCCGACGTCGGTTCGGTGAAAGCCTCCGTACTGCACGCGATGTCGGAATATCTGCCGGGCAATATCCACTTCATTCCCGCGCATCCGGTCGCCGGCACGGAAAACTCCGGTCCCGACTCCGGCTTCGCCGAACTGTTCAGCAATCGCTGGTGCATTCTGACGCCGCCCGAGGGCGCGGATCCCGCCGCCGTCGAGAAGCTCACCGGCTTCTGGGCTGCGCTCGGCGCCAATGTCGAGATCATGCAGGCCGCGCATCACGATCTGGTGCTCGCGGTCACCAGCCATCTGCCGCATCTGATCGCTTATACAATCGTAGGCACGGCCGACGAGCTCGAAGACGTCACGAGGTCGGAAGTGCTGAAGTTCTCCGCGGGCGGTTTCCGCGATTTCACCCGTATCGCAGCATCAGACCCGACCATGTGGCGCGACGTGTTTCTCGCCAACAAGGACGCGGTGCTGGAAATGCTCGGCACCTTCCAGGAAGACCTGTCGAAACTGACCCGTGCGATCCGCCGCGACGATGGCGATGCGCTGTTCGAGCACTTCACCCGGACGCGTGCGATCCGCCGCGGCATCGTGAGTATCGGTCAGGATGAAGCGGCACCGGACTTCGGGCGCAAACATCAGGCGCTGACGAAGAAGGATTGAGGCTCTTCTTCCCTTCTCCCCTTGCGGGAGAAGGTGGCGCGGACGAAGTCCGTGCCGGAAGAGGGGTGAGATGGAGCTCTGCTGCCCCTCTCCCGTCTCGAACCGCTTTGCGGTTCGATCCACCCTCTCCCGCGGCGCGCAGCTACGCTGCGCTGGGGGAGAGGGGAAGCGAGAAACTGGCCCTTAAAACAGCGGCGGGATCTGCGCCACGCGCAGCGGCCCGAGGAACACCGCGCCATCGACAAATTTCAGCGGGAACGACCGCGCCGCTTTGCCTTCCAAGACGGCCGCAGTCCCGATCGAATTGACGCCGGCGGCAAGGCCGCTGCCGGCATTCTTGCGCACGACATTGCCGAGACCGGGGATCGCGCGATCCAGCGCACCGAGGATGTTGTTGACGTCCTGCGATTTCACGCCGGGCGCAATGCGATCCAGCGCCTCCTGAGGCACGCCCATCTCGAGCAACTTGTCGATCCCCAGGGCGGCGATAGCCTTGTCCAGCCCCGCTACCGTCATCTGCAATTCGCCGTCGAGATTGCCCGCGGCGGTCAGACCGAGCGAGCCCGTCGCCAGCGAGATGATCTCGCCCTGCTGGACGCGCGACTGCACGATCTCGACGCGTCCACCTGCAGCCTGAAGCTCGCGGAAACGCTGCGGCCAGGGCTTGGGCGAGACATCCTTGAGTCCGCTGAGCAATGCGCGGATATCGGCATCGAACGGCGCTGCGAGGATCGGATGAACATCGGCAATGCTGCCGCTCCTGATCTGCAGGGCCGTCTCGATCACCGGCTTGTCCGGCGTGGAGTTTGCTGCCGTGCGGCCATGCAATTCGACCTGTTTGGCGCGTGCGGTCGGCGCCTGCACCGAGCCGGCGAAACGGTCGAGCGACACGTCGTCGAACACGATGTCGGCGCTGTCAGGCGTACCGGGCAGACCGGTGATGCTGCTGCGCGCCGAGCCCCAATTCATCACCATCGCCGGCTGACCGCGATCGGACAGGACGGCCGGCGCGGTGAATTCGGCGACCAGGAGCCGCGGCGTGTAAATCTGCGCAACCACGACGATCTCACCGAGCTTCGCGGTGATCGGCACCTGCGTCGCATTCTGGGTGGCCGTTTGCGAGGTCAGCGAAACACTGACACCGCTGCAGCGGACTTCGAGCCGGAACGGGAAGCCGGAGACCGAACGGTTGGCGCAATCATAGACGCGGCCAGCCGCGGCCTCGCGGGCGCGCCAGATATCGACGTTTTCGTCGACCTTGGACGCGGCATAGAACCAGAAGCCGCTCCACGCCGCCGCAAGGACGACGATGATGGCGGGCAGGATGAAAATCGGCCAGAGGCGGCGCTGGGTGGGCTGTGCATATTCGGACATGGCGGGACGTAGATCGCATGATTTTGTCAAATCGGCGATCCCTTTCATGGGGTTATCCTGCGGTCGCAGGGCCACATTGCAGGAAATCAAGATCGCCCGGGCCCAAGGTTTCTGCTAGGTCGGCAGGATGACCGCGAAAATCACCGCCGAGCCCGATTCCGACAGCGATCTCTGGGTGTTCGGCTATGGCTCGCTTATGTGGCGGCCGGGCTTCGAGTTCATCGAACAGGTCCCAGCCCGGCTGATCGGCGAACATCGGGCGCTCTGCGTCTATTCCTTCGACCACCGCGGCACGCCGGAAAAGCCCGGCCTCGTGCTCGGCCTGGATCGCGGCGGCGCCTGCCGCGGCATTGCCTTTCGCGTGGCGGCCAAGCTGCGCCATGACACCATCGCCTATCTCAGGGAGCGCGAGCAGACCACCCATGTCTATCGCGAGGTCATGCGCTCCGTCTGGCTCGATGACGTGGAGCGTACCCGCGTCAGCGCGCTGGCCTATGTGGTCGACCGCGGCCATGTGCAATATGCAGGGCGCCTGAGCCTCAGCGAGCAATTGCACTTCGTGCGGCAGGGCCACGGTCGTTCCGGGCTGAACCGCGATTACGTGCTGTCGACCGTGAAGGCCATTGAGGCCGAAGGTTTTCGCGATGCACAGCTGCATCAGCTCGCAGCCATGCTGCACGAGTGATTTGCAGTCCGGATGTAACGAAGCATGATCTTGGGCCGGCCCTTTCACTGACCTCACGCTCAGCATTATGCTTCATGCCAGCTAACCGGAACGCGACCAATGCCTTTTACCTGCCCTGTTTGTGGTTACCCCGATTTAGAAGAAGAACCACATAACGCGGAGGGGGGTGGTTCTCACGAGATCTGCTGCTCATGCGGCACCCACTTCGGCTACGATGATGTAATTAGCGGAGTTGGATCAGGCGCCTCGAACGCCATAGAGAATTGCGCACTGCATGGATCGAGAAGGGAATGCAGTGGTGGTCATCTGGGACGGCTCGCCCCCTGCTATGGAATCCTTCGAACCAGCTCAGCGACCTCGAAGAAAAGGAGAAGCGCGCCATCACGAAAACTGAACACCAAGAATAGACGCCTTTACCCTTCCTTCACCGCCACATTCGGCACGCGCCCAAAAATTTGCGCCTGCTCCGCGCGCGCCTCGGCAACGATGCGATCGGTGGCGGCCTCGATCGACGTGCTGATCGCCGCGATGAATTCCTTGCGCGGCAAACCGGGCGGCAACGGATCGAGAAACTCCACCACCAGCGTGCCGGGATAGCGCAGGAAAGTGCGGCGCGGCCAAAACAGGCCGGAATTCAGCGCCACCGGCAGACACGGCGCGCCGGATTTGGCGTAGATCTGCGCGACACCGGGTTTGTAATCCGGCGGTGCCTCGACGGGACGACGCGTGCCTTCGGGAAAGATAATGAGCTGACGGCCGAGCTGGATTTCTTCGGTGGCGCGCTTGGCCATATCGATGAGCGAACGCGCACCGCCATCGCGATCGACGCCGATCATCTTCGACTTCTTCAGGTACCAGCCAAAGAACGGAATCTGCCCGAGCTCGCGCTTGTAGATGAACAGCGGCCGATCGAAGAACGGCATCAGCGCGAAGGTCTCCCACATCGATTGATGTTTCGAGGCGACCACCAGCGGCCCCGCCGGAATTTTCTCGAGTCCGCGATAGTCGACCCTGGTGTTGCAGACGATACGCATGAGCCAGATGCTGCTGGTCGCCCACGCCTTCGCGATCGCCATGAACGCGCGCGGCGGCATCACGAAGGTTGGAATCGCCACCAGGATCCAGAACACCAGCAGCACATAGAACAGCACGTTGTAGATCAACGAACGCACGAATATCGAAGTCATGGTGTTCCGATCAGCTCAATTGCAGTTCAATTCGCAGACGCCGTGGCCGGCCGGCGCTGCGGCGCGTCGCTCTGCTGGTCGCTGCCGGAATCCGGCATCAGATCAATGCCGATATTCGCCAGCCGCACCCGCGCTTCGGCCGCGAGATATTTGACATATTCCGATAGCAGCAACCGCAGCGTCGGACCACTGGTCCACCACGGTTCGTCACGCCATTTGTCGCCAATCACCGAGAACGGAATCAGCTCGATATCCGGCATCTCATGTGACATTTCGACGATCGCGCGCGGCATGTGATAATTCGACGTCACCACGATCAGCGACTTGAAGCCGCGCTCATGGACCCAGCGCTTGGTCTCTACCGCATTGCTGCGGGTGTTGACGGCGGAGCGATCAAGATCGACGCAGCAATCCAGCAGCCGCTGGCTGTCGGGCAGCGTGCGCGAGATATTGGCGGCGCCGTTGGTCGGATGCACGCCAGAGATCAACAACCGTTTGCCGAAGCCATTGGCGAGCAATTCGAGCGCATCCGCAACGCGCGACGAACCGCCGGTCAGGACCACGATGCCGTCGGCATTCGCCGAGGGCTTCAGCTCGCCGCTGCGCAGTTGCGCGAGGAACGCGACAAAGCCGATGGCGCCGACCATGAAGGACAGTGCAAATGCGACCACAAGTGCCGCACGGATGACGCGCCGCCGCGGTGGCGCGGCAACGGGCATCTCCGTGGTGTCCTGGTCGTCGAGCAAGGTCATCGGTCTGGCGTTTGGTCCTTTGGCAGCAATCTTAGGTATTTTTCGGCGCCTTGGCGATGCCATCGCCTGTGCCTGACGCGTTACTCGATGTCGTTCAGCGTCGAGAACAATGTGCGGCGCGACGCCCAGGCGGTAATTCCTGCTATCAACAGCGCCTGCCCTGCCACCGCGAGATAGCCTGACGACCGCAGCGAGAACGTCCCCAGCAATGCAGCGAACTGGTCGCCCACCGGCGTGCCGGAAAACCAGCTCGCGATCGACTCGGAAAACCCGAACATCAGCATCGCGGCACCGCCGCCAATGATACCGCCCTGCAGGCCAAGCCGCAGAAAGTGGCGGAAGAAGCGATTAGCGATATAGCGGTCGCCCGCGCCGACGAAATGCAGCACCTCGACGATCGGCCGGTTCGCCGCCATCGCGCCGCGCGTCGCAAAGGATACAGAGATAATGGTGGCGATAATAACGAGCGCAAGGATGCCGAGCCCGGCCAGCACCGTTGCCGATGTCATCGACCGCATCCGCTCGACCCAGGCGCGATGATCGTCAACGCTGGCCGAGGGCACGGCCTGCGTCACCCGTTTGCGCAAGCCGATAATGTCCAGCGCCGTCCCCGGCGCGACACGTGCAATGATGACGCGCGGCACCGGCAGTTCGTCGAGCGACAGTCCCGTGCCGAGCCACGGCTCCAGCAACTGCGCCGATTGCTCCCGGCTATAGGGCTGCACCTCGACAATTCCCGGCTGGCCGCGAATGGCATCGGTCACCGCCTGCGTATCGCGGTCGAGATCGCGGCCGCCCTGCGGCTTCACCTGGATGGTGATTTCGCTGGCGACTTCCGATTGCCACTCTGACGCTGACGCGCTGATCAGCAGCACTGCACCTGTGGTGATGGAGGCGAGGAAAGTCATGATGGCGACGACGGCGACCAGCGCGCGGCCGGCGATCGAGCCGCGCGGCACGATCGGGGATGCATTGCGCGCCTTTGCCGGGACCTGCGGGCGATCGGTGCCGAGGTCCATCAGCGGGCCGTGTTCTTCGCCGATTCTACTCATAGATATGCAGCCGGCCTTGATGCAGCACCATGCGCCGCGCGTCGTATTGATCCATCAATGTAATATCGTGGGTCGCGATAATCACCGCGGTGCCCGACTTGTTGAGTTCGATGAACAGCCGCAGCAGACGCCGGCCCAGCGTCGGATCGACGTTACCCGTCGGCTCATCCGCCAGCAGAAGCATGGGCCGTGCGATCACCGCGCGCGCAATCGCAGCGCGCTGCTTCTCGCCACCCGACAGGATCGGCGGCAGCGCATCCATGCGATCGCCCAGACCCACCCATTTCAGGAGATCGATGACCTCGCGCCGGTAGCTGGACTCCTCACGCCCCATTACCCGGAACGGCAGCGCGACATTCTCATAGGTCGTCATGTGGTCGAGCAGGCGGAAATCCTGCAGCACGATACCGATGCGCTTGCGCAGGTCGGCGATCTCGTCCTTGCCGAGCAGCGAGATATCCTGGCCGAACAGATTGACCAACCCGCGGGTCGGCCGCAGCGACAGGAACAACAGACGCAGCAGCGAGGTCTTGCCGGCGCCGGAGGGACCGGTCAGGAACTGGAACGAATGCGCAGGGATCTGGAAATTGAGGTCGCGCAGAATCTCCGGGCCAAGCCCGTAGCGCAAACCAACATTTTCGAACCGGACCACATTCAGCTCCGTTCGATGGGTTCAAAAAGCCTCAAAAAGACGGTCAATTGCTTGTGCGGCCGTTATGGTTTCCGATTCGTTAACGGTCGTCTTGTAGCCTGCCGGCCATGTCATCGGCTATCGGCTCCATGCATATCGTTTGCCCCAATTGCACGACGTCCTACGCCGTGAACCCGGCCACGTTCGGCGATGCCGGACGGACAGTGCGCTGCGCCCGCTGCAAGGAAGTCTGGCTGGCGCGCCCAGAGGATCTCTCCCGCGCCGAAGCCCGTATTCCCGCCATGGCGGCGAAGGCCAGCGAGCCCGATCCGAACGAGGATATGAGCGCCTGGGGCGTGACCGAGGACGACGACGCCTCGGCACCGAACGTTCCGGTGGTGGAAAGCCCGTCGATTTCCGCTGACTGGCCGACCGACGCCAATGATCGCACCGAAACCGCCGACTGGGCCACGCTGGCGCAACACGACGCGGTGGCCGCGATGCGGGCCACCCCGCCATCGCGCTTCGCAGCGCTGCGCCGTTTCGTGCCGTCGCTGCCGCGCCTGTTCGTCATGCCGAAGCACAGTCTGCCGATCGCGACCGCTACCATGGCGTCGCTGTTGCTCGCACTGGTGATCTGGCGCGTCGATCTGGTCAAGCTGATGCCGCAGACCGCGACTTTCTATCAGGCGGTCGGCCTCGACGTGAATGTGCGCGGCCTTGCCTTCAAGGACGTCAAGGTCACCACCGAGACCGTCGATGGCAAGTCGGTCTTGCTCATCGAAGGCCTGATCGTGTCAGAGACCCGCATCCCCACCGCATTGCCACGCCTGCGTTTCGTGGTACGCGACGAGAAGGGGACTGAAATATATGGCTGGAACGCCGTGCTCGAGCAGCCCGGCCTCAATCCCGGCGACAAGACATGGTTTCGATCGCGGCTGGCCTCGCCGCCGGCCGAGGGCCGCAGTATCGATGTGCGCTTCTTCACCAAGCGCGACGTCGCCGGCGCGTAAGTCTGAGGAGTTGTCGTGGCGCGTATCCTGATTGCTGATGACGAAGAATCGATGCGGCTGCTGGTCGGCCGCGCCATCGCCATGGATGGCCACGAGATCGTCACTGCCGAAGACGGCGCCGAAGCGCTGGAGATCCTTACCGAGCAGGGCGGCGCATTCGACCTGCTGCTGACCGACATCAAGATGCCTGTCATGGACGGCATTGCGCTAGCGCTGGCCGTCGCGCGCGATTTCCCCGAGCTGACAATCCTGCTGATGACCGGTTACGCCGACCAGCGCGAACGCGCGACGGGCCTGAATGCGATCGTGCACGATGTGGTGACGAAGCCGTTTTCCGTGGCGGATATCCGCACTGCGGTGGCGGACGCACTGGCAGTGAAGAACAAGGAATAGAGGGCTCTTTCTTATCCCTCCCCCAAGCGGCGGAGCCGCGCAGCGGGGAGGGTGGCTGGCCGAAGGCCAGACGGGTGGGGTCTCGCCCCACGTGAGAGCGCTGCTTGTGGCACCCCCACCTCGGCCTATCGGCCGCCCCTCCCCGCAAGGGGTATTACTGAGGTCGGCGCTTCAAAATTCCGCTCAATAATCCTTCAGCAACCGCTCGATGTAATCGAGTTCGAGCTGCGGCCGCGTCGTGTCGCCGAGACGACGACGCAACTCTTCCAGGATCCTCCGCACACGCTGCACGTCGATCTCGCCGGGAATCTTCACCGTGAGGTCGTCGCCGAGTTCGCGGCCACGCAGCGGACGCCCGAGCGGATCGCTTTGCCGGCCACCGCTCTGCTGGCGGCCGGGATTGTTGCCAGGGCCGTCGTTCTGGCCTTCACCCTCGCCCTGCTGCATGGCCTGCGCGAGCTTCTGGGCGCCCTTGCGGAGTGCATCGAGCGCCTTGCCCTGCGAACCCACCGCGCCGTCGGCATTGCCCTCGCCGAGCTGGCCGCCGGCATCGCCCATGGCACTGTCGGCATCGCCGAGACCATCACCGTCGCCGTCACCATCGGCGTCCGCCTGATCGTCACCGCCTTGACCTTGCTGGCCTTGTTGCCCCTGCTGGCCCTTTTGCCCCTGCCCTTTTTGGCCCTTCTGACCCTGGCCCATGCCCTGCTTGGCGAGCTGGTCCTGTAGCTGCTTGAGGCGGTCGCGCAGGTTTTGCTGATCCTGCTGCAGATCGCCCATACCCTGCTCGCCCTGCTTGCCGCGGCGGCGCTCGTTGCGCTGATCCTGGCCCTGCTTGAAGGTCTTGTCGCGCAACTGCTGCTGCTTGCGGATCATGTCCCCAAGCTCGTTCATCGCCTGATCCATCTCGCTGTCACCGGACTGGCCGGGCTGCGCCATCTGCAGGTTTTCCAGCATCTGCTGCATCTGTTCGAGCAGTTGCTTGGCGGCGTCCTTGTCGCCGGAGCGCGACAGCCGCTCCATGCGCTCGATCATATTGTTGAGGTCCTGCTGCCGCATCACCTTGGTGTTCTTGTCGAGCGGACGCGCCAGTTGCTGCGGGTTCTGCTTCATCTGCTCGGCGAGCTGCTTCAGAAAGTTATCCAGCGCCGCACGCAGGTTCTCGGTGAGCTTCTTGATCTCCTCGTCACTGGCGCCGCGCTCCAGTGCCTGCTTCAGCGCGTCCTGTGCCGCCTTCAGCGCCTTGTCGACATCGGTGATGTCGCCGTCCTCGATGGTGACGGCGAGCGCCCACAGGCTGGCGACGACTTCTTTCAGGGCTGCGTCGGTGCGGGCGCGTTCGATCTGGGTGGCAACACTGCGCAGCCCGAGATACTGACCGGCTTCCGGCGTGAAAGCTTCCGGCGCGATCATCAGGGCCTGCAGCGCGAAGGAGACCTGACCGCGCTGATTGGCGTCGAGTGCCAGGATACGGCGCTGTTCGATCAGCGCGCGCGGCAACGGCTTGGTGAACAGCCGCTCCGGCAGCCGCATGTTGAACGGCTCGCTCTTGCCCTCGTTGCCCGACTCGTCCTTGGCCGTCAGCGTCAGCGTGACATCGGCGCCGGCATAGGGATCCTCGCTGAGATCCTTAACGGTCTGGCCGACACCGTTGCGCGTGCGCGCATTTGGCAGCACCAGCGCAAATGACGGCGCATCGAACAGCGGCCGCGGCTTGGCGGCTTCCTTGATGCCATCCTTGGTCTCGGCGGGACGCGCCGCGAATAGCGCATGGGCTTCGGTAACGCCGTAGTCGTCCTCGAGCTTGTAGGACATCTGCAGCGAACCGCGCGCCTGACGCTCCGGGTCCTTGGCGAGCGCGATGGTCGGCGGACGATCACCCGTTGCCGTGAACTTCCACTGCGGCTGGCCGGACGGCGCACGGACATGTGCTGTCCCGTCAGACGTGATGGTGAAATGCTTTTCGTTGGTGCCCTTCGGGGCTTCCGCCGTCGGCGCCACGTCAGCGACACCGCCGGTGAGAACGACATCAAGCGCACCACCGCTAGAGCGCACGATCAGCGTCGAGCCCGACGGCACCGGCAATGCAGCGGCATCGGCCGTGGACGCGTCCTTGTTGGCGGCAGACAGGATGATCGGCGGCTTTCCGGTGTAAGGCGGCGGCGTGATCCAGGCGTCGACGCGCACATTCGCCGGCGCCAGCACGCCGTTCCAGTCGAACGCCGCCATGATCCGCGCGCCGCGCTCGCCACTGGCGGCAAACCAGGTGGCAAACAGCAGCACGACCACGATGGCGCGCAGCGCCCAGGGGTCATGGATCGCCAGACGCGGCGACGGCAGGCCAGCGCGGATTTTCTTGAGCGAGGCCAGCGTACGCTCGCGCTGAACCAGCCACAGCGCCCGGGCCATCGGGTCCTGCGACGACAGCGTGTCGGTCAGCGCCGTTGCGGGACGATGCGCAATGCCGGTGCCGCGATCGAGGCGCGACAAGCCCTCTTCACGCGACGGCCAGCGAAACTTCAGGAGAGGAACCAGCGTCGCCAGCGCGGCAATGACGAACAACGCAAGACCGATGGCGCGCGCCGTGAAGGGAAGCGTCAGCCACAGACCAGCCCAGGACGCCACCAGAAACAAACCGACGACGCTGAGCAGCCGGGCCAGATGCGGCCATCCCCGCTCCCAGGCAATCGCCACGCGGGCACGCTGCAGCGCCTGCGCCAGCTGAAGCTGCGCCGCCGCCTGACGATCGGCATTTGGATCGTGTGGGGGTTGTGGTCGGTCGGGGGGCGCAGCGCTCAACGACGATCTCCGATGTTACCGCACGACACACTAGCACGGCGGCGGCAATGAGGCATGGCACGGGGGCCATCCGTGCACATGCAAAGCCTGAGCCTAAGTCGATTCGGAGCGATTGGGGTCACGAAGGCGTGAGGGGTCTTTGTAAGGGAACGCCGGCCGTGCGCTCCCTCGCCCCGCTCTTGCGGGGAGAGGGTGGAGTGAGGGGCTCTTCGAGATCCGCCTACCTGCGCTTGAGCTTGAAGAGAGCCCCGTGCCCCGCCCCTCACCCGCCGCGAAGGCGCGGCGACCTCTCCCCGCGCAGGGCGGGGAGAGGTAAAATCACCGCCTCACAACCAGGGCGCGGCCTTGTCCATGGCGATCAGCTGCTCGACTTCGATCCGCGGGCGGACCACCGCATACTGATCGTCCTTCACCAGCACTTCCGGGACCAGCGCGCGGGTGTTGTAGGTTCCCGCCTGCACGGCGCCATAGGCGCCGGCGGTCATGATCGCGAGCAGATCGCCGGACTTCAGCTCCGGCAGCTTGCGGTCGAGGGCGAGGTAATCGCCGGTCTCACAGACAGGGCCGACCACATCGACAGCCGCCAGCTTCGCACCGGGCGCTGGCGCCGCCACCGGAAGGATCTCGTGATAGGCCTCGTACAAAGTCGGCCGAATCAGATCGTTCATGGCCGCATCGATGATGACGAAGGTCTTGCCGTCGCCATGCTTCACATGGATGACGCGCGCAACGAGAATGCCGGCATTGCCGACGATCATGCGGCCGGGCTCGAACATCAGCGTGCAGCCGAGATTGTGCGTCACGCGCTTGACCATGGCCGCATAGGCCATCGGCTCCGGCGGCGCGGCGCGGTCCTCATAATAGGGAATGCCGAGGCCGCCGCCGAAATCGACATGCGAAATCGTGTGGCCGTCGTTGCGCAGCACGGTGACGAAATCGGCCAGGATGCGAAATGCCTGCTCCATCGGGGCGAGATCGGTGATCTGGCTGCCGATATGCATATCGACGCCGGTGACCTCAATGCCCGGTAGCTTCGCAGCGCGGGCATAGACCTCGCGTGCCTTGCTGATGGGGATACCGAACTTGTTTTCGGACTTGCCGGTGGAGATCTTGGCATGCGTGCCGGAATCCACATCGGGATTCACGCGGATCGAGATCCGCGCCGTACGGCCGGTCTCGCTGGCGATCTCCGACAGCAATGCGAGTTCAGGCTCCGACTCGATATTGAGGCAGAGAATGTCTTCGTCGAGCGCCAGCCGCAGTTCATCCGCCGTCTTGCCGACGCCGGAAAACACGATCTTCTTCGGCGGAATGCCGGCGGCGAGCGCGCGCTTCAACTCACCACCGGAGACCACGTCGGCGCCCGCGCCGAGCTTGGCCAGCGTACGCAGCACCGACTGGTTGGAATTCGCCTTCATGGCGTAGCAGACGAGGGCCTTGGTATCGGCAAAGGCCTCGGTAAAGACGCGGTAGTGCCGCTCCAGCGTGGCGGTCGAATAGCAATAGAATGGCGTGCCGACGGCGTCCGCCATTTCGGCAATATCAACGCCTTCGGCGTGCAGCACGCCGTTGCGATAGTCAAAATGGCGCATGGCGAGTTAGTCCAGGATCGGATCGAGCAGGAACGGTTTCTTGCGACCACGGGTCGCTGCCGGCGGGCCCTCATCGACACCGTTCGAAGGCGCGAACACGTCCCTGCCCTTGTTGGCAGCCGACTGTGCATCGGGATCCGCTGCCGGAGCGCCGGTGCCCATCGGCTGCGCGGATGCCTGTGGCGGCAGATCGAGGCCGCCTTTACGGCCGCAGCCAGCCAGCGCCAAAGCAGAAGCGGTCAGAACGAGAATGGCCCATCGCGCGGACGCAGGGCGGGTCGGACAAGTCACAGCGAAATCCCCAAATGCGGGCGCACCATACAAAGATTGCTGCGCTCTGGCGAGACCCCGAAATCCATTGAATTTTCGCACGCCGGGCCCGCTCAGCCCAATTTCCGCTCTTTTTCCAGTCGCTTGAGCCAGGCCTTCGCCTGCGACGTCACATTCTTCGGCGCCGTGCCGCCATAGCTGACCCGGCTCTTCACCGAGGATTCCACCGACAGCACCTTCATCACTTCTGCCGTGATCTTCGGTTCCACCGCCTGCATCTCCTTCAGGTCGAGCTCGTGCAACGCCACGCCCTTCTTGGTGGCGATGCCGACGATCCGGCCGGTGACGTGATGCGCCTCGCGGAACGGCATTTTCAGCGTCCGCACCAGCCAGTCGGCCAGATCGGTGGCGGTGGCATAGCCCTCGCCGGCGGCAAGCTTCATGCGCTCCTCGTTGGGCACGAGATCGCGCACCATGCCAGCAATCGCGCGGATCGCCAGCGATAGCGCCGAATAGGCTTCCATCGCGCCCGCTTTGTCTTCCTGCATGTCCTTCTGATAGGCTAGCGGCAGACCCTTCATGACAATCAACAATCCGGTGAGCGATCCGATCACGCGACCGGTCTTGGCGCGCACCAGTTCGGCGGCATCCGGATTGCGCTTCTGCGGCATGATCGAGGAGCCGGTGGTGAACTTGTCCGAGAGTCTGACGAGGCCGACCAGCGGCGAGGTCCAGATCACGATCTCCTCGGCGAAGCGCGACAGATGCACGGCCGCGATCGACGCCGCCGACAGTGTCTCCAGCACGAAATCGCGATCCGACACCGCATCGAGCGAATTCGCCATCGGGCGATCGAAGCCCAGCGCCTTGGCGGTGGCATGGCGGTCGATCGGGAACGAGGTGCCGGCCAGCGCGGCCGCGCCGAGCGGGCTTTCATTGAGGCGCTTGCGCGCATCGGCGAAGCGGCCGCGATCCCGCGACACCATTTCCACATAGGCCAGCAGATGATGACCGAAGGTCACCGGCTGCGCGGTCTGCAGATGTGTGAAGCCGGGCATGACCGTGTCGGCATGCTCCAGCGCACGATCGACCAGTGCCCGCTGCAGCGACGCAAAGGCCGCATCGATCTCGTCGATCGTATCGCGCACGAACAGACGGAAGTCGGTCGCGACCTGGTCGTTGCGCGAACGCGCGGTGTGCAAGCGGCCGGAGGCCGGGCCGATCAGCTCGCCGAGCCGGCTCTCCACATTCATGTGAATGTCTTCGAGCGCACGCTTGAATGTGAACGCCCCCTTGGTGATCTCTGACAGGATCGTGTCTAGACCGCCTGCGATATTTTTCGCATCTTTCGCCGTGATAATCCCTTGCTTGGCAAGCATCGCAGCATGGGCCTTGGACGCGGTGATGTCCTGGGCATAGAGGTGGCGATCGACGTCGATGGAGACATTGATTTCCTCCATGATGGCGTCGGGGCTTTCATCAAACAGCCCGCCCCACATCTTGTTGCTCACATTGGAGCCCTTACCGTCATTGCTGGACTTGCCGTTGCCCTTGCGCGAAGCCATGAATTGTCACTCATCTTTAACCGCAGCCGACGGATCGTCCGTCGCCAACCGTTGCATAGCCCTAACTGAGACCGAATGACAAACCCTATGCCCGACCAGCCTGCCCCCCGTCCGGCCAAACGCCGCCTGATCGTGCTTGGCGCGGTGCTCGTCGGCGCCGTGATCGGCTTTGCCGCGGTATCCAATATGGATCGGCTGCGGCAGCAGGCTGCGCCGGGCGATCCGACCTGCGCGCCGGCCATCGCACTGTCGAAGAAGATCGAGCCGCTGGCGCGCGGCGAAGTCGCCGGCCTGACCATGGCCAGGACGCCGCTGAAACTGCCGGACCTCGCTTTCAGGGATGCCGACGGCCAGGAGAAGAAGCTGTCCGACTGGCGCGGCCGGACGGTGCTGGTGAACCTGTGGGCCACCTGGTGCGTGCCCTGCCGCAAGGAAATGCCGGCGCTGAACAACCTCGAGACCAAGCTCGGCGGCCCGGATTTCCAGGTCGTTGCGATCAATATCGACACCCGCGACGCCGAGAAGCCGAAGGCCTTTCTGAAAGACGGCGGCCTCAACCGGCTGGATTATTTCACCGACACCTCAGCCAAGGTGTTCCAGGACCTCAAGGGCATCGGCCGTGCACTGGGTATGCCGACCTCGGTGCTGATCGACGGCAAGGGCTGCGAGATCGCGACCATCGCCGGCCCCGCCGAATGGGACAGCGAAGATGCCATCAAGCTGCTGAAAGCGGCGGTGAAGCCCGCCGCGGCCAGTTTCTGAAGACCACAGCACAGACAACTGCGACATACGGCCGCCTGCGCGGATCGCAAAATTCTCCAGAATGCTGTCGGATGAACGCAATTGCGTTCGTCTTGAAAACAACCGGGCCACGCGCGCCCGGCGCCGACGCATGACAGCAGGGAGAAACGACCAATGGCCTATATCGACGGATTCCTCGTTCCGGTGCCGAAGAAGAAGCTGAAAGCCTATGCCGCCATCGCGCGCAAGGCCGGCAAAATCTGGCGCGAATACGGCGCACTCGACTATCAGGAATGTGTCGCCGATGACGTCAGCGTCGGCAAATGGACATCGTTCCCGCGCAGCGTGAAACTGAAACCCGACGAGACCGTTGTGTTTTCCTATATCATCTACAAGACGCGCAAAGATCGCGACCGCATCAACGCCAAAGTGATGAAGGATCCGCGCCTCGCCAAGATGATGGATCCGAAGGCGATGCCGTTCGATGCCAAGCGCATGATCTATGGTGGCTTCAAGACGCTGGTTTCAGTCTGACGCAACAACGGAGGACGCCATGACGCCGCACGGTCATTTCAACTGGAATGAATTCGTGACGCGCGATCCCGAGCGCGCGAAAGCCTTCTATCAGGAGACCATCGGCTGGACCTATCAGGCCAAGAAGCTGGCGGGCGGCGGCATCTACTGGATCGCAATGATGGACAATGTGCCGGTCGGCGGCATCTTCCACGCGGAAGGCCCGGGCTACGAGAATGTACCCGATGGCTGGATGCCGTATCTCGCGGTCGACGATGTCGATGCGCGTGTGAAGAAAGCCGTCGCGGCCGGCGCGACGCTGATGCGGCCGGTATTCGACATTCCCGATGTCGGCCGGCTCGCAATCCTGCTGCAGCCCGGCGGTGCCGGGATCGGCTGGATCACACCGGTCGCGTAAGAGAAGCCCGGAGGCAGCGGGCTGCTGCCTCCCTTCGCGCTTCAGGCCGGCACTTCGCCGCCGCTGCGCGACAGCAACACGAGCAGCGCGCCCGCCAGTGTCGCCGCTGCGAGATAACCAACGGCACCGAACGGGCCAAAACCGTCGACCAGAATGCCGCCAACGACTGCGCCAACCGTGATCGCGACCTGGAAAGCCGACACGAGCAGGCCGCCCGCAGATTCAGCTTCGTCCGATGCGACCCGCACCATCCATGTCTGGAAGCCAACCGGCAGCACGCCGAAGGCAAAACCCCAGAGACCAACCGCGATGCCCGCGACAAGGCCCGAAGCGCCAAAGACAAACAGCACCAGCGCGAGCACGGCGATCGCCGCAGATCCCGTGACGATCGCAAGTTTCGCACTACGGGCGACAAGCACCCCGCCCGCGAAATTGCCGAAGAAACCGCCAACGCCATAAGCCAGCAGGACGAGCGAGATCGCAGTGACCGGAAGCTGCGGCACTTGTTCGAGGAAATGCCGGACGTAAGTGAATCCGGCGAAGTGGCCCGAGATACTGACGGCGATTGCGATCATCACAAGCCGGACACTGGGCCGACGCATCAGCACGAACAGCGTGCGCACATCCGGTGATGTGAGCGGCGGCAAGCGCGGCAGCGTCAGCACCTGAAAGACGAGCACGACGGCGCCGACAGCGGCCGCCAGCAAGAACACGTTCCGCCAGCCCCACAGATCTCCAAGATATGCACCGATGGGCGCAGCGCTGACGGTGGCGATCGAAACGCCACTGAAAATCAGCGAGATCGCGCGCGGCAGCGCCTCCGCCGGAACAAGCCGCATCGCGGTGGCCGTTGCCATTGCCCAAAAACCGCTGAGGCTGATGCCGAGCAGCACGCGGGCAAGCAACAGGATTGGAAGATTGCTCGCGGTAGCCGACAGCAGATTGGACACGATCAGCAGCACCGTGAGCGACCACAGGACGACGCGGCGATCCATGGCGCGTGTCACAATGGCCGTCGCAAGTCCGGCGATGATCCCGACAAGGGAGGTCGCCGTCACCACCTGCCCGGCAGCGCCAACCGAGACCCCGAGATCCGTGGCGATCGGCGTGAGCAGGCTGGCGGGCAGGAATTCAGCCGTGACCTGGCTGAACGCGCCAAGCATCAAGGAGACAACAGCCGCCCAGGCTGCGTTCGTCCGCTCATTGGTTATTGGAGAAACATCGGCATCAAGTGCGGCAGTGGCGGAATCAGTCATGGCAGTCTCCAGCAGGGACCCCGGAGATGGAGGTGACCCCCTGGAGTTTCCATGCTAGAAAACCCTCAATGCTTGATCATTCGTCCACACCTGTCGCCACTCACCCCCTGACTGAAATGCTCCGGGGCTTGAAGATTGAGGGCGTCGATTACGTCCGCTGCCGCATGACCGAGCCATGGGGGCTGGTATTCCCGGCACGGCCGAAGGCGCAATTCCACTTCGTCGCCGAGCGCGGCTGCTGGCTGCGAACTCTGGATAACGCGTGGGTCCGCCTTGAACCAGGCGATGCCGTCTTGCTGCCGCGCGGCGCGGAACACGCGCTGGCGAGTTCACCCGATGCCTTCCCGGCACCGGTTGAGAATTGCCAGTTCGAGCCGGTGTGCTGCGGCATCCTCGACACCTGCAGCGGCGGCAACAGAAATGGCGAAGAAACCGTGCTGTTCGGCGCCGGCATGACCTTCAACCTCGACAGCCAGCATCCGTTACTGCTGATGATGCCTGAACTGATGCAGATGCACGAACTTGCCACCGACGAGCCCGCCATCCCGCATCTGCTTGAGGCCATGACATCCGAACTGGCGCTGGATCGCGTCGGTGCCGGCGGCATGCTGACGCGGCTGGCCGATGTTGTCGCCGCTGCACTGATCCGCAACTGGGTGGAGAAGGGCTGCGGCTCTGCCGGTTGGGTCGCAGCAGCGCGCGATCCCGGTATCGGGCGGGTTCTCGCCGCGATCCATCGCGATCCGACCAGGGATTGGACCGTTGAGGCGCTGGCGAACGTCATGCATGCGTCACGCTCGGCATTTGCATTGCGCTTCGCCAATGTCGTCGGCCAGACACCGGCGCGTTACGTCGCGCAATTGCGGATGCAGGAAGCAAAGCAGTGGCTCGTTCGCGACCGCCTGAAGATCGCGGTCGTCGCACGTCGGCTTGGCTATGAATCGGAAGCCGCGTTCAGCCGCGCCTTCAAGCGCATCATTGGCGCGCCGCCGAGCCATTTTCGCGCGACACTGACTGCTGCGTCCAGTGGCGAACAGCCAGGTTCGACAGCGCCTTAAGCGGCGATATCGAGATTGCCGCCGACGCCCGCGCCGAGATTGGCCTGGGAGGCCTGCTGTGCGCCACCGAGCAGCGTGAGCACAGTGTTCTTTTCCATGTCGGCATTCGACTTCATGATCGAGGTCGAAATCTGCTGCTGCGTTCCCGCTGCCTTCATGGCAAGCGCGCTGGCAACCAAGGCCATATCCATCAAAAACACTCCGTAACGTCGTACCGCCGGTATAGCGGTGCGGGGTTAACGAATGTTGACCTCGCGCAACAATCAGCCGGCATTCGCCCGAAATGCCGCACCCAGCGTGCGCAGCGCGCCGCGCGCCCGCGCATCGGTGAGGCTGGAATGCAGCATCGTCTCGGCATCCTGCAATTTCGGCAGACCGAGGCGCGGGCCGAGATCGATGCTGCCGGCGGGAGCAACACGGCGGACCAGCGCACCAACGGCGAGACCGGCGGAAATCGCCGCGCCGATGGTCGCAACGCCGCCGCCAACGAAGGCTTCGGTCCACGGAATGCCAGCCCCATCGAGTGCCGCAATCGCCGCCGAACGGACCGTACATGGCGCGGACTGCGCCGCGAGTCGCAGCGGCTCACCGGGCGCGTGCCGAAAATCCAGCGTGCCCATCCAGCCAAATGGTTCTTCCATCAAGACCTCGCCGTCACCACGTCGCCTGTCGATCCGCAACACGATCGCCGCGTCGAGATCGCCAGCGTCATAGGCCGACAGCAGGACCCGCGATGACTCGATCCGCAATTCGATCACCAGCGACGGATCGGTCGCGCTCATGCGTTTCAATACGTCGGCGAGATCGGCGCCGACGAGATGATGGCTGATCCCCACCACCAGACGCCGCCGCTCCGCAGCGAATGAGCCAATGGCCGACTGATGCGCCGCGACGAGATTTCGCGCGGAGGCCAGAAAAGCCGCCCCCTCCGCCGACAGGCGCACCAGCCGCGGCGTTCGCTCCAGCAGGCGCTTGCCCAGCCCGCTTTCCAGCCGCTTGATCTTCAGGCTGATCGCCGACTGCGTGCTTCCCATCGCCTCGGCTGCGCGGGTGAAGCTGGTGAGATCGGCCACCAGCACGAAGGCCTGCACGGCCTCGATATCGAGCGCTTTCATCGGCCAATCATTTCAATATGACATCATTGAAATATTATTTCATACGATTTTCCAATGATCAATATGGGATTAGGTTTGTTGCATCGGATTTGAACGACAGGAGACCACCATGCCGCTGGTTCGCATTTCACTGAAGAAGGGCAAGCCCGCCGCCTATCGGGAGGTGATCGCCGAAGGCGTCTATCAGGCGCTGCGCGAGACCTTCAACGTCCCGGAGGGCGACCGGTTCGTCACCATCTCGGAGCACGAGGATGGCACTTTCATCTATGATCCGAATTATCTCGGCATTCGCCGGACCGATGATCTGGTCATCATCCAGTTGACGGTGAGTAACACTCGTCCGCGAGAGCAGAAGCAGGCGCTCTACAAACGGATCGTCGAGAAGTTGACTGACAGACCGGGCCTGCGGCCCGAAGACGTCTTCATCAACCTCGTCGAAGTGCTGCCCGAGAACTGGTCGTTCGGCAACGGCGTGGCGCAGTACGTGACATGATTACGCAGCGCGAGACATTGATGGCGCATCTGTGCGGAGTCGGCATGGGCATGGCGATGATCGTCGGGATGCTGCCGGCGGTGACGAAGCTGATGCGAATGTTGATTTAACTTGGTCGCGAGGCCAACCACACACACCATCGTCATCTGCGGGCAGCGCGAAGCAAGCTTCGCTGGATGACCCGCGGATCCATCCTTCTTCCTTGCATGCGTAAAGGTGGATTGTCGGGTCAAGCCAGGCAATGACAGCGTTCTATCTTAAAAAAGACGAGCGCTTCGCCTTAACGCGTCGGGATCGGCTTCTCGCCGCGGTAGTCGTAGAAACCGCGCTGGGTCTTGCGACCGAGCCAGCCGGCTTCGACATATTTCACTAGCAGCGGGCACGGCCGATACTTGGAGTCGGCAAGGCCTTCATGCAGCACCTGCATGATCGACAGGCACGTATCGAGGCCGATGAAGTCGGCGAGTTCGAGCGGGCCCATCGGGTGATGCGCACCGAGCTTCATCGCAGCATCGATGGCTTCGACATTGCCGACGCCTTCATACAGCGTGTAGATCGCCTCGTTGATCATCGGCAACAGAATGCGGTTGACGATGAAGGCCGGGAAATCTTCCGAGACGGCGATCTGCTTGCCGAGCCTCGTGACGAAGTCCTTGGACGCATCGAAGGTCGCGTCATCGGTGGCAATGCCGCGGATCAGTTCGACCAGCTCCATCAACGGCACCGGATTCATGAAGTGAATGCCGATGAATTTCTCGGGACGGTCGGTCGACGCGGCGAGGCGCGTGATCGAGATCGACGATGTGTTGGAGGCGATGATTGCCTCCGGCTTCAACACGGCGCAGAGATCGTGGAAGATCTTGCGCTTGATCTCTTCCTTCTCGACAGCGGATTCGATCACGAGATCGCAATCGGCAAGGCCGTCCATCGTGTCCGACGAGGTGATGCGATCCAGCGCGGCCTTGCGTGCATCCTCGGTGATGACCTTCTTCGACACCTGACGCGACAGGTTGCCGTTGATCGTCGCCATGGCAGACTTCAGGCGGTCGGCAGAGACATCGTTCAGCACAACTTCGAGGCCGCCCAATGCAGCCACATGCGCAATGCCATTGCCCATCTGGCCCGAGCCGATCACGCCGACTTTCTTGATCATAACCGCCATCTTGCTTGTCATCTCTGGGAACACGCCGCCCGCGCATGCCGCGTTCGGAAAGCTATCTTTACATAAAATATCGGCCGGAGTCAGTCACTCCGGCCGATGTCGTTAATTGAGGCGCAAAGCCCTAATTCAGCAAGGCCTTATTTGCCAAATCCTTGCCCGCCGGACCTCTACTTGCCGAGTGCTTCGGTCAGCTCCGGCACGGCCTGGTAGAGGTCGGCGACCAGGCCGTAATCGGCGACCTGGAAGATCGGCGCGTCTTCGTCCTTGTTGATCGCGACGATCACCTTGGAGTCCTTCATGCCGGCGAGATGCTGGATCGCGCCGGAAATGCCGATGGCAATATACAGCTCCGGAGCCACGACCTTGCCGGTCTGGCCGACCTGCCAGTCGTTCGGGGCATAACCGGCATCCACCGCGGCGCGCGAGGCGCCGACACCGGCGCCGAGCTTGTCGGCGAGCGGCTCGATGTATTTGGCAAAGTTCTCGCGGCTCTGCATGGCACGGCCACCGGACACGATGATCTTCGCCGAGGTCAGTTCCGGACGATCGCTCTTGGCCATGTCCTCGCCGACGAAGGTCGACAAACCCGGATTCTCGGCCGTCTTGGCGTCTTCCACCGCCGCGCTGCCGCCTTCACCGGCTGCACCGAAGGTCGAGGTACGCACCGTAATGACCTTCTTGGCGTCCTTGGACTTCACGGTCTGGATCGCGTTACCGGCGTAGATCGGACGCTCATAGGTGTCGGGCGCAATCACCTTGGTGATTTCCGACACCTGCATCACGTCGAGCAAGGCGGCGACGCGCGGCATCACATTCTTCGAGCGCGTGGTCGCAGCGGCGATCAGCACGTCATAGGCGGGCGCCAGCGACACGATCAGCGCGGCCAGCGGCTCGGCAAGATCATGGGCATAAGAGGCGTCGTCGGCGAGCAGTACCTTGGTGACGCCCTGCAGCTTGGCGGCAGCTTCCGCGGCCGGCTTCGCATTCTGGCCGGCAACGAGGATGTGCACCTCGCCGCCGATCTGGGTGGCAGCGGTGAGCGCCTTGTTGGTGGAATCCTTCAGGGTGGCGTTGTCGTGATCGGCAAGCAGCAATGTCGGCATTAGAGCACCCCGGCTTCAGTCTTGAGTTTCGATACCAGTTCGGCGACGTCCTTGACCTTGACGCCGGCCTTGCGGCCGCCCGGTTCGCTGGTCTTGATGATCTCGAGACGCGGAGAGATATCGACGCCGTAACCATCGGCGGTCTTCTCGTCGATCGGCTTCTTCTTTGCCTTCATGATGTTCGGCAGCGAGGCGTAGCGCGGCTCGTTCAGACGAAGGTCGGTAGTCACGATCGCCGGTCCCTTGAGCTTGACGGTCTGCAGACCGCCATCGACTTCACGGGTCACGGTGACGTCGTCGCCTTCAACAACCAGCTTGTTGGCGAAGGTCGCCTGCGGCCAGCCGAGCAGCGCAGCCAGCATCTGGCCGGTCTGGTTGGCGTCGTCGTCGATCGCCTGCTTGCCGAGGATCACCAGGCCGGGCTTTTCCTCATCGGCGACGGCCTTGAGGATCTTCGCCACGGCGAGCGGCTCCACGGTGCCTTCAACCTTGACGAGGATGCCACGGTCCGCGCCCATCGCGAGGCCGGTGCGGAGGGTTTCGGACGCCTGTGCGGGACCGATCGAGACCACGACCACCTCGGTTGCCTTGCCGGCCTCTTTCAGGCGCAGGGCTTCCTCGACAGCGATTTCGTCGAACGGATTCATCGACATCTTGACGTTGGACAGTTCGACGCCCGATCCGTCGCTCTTGACGCGAACCTTGACGTTGTAATCGACCACCCGTTTGACCGCGACCAGAACCTTCATCGATCCTCTTTCGTGTGAGTTTTATTGTTTCAGAGCTTGCTCGGAAGCTTGGGCGCGGAACCTAAAGCCCCTGCCACACGGGGTCAACGCGCCAGACCCTAAAATCGAGTATCTCTAGGCCAGCCGATTTAGCCGAAATTACCGGTTCTGGCCGGGCACCCAGAGCACATCGCCGGCGCCATTGTCGTTCTGCGAGCGGCTGGCGACGAAGAGGAAGTCCGACAGCCGGTTCATATACTGGATACCAGCGTCCGAGACCGGCTCATCGGGCTGGGCGGCGAGTTCCACTATGATCCGTTCCGCACGACGGCAGATCGTACGGGCGACATGAAGGTGAGCGGCGGCTGGAGTTCCGCCAGGCAAAACAAACGAGGTCAGATCGGCCAGCGGCGCGTTGAGCATGTCAATATCGTTCTCCAACCGCTCGACCTGACTCGCCAGCAGGCGCAGCCGCTCGGCCTTGCCCTCGCGCTGCGGAACCGCGAGATCGGCCCCGAGATCGAACAGATCGTTCTGGATCAGCCCGAGCATCGCATCCAGGGACCGCGCATGGGCGAGATGCAATCGCACCACGCCGATCGCGGCATTGGTCTCATCCACGGTTCCATAGGCGCTGACGCGGAGATCGTATTTCGGTCGACGCTCGCCGGTGCCGAGAGCTGTCGTGCCGTCATCGCCAGTGCGGGTGTAGATGCGGTTGAGAACGACCATCGAATTGATCCAGCGCCAGTTAAGGAATTTGCGTCAGCGGCCCATCGCCCAGACGGTGGCCATGGTGAGGATAATGGCGACGAATTGCAGCACCACGCGCCACCGCATCAGCTTCTGCGAGCGATCCGGCGAGCCGCCGCGCATCATGTTGAACAGGCCAAGCAGCAGGACCAGCGCAACGGCGCCGACCGCGATGGGGAGGATAATATTGCTGAGCGTTGACGTCATATCAGCTACATAACACTGCGCCACAGGCTGCGCTATCGCCGACCGTCAAAATGGCACAGCGGTCACGCGCGCGCCGTAATGCAACGATCTGGCTTTTTCGCGTTAGATATCAGAAGCTAACATGAGGGCCGGTGATTTGCCGGGCCGATCCCGAACCAGGTGGCACGTGGGGCAGATACGCACCGTCTACGATGTCGTGATGGACGCCTTCTATACGTTTCTTGCCGATGACGGCTGGGCGATCGCCAGCCATATCGCCCTCTCCACCCTGATGGCGCTGTTTCCGTTCCTGATCGTGCTGGCCTCGCTGGCCGGCTTTTTCGGCTCCAAGAATCTCGCCGATCAGGCCGTCGGCCTGCTGCTGGAGGTCTGGCCCGATCAGGTGGCCGGCGCCCTGTCCTCGCAGATCCACGACGTGCTGACCACCACCCGCGGCGATGCGCTGACCATTGGTCTCGTGCTCGCAGTGTATTTCGCCTCCAACGGCGTCGAGAGCCTGCGCGTTGCCCTGAACCGCGCATACTCGGTGATCGAGCTGCGGCGCTGGTACTGGCTGCGGCTGGAGTCGATCGGCTACACGCTGGTCGCTGCCGTCACCGCGCTGGCCATGGCGTTCCTGATCGTGCTCGGCCCGCTGATGCTGGAAATCGTACGGCGCTATGTGCCGCTGATGGTGGAGAACAACGAGCGGCTGCTGACGGTGGCGCGTTACGGCATCACCATCGTCGCCATGGTGATCGCATTATTCATCCTGCATGTGTGGCTGCCGGCAGGCCGCCGCACCTTCAGTCAGATCCTGCCGGGCATCATCTTCACGATGCTGGCGTCGCTGGCCTCAGGTATCGGCTTCGGTCTTTATCTGGCGCGCTTCGCCAACAACTACGTGACGATGTATGCCGGCCTGGCGTCGGTGATCATCGCGCTGGTGTTTCTGTACTTTATTGCGGCGATCTTCGTGTTCGGCGGCGAACTCAATGCCGCCATCATCAAGTCGCGGTTGCCCCACGGCGTCTCGCTTCAAGCAGCGCAGTCGCTAGCGCCCGCGGAGACACCGGTTTGATCAGGAACGCGTCGGCGCCCGCCTGACGCGACGCGGCTTCGTCTTCACTGCGACCGGACACGCCAATGATCGCGACGCGGCCATGCGGCGCCCTCAGCGCACGGATCTGCCGGATCGCCTCGACGCCGTCGATACCCGGCAGCACCATGTCCATGAGCACCGCATCGAACGTGCCCTGCGCGACGCGCTCCGCCGCTGCTTCGCCACGACCGATGAACTCGGCCTGATGGCCGAGTTCGGTGAGAATGGCATTGAGCACGACGCGACCAAACGGATTGTCCTCAACGCTCAGCACCCGCAGCGCGTCTCCCGGCGCAAAAGCAGCATCATCGGCGCTCGACATGATGGCGATCGGACCACTCGTCTTGTCGAGGCCGACCGTCAGCGTGAACACTGTCCCACCACCGCGGCTCTGCGCCACAGTGATGTCGCCACCCATGGCGCGGGCGAGTTGCTTCACCGACGACAGGCCAAGGCCCGCACCGCCAAAACGCGACGCGATCGAGACATTGGCCTGCGAGAACGGTTTGAACAGCCGCTTGATCTCGGCCAGCGTGAGGCCGATGCCACTATCGGAGACGGTGAAGGATACGCCGACCTTGCCCGCCATGCGCACAGGCGAGACCTTCAGCGCCACATTGCCCTGCTCGGTAAATTTCACCGCATTGTCGATCAGATTTTCCAGCGCCGCGCGCAGCCGCACGGGATCGCCGATCACGAACACCGGCAGTCTGTCGGAGATCACGACCCGCGACAGCAGTCCCTTGGCAGCCGCGCGGCCTGCGAGCGAGTCGCCAATGTTGCGGGCAAGCGCGCGCAGATCGAAGAAATCCTGCCGCAATTCGAATCTGGATTTGTTGCTGCGCGCCGCATCGACGAACAATGTCGCGAGACCCGCCAGATGTTCGGCGCCAGCCTTGATCGTCTCGACCCAGCGCCGCTCACGCTCGTCGAGATCGGAGGTGGCCAGCAGATCACTGACCGCAAGAATGCCGGTCAGCGGCGTGCGCACCTCATGGGCAAACACCGCCAGCGCGGTTTCCACCATCGTATCGGCACGCGGGGACATGCGCTTGGCGCGCGGCTTCGATGCAGGCTTCTTCACCGCACGCTTCTTGGCCACGCGTTTTTTCAGCGTTTGCTTGGTGCGCGTCCGCATCTTGCGCGGAGAGCGCGATGTCAGCGCCATATGATGCCCACCCGTCCCGGCGGCACCATGCCACGGCGAGGCGCGCGGAGTCACGCCGCGGGCCTCGTCCAGCTTGCGAATTTCTCGCGGCGCGCTTGCGGCTAACTTGCGGCAGACGGGTCAGGCAGCCCGACCGTGCGGCGGATATCCGCTGGTGTAGCGCCCTGGGTTCGCAATTCACGCAGGCTGGTCGAGCCGGTCGACTTCGACAGTTTGGCACCGGTGCCATCGCGCACGAGCAAATGATGCCGATAGACCGGTTGCGGCAGGCCGAGCAGTTGCTGCAACAGCCGGTGCACGCTGGTCGACCAGAACAGATCCTGGCCGCGCACCACATGGGTCACCCCCTGCAGCGCATCGTCGATCACGACCGAGAGATGATAGCTGGTCGGCGTTTCCTTGCGGGCCAGAATTACATCGCCCCACGCACCTGGCTGCGCGACAACGGCTCCGGTCTCGCCACACGGGCCTGCGCCCTGATCGGTCCACGTCAGTGAACCGCTGGCAGCAATGGCTTTGGTCATATCGAGCCGCAACGCCATCGGCGTATCCGCCTGTTTGAGTTCGGCGACAGCCTGCGGCGACAACGATCTGGCAATGCCTGGATAGAGAGGCGCACCATCGGGATCGCGCGGCCATGAGCCTTTCGCTTCTTCGGCCGCGATCATGCGCGCGATCTCGGTGCGGCTCTCGAAGCTCGGATAGAGCAGTCCCATGGCGGCGAGCCGCTCGGTCGCGGCGCGGTAGTCGGCGAAATGCTGCGACTGTCGCCGTACCGGCATCTCCCAGGCGATGCCGAGCCAGGCAAGATCCTCGTAGATCGCCGCCTCGAATTCCGGCCGGCAGCGCGTGGCATCGATATCCTCGATCCGCAGCAGCAACCGGCCACCGGCCTCACGCGCCAGATCGAAATTCAGCAGCGCCGAATAGGCATGGCCGAGATGCAGATAGCCGTTGGGGCTGGGCGCGAAGCGAAAAACAGGGGCCATCACAGGTTTGCCTAGATCAGGTCGCGCGCGAAAGCACGCGTCAGCCAGTCCATGAACACACGCACCCGCGGCGAGAGCTGGCGATTGCGCGGATAGAGCAGCGACACGGGCGACGGCGTCGGCGGATGTTGCGGCAGCACCTCGACCAGCGTGCCATCGGCGAGTTCGCCCTTGATCCGATAGTGCGGCACCTGCACCAGGCCGAAGCCGAGTTTCGCCATGGCCACGTAATTTTCCGCGCTGTTCACCGTGATCGCCACCCGCAAGGAGACAAGACGCAGCGCGCCGCTGTCCTGAAATTCCAGCGGCAGCACCGCGCCCGTCGCCGAGGAGTGATAGCCGACCATGCGATGGCCTTCGAGCACATCAATGGACAAAGGCATGCCCATGCGCGCTAGATAGGACGGCGCGGCGCAGGTGACTTCGTCCATCATGGTCAGCAGGCGCGCCACCATATCGCTGTCGCGGAGCTCGCCGACACGCACCACGCAGTCGATGCCCTCGCGGATCAGATCGACCAGCCGGTCGCCCTCGCTGAGATAGAGCTGGATATCAGGATATTCGGCGAGAAAGTCCGGCAGATGCGGCAGCACGAAATTGCGCGCCAGCGTGCCGTTCATATCCACCCGCAATGGCCCCTTGGGCTTGGCCCCGCAGAACGCGCTTTCGGCGTCTTCAAGATCGGCAATCAGCGTCAGGCAACGCTGGTGATAGGCCTCGCCGTCCAGCGTCGGTCGCACCAGCCGCGTTGTGCGCTCGAGCAGTCGCACGCCGAGCCGCGCCTCGATCTGCTTCACGGCGTCGGTGACGGTCGACCGCGGCAGACCTAGATCTTCGGCTGCCGCCGTAAAGCTGCGCCGCTCCACCACCCGGGTAAACACCCGCATCGTCTCGAAACGGTCCATCTCTTTGTTCGCTAAATCCGGATTGTGATGCCAGATAATGCATCATTATCCGGAAAATGGAATGGCCTAAGTTTCTCCCATCAGAACGGCGCTGCCAGTCGGCCGTCTTATCGAGGAGAAGCGAAATGACCAACCAATCCAGCAAGGTAGCCATCGTGACGGGCGCATCCCGCGGCATCGGTGCAGCCATCGCCGAGCGGCTGGGCCGCGACGGCTTCACGGTCATCGTCAATTACTCCGGCAATGCCGCGCTGGCCGAGGCTGTCGCACAAAAGATCGAAGCCGCGGGTGGCCGCGCGCTGACCGCCAAGGCCGATGTCAGCGATCCCGCCGCTGTGCGCGGGATGTTCGATGCAGCGGAGACCGCCTTTGGCGGCATCGACGTGCTGATCAACAATGCCGGCATCATGAAGCTCGCGAAATTCGCCGACGCCGACGACGCATCGTTCGACCAGCAGATCGCGGTCAATCTGAAAGGCACGTTCAACACCATGCGCGAGGCGGCGAAGCGGCTGCGCGACGGCGGTCGGGTCGTGAACTTCTCGACGGGCGTCGTCGGCACCAAGCTCGAGAGCTACGGCGTCTATGCCGCCACCAAAGCTGCGGTCGAAACCATGACGGGCATCATGGCCAAAGAGATGCGTGGCCGCTCGATTACTGTGAACGCCATCGCACCCGGCCCGACCGCAACCGACCTGTTCCTCAATGGCAAGTCGCCCGAACTGATCGAGCGTTTCGCCAAGGCGACACCAATGGAGCGTCTCGGCACCCCCGAAGACATCGCCAATGCCGTTGCTTTCCTGGTCGGCCCTGAAGGCGGCTGGATCAACGCCCAGGTGCTGCGCGCCAATGGCGGGCTTGTGTGAGATCGGAGCGACTGCCGCGCGTCATTTCTTCTTCCAGGCGCGGTAGTCGCTCTCCACCAGTTCCGACATGGTCTTGGCGGCTTTTCCGAGCCATCCCGGAGGGCGCTTCCTGAGATCGGCGCGCAGCGCTTTTGCGCCGATCTTGCTCGCGACGTGAATGGCAGCGAGATCCTGCCCCATCGCGTTCAATAGCTGCGTGGTCAGTTTGGCCAGCTCGGCGCCCGGACTCTTGCCGAGTTCAATCTTGCGGGAATCCGGCGCCAGCCGGCGGATCACGAACTTGCCGTCAATGGTCAGAAACGGATCCGGCGCGCGATAGCGTCCAAACGCCAGGGCGTGAAGATGCGAGACTCTGGATTTTGACCCATGCGCCCACAGCCAGGCCGAAGGGACGAGCGCCTTTGCCTCCCTCAGGCAGAAACCACCTTCAGCAGTGGCGACGGCCACGTATCGTGGCCGGCCGAGGCCGCCGGTGCCCGCGACACGGCTGCCAAATCTCTCGATCGTTGCGCCCTTCAGCGACTTTTTCAGTGCCTGGACGACCTTTGCAGGCGGCTTGGCGGTCGGATACTTCTTCACCTCGTTCCAGAACTTCGCCGGCTTCTTGCGTGCGCGAACGGCATAGGGCCGCATCCAGAATTCGCGTTGATCCAATAAAGCCGGATGGGGATCGGCCAGACCCTTGCGGTAGCCGGCGAGAATGGCACGCGAGATTGCCGCTCTCCCAAGTCTCATGCCCGGCGCAAGCAGCGCGCTGGTCGCAAGCCGAACGAGATCGAACAGATACGGCATCTTCGCCGCCTCATCGAAATCGTTGATGCCCCATACGAGACGCCCTTCGGCATCGCGCCAGGTCCCGTAATTCTCGAGATGCACGTCCCCGACGCAGAGGACATGCGGCGCATCGCATAATGTCGGGCAGAGGTCTTCGATCTTCCTTGCCCACCGAAAATACGTGCCACGCAAAAAGACGAAGGAGTCCTCGCGCATCAGTCGGTGCTTGAGCCTGAGGTCCTTTTCCACGACGTCGCACTGGCCACGCAGCCAACCCTCATACGCGCTATTATCTTCGCGAAAAGACATCTGGGCCTCGCGGTCGCTCAAAAAACAATCAAAAGATGTATTGAATTCAGGATGCACCATAAGACGGTGCAACGAAACCGGCTACGGCAAAATTCGCAGCGCCGAACGCAAAACGCCGGGTATCAGAGACACCCGGCGTTTTGAATTCTCGGTCGAAGATGCGTCTCAGGACTCGGCGCGGCCACCCTGGATCACGACGACGCGACTGCCGATCTTCACGCGGTTATAGAGATCGACGACATCCTGGTTCATCAGTCGGATGCAGCCGCTTGAGACGGCATGGCCGATGGTCTCGGGCTCGGTGGTGCCGTGAATGCGGAACATGGTGTCGCGGTCGCCCTGGTAGAGATACATCGCGCGCGGCCCGAGCGGATTATCGATACCGCCCTCCATGCCGCCCGCCATCTTGCGGTAGCGCGCCGGTTCGCGGTTCATCATGTTTTCCGTCGGGCTCCAGTGCGGCCACTCGGCCTTGCGCTTGATCACCGCAGCGCCGGCGAAAGCGAGGCCGGCCTTGCCGACGCCGATGCCATAGCGCATCGCCTTGCCGTCGCCTTCCACGAGATAGAGATGCCGTGCGGCCGTATCGACCACGATGGTGCCTGCGGGCTCCTTGGTGCGGTAAGCGACGCGCTGACGCAGCATCGCCGAATCGATTCCGGAGACGTCGATGGCCGGCAGCGTGTGCCCGCCGTCATTCAACTCGGCATAGCTGGCGGACGGACCGCCAAAGCCGGTGGACGACATCATCCCCCCGCTGCTTGCACATCCTGCCAACACAGCGGGCAACATCAAAAGCGCCAGAAGGCGCAGCCCGCGTGATCCACCAAAACCTGTCATTCCCAACCCTTGCTGCAACGCGTCCAACCCGGACGACCCGCACCTCATACAGGGCTGAGCGATCAAATCAGGCTCAACAGCGTGTCATTTCGCTCATGGAACAGCTCTGGACTGCACTTTGCGCGCCGCTGTGGTGATCGCGCCACAGCCGCGCAGGCTCACGAATAACCTCAGGTTGATCAATCGCCTTTGAGGGTCGGCGAGCGCGCAGCACGGGCTTTCCCACGGAACCGCAGCAGCGATGGCCGCCCATGCGGGCCGAAGCGCTCCACCATGGGTCTCACCGGCCCTGTTGAGGCCTGAGGCCGACAGCATTGAGGACCGCGCCAGGACAACGCGATTCAACACGACGTCGTCCCGCAACTATCAATGCGCGGACGACCGCTACAAATGCCACGCGCATGACGGGATCGATACCATGTCCATTGGAAGGACGACGTGCTCGATGAAGTCCACGCGCCTTATAATGCGAAGCACTTGCAGCTGGATTTCACGGCTTGCATCGTTGTGATCGGCATATTAGAGCACACAGCCGCGTGAGACTTCGCGTTACCCCAACGAGATTTTCAGATGACAAGCGTTCGCAGTCTTGCGCAAGGCAGCATTGCCGTTGGCCTGCTGGTCCTCGGTATGAAATACGCTGCCTATCATCTGACCGGCAGCGTCGCACTGCTGTCCGATGCGATTGAAAGCATCGTCAATGTCGTGACGGCCATCGTCGTTTTGCTTGCGACCACGCTGAGCGCGAAACCGGCAGACGACGATCATCCCTACGGGCACCACAAGGCTGAATATTTCTCGGCCGTGCTCGAAGGCGTACTGATCGTGCTCGCCGCGATCCTGATCCTGCGCGAAGCCTATCAAAGCTATCTGACACCCCGCCTCGTCGAAGCGCCCTGGCTCGGGCTGCTCGTCAACGCAGCGGCGAGCATCATCAATGCAGGTTGGGCATGGGTGCTGATCAGGCAAGGTCGCATCCACCGCTCGCCTGCCCTGGCAGCAGACGGCCGCCATTTGCTGTCCGACGTATATTCTTCAATCGGTGTTCTCGGCGGCGTCGGAGTAGCGGCACTGTCGGGCATCGCCATTCTCGATCCCATCCTTGCGGCGCTCGTCGCGCTCAACATCCTGTGGGCCGGTTGGGGCCTGATGAAGGAGTCGCTCAGCGGATTGATGGATGAGGCCATCCCGCCAGCCATGCTCGCGAGCATCAAGCAGACCATATCGGCCCATGCCGACGGCGCCATCGAGGCGCACGACCTGCGCACCCGCCGCGCCGGCAGCATGACCTTTATCGATTTCCATCTGGTGGTGGCAGGATCGACCACCGTGAGCGCCGCGCACGACATTTGCGACAAGCTCGAGACCGCGATCCGCCAGGAGATCGGCGAGGCTCTGATCACCATCCATGTCGAACCCGACGACAAGGCCAAGCATTCCGGCATCGTCGTTCTCTAGATTTCGGGTAACTTCGCTCCACGAACGGCTTTGACAGGTTCCGCCCCCGTGTTAATCGGGAGGCGAGGATCGTTCCCGTGACACATGTTTCGCGCAAACGCTGGTTTGGGGCCGTGGCATCTTTGGCCGCTGCCTATGCGCTTGTGCTCAATGTCGTGCTGTCGAGCCTGTTGCTCGCCGCGATCTCGCCGACCGCGCAGGCCGCAGGCTTCGAGCTCTGCCTCACCCATCCTGACCTTGCCGCATCCCCTGACGACGCCGGCAAGACGTCAGGCGCTCCGGCGGTGCATTGCCCGATTTGCGTCGGCACCCATGCGCCCGGCGCTCCGCCTGCCTCCGCGACTTTCCTCGTCTCGCGCATCGCCATCGCGATCGCTCCCGTTGCCGCCCTCGACGATCGCATCGTTGCGACCGCCGCAACCTCCGACCACCGGGCCCGCGCGCCACCGCACCTGAGCTGACGTTCCACGCCGTCAGACGCCGCGCATAAGCGCGCGCGTTGCTCAGTTCAATCCCGGTGGAGTTTTCCCCATGCTATCCGTTTCCATGCGGCTGCGCAGCGTCCTGCTCGCATCCGCGGCCGCGCTCGTTCCCAGCGCGGTGTCGGCCCAATCGGCCCTTTCAACATCGCTTCCGGCGGTTACCGTCGACGCACCCGCGCAGCAGCGCGCTGCAGCCGCGCGCAAGCCACGCAACGCGGCGCCAAACGCCCGTACGGCCCGCAGCACCCCTGCGGCCACACCAGCTCGCGTCGACGCCCAGGCGCCGAGCGTGCCGGGCGCGCTCACAGTGCTCACTGCGCAGCAGGCACTCCGCGAGATCCAGCAGACGCCCGGCGGCGTCGCGCTGGTGACGGCGGATGCGTGGCGAACATCGACGCCGTCGAACACCATCAAGGACATCCTCGACTACGTACCGGGCGTGTTCGCGCAACCGAAATGGGGTGACGACACCCGGCTGTCGATCCGCGGATCGAGTCTGTCGCGCAATTTCCATCTGCGCGGCGTGCAGCTCTATATGGACGGCATCCCGATCAACACCGCCGACGGCTATGGCGATTTCCAGGAGATCGACCCGACCGCCTATAAATATGTCGAGGTGCTCAAGGGCGGCAACGCATTGCGCTTTGGTGCCAATTCGCTCGGCGGCGCGATCAATTTCGTGACACCCACTGGCCGCGATCCTTTTCCGAACGGCGCGTCGGTCGACATGGGTGCTTTCGGCTTCCGCCGCCTGCAAGCCAACACCGGCGGCGCCAATGGTCCGTGGGACGGTTTCATCACGGCCTCGACGCAATCCGCCGATGGCTTCCGCGATCACAGCTACGGCGAGGCAACACGCGTCAGCGGCAATGTCGGCTACCAGTTCTCGCCGGACTTCGAGACCCGCTTCTATCTCAATGCCAACAGCGTGCGGCAGCGCATTCCCGGCTCCGTCAGCAAAGACAGCGCGCTGAACTCACCGACGACCGCAGCAGCAGGCAATCTCACCGGCGACCAGCAGCGCAACATCGACACGGTGCGCCTCGCCAACAAGACCACCATCCGGCTCGACAACACCACGATCGACTTTGGCGTCTTCGGCGTCGATCGGCACCTGATGCACCCGATCTTCCAGTATCTGGATTACAGCTATCAGGACTATGGCGGCTTCGCGAAAGTGACCGACGACCGCAATATCGGCGACTATCGGAACGTGTTCGTCGCCGGCGTGAATGTCATCAACGGCCGGATCGACAATAACCAGTATGTCAATGTCGCGGGCCAGAAGGGCGCGCTGGCGTCGTCCTCGATCGACCGCTCGAAGAACACGTCGGTCTATGTCGAGAACTCGCTCTATGTGCTGCCCACCGTCGCATTGATTGGCGGCACACAGTTTCTCTACGCCACGCGCAATCGGCAGGATCGTTTCCTGAGCGATGGCGACCAATCGGGCGCCACCGAATTCAACCTGTGGAGTCCGAAAGGCGGATTGCTCTGGAATATCGATCCGACCTGGCAGGCTTACGCGAATATCTCGCGCAGTGCCGAAGTCCCGAGCTTCGGCGAGAGTTCGAACGGCCCGGGCATCCCGACGATTCCCTTCACCAGCATCAGGCCACAGCGTGCGACCACCTATGAAATCGGCACCCGCGGACGACGTCCCGACCTGACCTGGGAACTGACGGGTTACCGCGCCAACATCACCGACGAATTGCAATGCATTTACAGCGCCTTCGGCAATTGCAACGCCACCAATGCGGATCGCACCATCCATCAGGGCATCGAGGCCGGCCTCGGTATCGCTGTCTTCAAGGGCATGTTCGACGCGGGTCCGCAGCCGGACAAGCTCTGGCTCAACATGGCCTATACGTTCAACGACTTCCGCTTCGACAATGACGCGACTTTCGGCAACAACCTGCTACCGGGCGCGCCGCGGCACTATCTGCGCGCGGAATTGCTCTACAAGCATGCCAACGGCTTCTATCTCGGCCCGAATCTCGAATGGGTGCCGGAAGCTTACTATGTCGACAGCGCCAATACGCTGAAGACCGAACCCTATGCGCTGCTCGGCCTGAAAGCCGGCGTCGACAATGGCGGCACATATTCGGGCTACATCGAAGCACGCAACGTGCTCGATACCCGCTACATCGCCTCCGCCAGCATTCTCAATCAGGCCACGGCGACATCGCCGCTGTTCGAGCCCGGCACCGGCCGCGCCATCTATGCCGGCGTCAAGGCGAGGTGGTGAAGATGATGAATTCCGCTATGCTTCAATCCACGAAAGGACGTTCCATGATCAACCGCTCCATGCTGTTGCTTCTCACTGCGCTGGGCGCAGTGGCATCGCCTGCTTATGCCCATGTCTTCGTGCAGAGCGGCCCGGCCACGGTCGGCGGCTCCTATCGCGCAGTGCTCGCCGTACCGCATGGTTGTGGCGCCTCGCCGACGACGAAAATCACCGTGCAGATTCCGGAAGGGATGATCGCAGTGAAGCCGATGCCGAAGCCAGGCTGGACCATCGCCGTGAAGAAAGGCGCCTATGCGCAGTCCTACGATTTCATGCACGGCATGAAGGCGTCGGAAGGCGTCAAGGAAATCACCTGGACCGGCAAGCTCGACAACGACTTCTATGACGAGTTCGTATTCTCGGCCTATCTGCCTGCCGCATTGAAGGCCGATGCACCGCTGTATGTGCCGACACTGCAGACCTGCGAGCAGGGCTCGGAAGACTGGGCGCAGATCCCGGCTGCGGGGCAGGATCCGCACAGTCTGAAATCACCGGCGCCGATCGTTCGCCTTGCCGCGGCATCACCACACGATGCAATGGCGCAGATGGCCGGCATGGTTCATGCGGGCGACCTGATGATCATGACGCCCTGGACGCGTGCCACACCGCCCGCGGCCAAGGTGGCCGGCGGCTATCTCACCATCACCAACAGCGGCAAGACCAGCGACAAACTCCTGGGGGGCACATTCACCGGCGGCAGCCGCATCGAAGTGCATGAGATGAGCGTGACCGATGGCGTGATGAAGATGCGTCCGCTCAATGAGGGGCTCGAGATCAAGCCCGGCGCCACCGTGAAGCTCGAGCCCGGCGGCTATCACCTGATGCTGATGGATCTCGCCAAGCCGTTCGCCAAGGGCGACAAGGTGAAGGCGCAGCTACAGTTCGAGAAGGCCGGCAAGGTGGACATCGAACTCGACGTCAACGCCGTCGGCGCTTCCGCACCGGCCGGCGGCGGACACGCGCACTGATCACGTCAAGACGCCGCGCACCGCACATGTTGCGGTGCGCCTGATGTCTACGGACAAGGCCGCGATTGTGTCGCGTGTATCCTGGCGTTAGTGCAGCCGGGGAGCTTTCAGCATCTTGGAGCGGTCCGTCGATACCAATTCGACATCGAATGTATCGCCACCGCGATAGAGCGTCAGCGGCACGTCGACACCGGCCGGACCGAGCGCCCAGAGTGCGCGATAGAATTCGACGGAATCGGATACCTCCTCACCGTTGACGGCAAGAATCACGTCGCCGGTCTTGAGCTCGGCCCGAGCCGCGGGCCCCTTCCTGGCGATCCCGACCACGACGACCTTGTCCTCGACCTCGGCGGCATACAGCCCGAGCCACGGCCGCGGCGGCTTGTTGGCACGACCATAGGTCTTGAGATCGTCGAGGACCGGCTTCAGCAGGTCGATCGGCACGACCATGTTGAGATGTTCGTTCTTGCCGCCATGCTCGCGCTCGATCTGCAGCGAGCCAATGCCGATCAACTCGCCCTTGGCATTGATCAGGGCGGCACCGCCCCAGTTCGGATGCGCCGGATGCGTGAAAATCGCATCGTCGAGCAGGTATTCCCAATAGCCGGCGAATTCCTGTGTCGCGGCGATCTTGCCGGCCACGGACCGCGTGCGTCCGCCGACGCCGCCGACCACCACGCGATCGCCGATCTTCGCGCCCGCCGATTCACCGAGCGGCAGCGGCGCAATGTCGATCTCGCCGAGCGCCTGCACGAGTCCGAAACCGCTTTCCTGATCGACGCCCAGCGCCGTGCCCTGCACCACGCGACCGTCGCCGAGATGTACCCAGATCGTTTCGGCCTCGGTGATGAGATAGCCGATGGTGAGAATGAGACCGTCACCGATCAGCACGCCATTGCCGGCGCGCTCGGTGCCGAGCGTATCTGCCGTAAAAGCATCTTCCGGGATGATGCAATGCAGCCCAACCACCGCCTCCAGCGCCTGTTCGAGGTCGAATCCGTAATCCTCAGCACGCGGCTGCACGCCCGGGGGCACTTTCCACTCGGTCAGTGAAGGCATGCAAAATCTCCTTTGTCCGGGATGGGTAGCCCCCGCCATATAAGAACCGATCGCGGACGTGGAAGTCCAGCCTGTGAACTTAGCGACACTGCGGCGTTTGGTTACGCAGCGGGACGTTGTGCGAGCCACGCCAGCAACACCGCATTGACCTCGCGCGGATAGCAGTGGCTGAGATCGTCGATCTCGCGATAGGTGACGTCGGCGCCGGCGATCGTGAGCGCCTGCTGTGCCTCGCGCGCAGTCTGCACCGGAAACATCCAGTCGAGACGGCCATGGACGAGATGGATCGGCAGGCCGCGCAGGCGATCTGCATCGGCGAACTGCGCCATCAGCGGATGGAAGGTGGAGGCCACCGGTGCCAGATGGGTGAAGGGCGACTCGGCGCGGAGGCCGCTGACATAGCAGAAGGTGCCGCCATCGCTCATGCCGGTCAGCAGCAATTGCGCGGGATCGATATGCCAGCGCGACTGCACCAGATCGAGAATGCGCGAAAGATTCGGCGTATCGGCATCGTCGCCCATCAGCGCCCAGGTGCTGCCGATCGCCGTCGGCGCGATGAGGATCGCGCCAGAGCTGCGCGCATCGGCGAGCCAGCTCCACAAGAAAGCCCGGCCGTTGCCGCTGCCGCCAAGCAACGCCATCACCAGCGGCCAGGCACGATCCGGCTTGTAGGTTTCCGGCACATACATCGAGAAACCGCCGCGACGTCCGGGCTCGCCATCATGAATGACGCCGGTGTTCTCTGCCGAAGGCAATGCCAGTCGTTCAAGCAGTGCCGTGTTCTCGCGCATGTCAGGCGGAAGAAAGAACGTACTCACAGGCGGCAGCCGCGCCACCGTGGCATAAAGCGATTCCTGCGCGCGCGTGGCGTGGCGCAATGCACGAAACACCATCGGCAGATCGCCACCGGGCTGCTGGGCCGCGCGCAAGCCGGTAAAGGCTGTCAGCGCCGCGTCGCTCGCCGCATCGAGATGTGCCCGCAGATCGCTAAAATCATCCGGCCATGCGTTGAGCTCTGCCCGCACCGCCTTGAGCGCCTGATCGGGCTCGCCCACCGCTTCCATAACGGCACCGAAAGTCGGCGGATGCAGATTGCGCGCAACGAATTGCAGCGCCTCGAGCGACTGCAGCAGGGGCGGCAGCAGAACAACGATATCGTCGACGACTATGTCGCTCATCGGAAGCTCCGGGCAAATCGTTTGGCCCCATCAACCCAGGACCGAGCGAGAAGCCAGAGACCATACTGATACGACGGCAAAGCGGCCATCTCCGCGGCCGGCGAAAGATCTGTCAGCCCAGTTACAGATCATCCAAATCACTCACATCCAGTACAATCGCTGCATCGCAACATTGAAATACCATAGACTTCTCTATTTTGTATACATATACAAAATTTATGAGCATCAGCCCGATCGCCGCCAGGCCCTATCTGAGAGACGAAGTCTATACGGCCCTGAAAGTTCGGCTGGGGGTGCGTGCGGCCGGCCTCACGGCCCCCTTGCGGCTTCGCGAAGAGGAGCTTGCGGCAGAGCTCGGGGTCAGCCGGACGCCCGTACGTGAGGCCATGCGCAGGCTCGAGCAGGAAGGGCTGATCACGTTTCGCCCGCGCCGCGGCGCACGGCTGATGCCGACATCGCTGCCGGAATATCTCGAATGGCTGTCGATCCGAGAAATGCTGGAAGGTCTGGCAGCGCGCGAAGTCGCCCTCAACGGTGCGAATGATGTCGCGCCCCGCCTGCGGGCCGTGTTCGCCGATTTCGATGAAGCCGGCGCGCTGGCACGGCCCGCCGAATATGCCGCTGCCAACACCGCCTTTCATGCGCTGATGATCAAAGAGAGCGGCAACGCCCTGCTCGGCAAAACATGGGACTCATTCGGCCATCTGAAAATGGCGGGACTGCGCTTCATCGAGCGTCTCAATCGCGGCTCGCAATCGTTTCATGAGCACCACGACATCATCGACGCGATCGCGCAGCGCGATCCCGACCGCGCGGAAATGCTCGCACGACGGCATGTCCGTTTGCTGCGCGACCAGGCAGCGGCGTCGCTGAAAGAATTTGACCTCCCCGAACAGAATGAGACGACCACATGATCTTCCTGACTTTTGCAGCCGCAGACGGATCGCATCTCGGCCTCGTGATCGATGACAATGTTCTCGATCTGACGAAGGCGTGGCCGGATGGCCAGGCCTCCGCGCCGCGCCATGTCGGCGATCTCGCCGAAGCCGGCGAAGCGGGGCTCGCCATCGTGCGTGGTCTCGCATCCACCGCGAACGCCGCGAACCTTGTTGCGCTGGCATCGCTGACGCTGATGGCACCGATCCCGCGGCCAAAGAAGAACGTTTTCTGTGTTGGCCGCAATTACAAGGATCATATCGACGAAGGCATGCGCGCGCAGGGCAAAGCGCCCGCCCCGCTGCCAAGCGTGCCGGAATTCTTCACCAAACCGCCGACCGCCGTGATCGCTTCAGGTGAAACCATTCCGCAGCATGCCAATGTCACCGAACAGCTCGATTACGAGGTCGAGCTCGCCGTCATCATCGGCAAGCCTGGCAGCAACATTTCCGCACAGAACGCCTTCGATCATGTGTTCGGCTATTCGATCATCAACGATATCACCGGCCGCGACATGCAACGCCGTTACGGCCAGTGGTTCAAAGGCAAGGGCCTCGATCGCTCCTGCCCGTTCGGGCCGGTTGTGGTCCATGCGTCCGCCCTGCCGAATGTTGCCGACATCAGAATCTTCAGCACGGTCAATGGTGAGATACGTCAGGACAGCCGCACCAGCCGCATGATCTTCGATATTCCAGCCATCATCGAACATCTGACGCGCGGTCTCACGCTGGAGCCCGGAGACGTGATCGCCACCGGAACTCCGTCCGGGGTCGGCTATGCGATGACGCCGCCGCGCTTCCTGCTCAAGGGAGATCGCGTCACAGCCGAGATCGAAGGCATCGGCATCCTGTCCAACAGCATCGTGGCCTGACACGGCACCGCACTCGCCAAGAACAAGGACAACAACATGAGCGACTCCCGGACATTTCGCGTGCAGCGTGCGACATCGGACTTTCGCTGGCCGAATGGCGCACGCATCGGCATCGTCTTCAACCTGGCCTATGAGGCCTGGTCGCCCGGCAAGGCACCGGGCATCGGGCCGATGGGTAACGTGTTGCAGCCCGGCTTTTTCGATACCAACGCACATTCCTGGGCAAGCTACGGCGCCGTGCGCGGCATCCAGCGCCTCACGCGCATCGCTGCCGCGAACGATGTGAAGACCAGCATCATGGTCAACGGCGTGCTGGCCGAAACCCACCCGACCGTGCTGAAGGAACTTCATGCCGCTGGTCACGAGATCGTGGCGCATTCCTATGGCATGGATGTCATCCCGGTCTATTTCGACGAGGCCGGTGAGCGCGCCAATATCCGCCGCACCGGTGACCTCATCGCCGCCGTCACCGGCGAACGTCCGAAAGGATGGATCAGCCCACGCGGCACCGGAAGCCTGATTTCGCCAAAGCTGCTCGCTGAGGAGGGCTATGTCTGGTTCGGCGATTGCAATGACGACGACCTGCCCTCGATTATCACGCAGAAAGATGCGCCGGAGCAGCGCATCGTCGGCATTCCGCTGACGATGGACGTGAACGATCTGCCGCACAGCATCCGCTACGGCAATGCGCCGGCGACGCTGATCGACCAGTTCCGCGCCATCCTCGACAATGCAAGCCAAGCCGACGCGGCACCGTTCATGCTCGATGTCACCGCGCATACCCATGTGTTCGGTCGGCCGGCAGGCGCGTGGGTTTACGACGCCATGATCAAGCTGGCGCGCAAGCGCGACGATGTCTGGATCGGCACGCGTATGGAGATTGCCGAATACGCGCTGGCGCAGGGCCGGTGGTTCAAGGACGAGGTGTTCTGAACCACGCCCGTTGAGGAGGCGCAAAAGCCTCCCGAAAAAAACATCGAGGAGGAATATCATGACGCACTTCTTCAAGCGCGCATCCAGCGCGGTCGTCATCACCGCAGCGCTGCTGACGGCGATCGGTCCCGCCGTCGCCCAGCAGCCCTATCCGGCGCAGCCCGTGCGCCTGCTCGTCGCTTTCGCGCCGGGCGGCCCCGCCGATATCATCGCGCGCATTGTCGGACAGAAACTGAACGACCTGTGGCGCGAACCCGTCGTGATCGAGAATCGCGGTGGTGCCGGTGGCAATATCGCGGCTGCCGCGGCTGCAAGGGCCGAACCCAATGGCTATACCGTGCTGGTGACAACAAGCGCATTCGCCGTCAATCCGAGCCTGTCGGCAAAGGCCGGCTATTCGCCGGATGAATTCAAGACCGTGGTGGTCGCGGCGACCACGCCCAATCTGATCGTCGGCGCGCCTAGTCTCAACGCATCGACCCTGCGCGAGGTGATCGCCTCTGCCGCCAAGGAAAACTTCACCTATGGCACCGCCGGTGTCGGCACCACGCCGCATTTGTCGGCCGAAAAAATATTCAAGCTCAACGCCAAGGCCAACATCGTGCATGCGCCGTTCACGGGTGCAGGTCCCGCGCTAAATGCCGTGATGGGCGGTCACACGCCTCTGGCCAGTGTCGCCTTGCCCGCGGCGATGGAGCTGGTGAAGGGCAAACAGGTGAAGGCGCTGGCCGTGACAAGCCGCGAGCGCATGCCATCGCTTCCGGATGTCCCGACCGCGCGCGAGCTCGGACTGAGTGACGACGAGGATGCAACCTGGGTGGCATTCCTGGTACCGGCCAAGACGCCGCAAACAGTCATCGACAAGCTCAACGCCGACGTGAACAAGACGCTTGCAGATGCAAGTGTTCGCGAACAATTCGACCGCATCGGCTTCGCGGCCGTTGGCGGCTCGGTGACCGACTCCCAGAACTATGTGCGCGGAGAGATCGCCAAATGGGGCGATATCATCCGCAAGCTCGAGCTGAAGCAGGAATAGCGACCTAGGCGTAGCGCCCGACGCCCCTACGGATCCAGTTCCGTATCCCAATAGAGATAGTCCAGCCAGCTGCCGTGCAGATAGTTCGGCGGAAACAGCCGGCCGTTGCGATGCAGCTGGTGCACCGTCGGTGCGAACGCCGTCTGGCGCGGGAACATGCGCGCCTGCTGCGTGGTCATGTTGCCCTTGCGCAAATTACAAGGCGAACAGGCCGCAACAACGTTCTCCCAGGTGGTCTGGCCGCCCTTGGAGCGTGGGATGATATGATCGAAGGTCAGATCGTCATGCGAGCCGCAATACTGGCAGGAGAAGCGATCACGCAGGAAAACGTTGAACCGGGTGAAGGCGGGATGCGTCGTCGGCTTCACGAACGACTTCAGTGACACCACGCTGGGCAGCTGAAATTCGAACGAAGGACTCCGCACCGCGTGATCGTAGTGCTCTACGATATTCACACGGTCGAGAAACACTGCCTTGATCGCGTCTTGCCACGACCACAGCGACAGTGGGTAGTAACTCAGCGGCCGGAAGTCCGCATTGAGGACCAGAACCGGCCAACCGCCTTGCGAGACATGTGCGTTCAAGTAACGCTCCTGACCCCCACATATGGCTGCGAAGCAACCTGTCTCCACATACTACAGGCAGCGTGACAGGGTTGTGAAGGGCATAGGGCAGGCCTTATCCCCTCACAAAAGCGCCGCGTTGGGTCGCTTTTCTGGGAACTGCGGGTGGTCTGTCGCAGCGCCTGCCGCTAAACCCCGTGGCGCGCGCCCGGTTCGCGGCCGCAAATACCGGACGCTGCCCGATGGTCCCTTCCTCTCGCTATCTCGAGGCCCCGCAACGGCTGCGCGCCTTTGTCCGCGCGCATGAAACCAGCCTTGCGATTCTGGCAGCGCTGATCGGCGTGATCGGGGGACTCGTGGTGGCCGCCATGAGCGCTGCGGTCAGCGTTCTTCACGCGGTGTTGTTCAATTTGGAATGGGGCCAGCGGCTCTCCAGCCAGTTCTGGATCGATCCGGTGCGCGCGATTCTGGTTCCCACCTTTGGCGGGCTGCTGCTGGGCGTCGCCTTCCTGTGGCTTTTGCGCTGGCGACCGGCCCGCGAGGTCGACCCCATCGAGGCCAACGCGCTCCATGGCGGGCGGATGTCGTTCCGCGGCAGCATCATCGTAGCGCTGCAAACCGTGTGGTCCAGCGGCGTCGGAGCCTCGGTCGGCCTCGAGGCCGGCTACACCCAGCTCGCCAGCGGGCTCGGTGCCTCCATCGGGCGCGCCTTCCACCTGCGTCGCGGCGACCAGCGCGTGATGGTCGGCTGCGGTGCGGCAGCTGCCATTGCCGGCGCATTCGGTGCGCCGCTGGCCGGCGCGTTCTATGCCTTCGAGCTCGTCATCGGCGGCTATACGTCCGCCAGCCTGATGCCGGTCGGCATCGCCGCAGTGATTGGCTATTTCGTCGCCCACGCCTTCGATCCGCTGTCGCTTGGCGTCGTTGCCGGCCGCTTCGGCGACGTGCTCGGTCATGATCTCGCGGTGGCGGCCCTGCTCGGCGTCTTCGCCGCGACCTTCGGCATCGGCATCATGCGTGTCGTCGCATGGACCGAAGCGCTGCTCACCAAAATCAAACTGTGGCCGCCGCTGCGTCCGGCGCTGGGCGGGCTGCTGGTCGGCTTGATGGCGCTGCTGACGCCGCAAGTTATGGCCTCCGGACACGGCGCGCTGCATTTCGGCGGCATGACGGCCTATCCGGTCGCATTGGTCGCCTTCGTGATGGCGCTGAAAACGCTCGCCTCGATCATCTCGCTCGGGACAGGTTTTCGTGGCGGTCTGTTTTTCGCCACGCTGTTTCTCGGCGCGCTCGGCGGCCACCTGTTCGCGGTCGGCTTCAATGCGATCGGCGCCGGCTTCACCATCGACCCCGCCGTCTACACCATCATCGGCATGAGCGCGCTGTCGGCCTCGGTGATCGGCGGGCCGCTCACCATGTCGTTCATCGCGCTCGAATCCACCGGCAATCTCTGGCTCACCACCGCGGTGCTGGTCGCCGTCATCATCTCCACCCAGCTGACGCGCGAGCTGTTCGGCTACTCCTTCGCCACGTGGCGCCTGCATCTGCGCGGCGAGACCATCCGCAGCGCCGCCGACGTGGGCTGGATCCGCGATCTCACCGTCAAGCGTCTACTGCGCCCGGACGTCCCGACCGTCGACTCCACCATGCCGCTCGACGAATTCCGCGAGAAGTTCCCGCTCGGCTCGAAGACCCAGGTCGTCGCCGTCGATCCCGAAGGCCGCTATGTCGGCCTCGCCATCGTCGCTGAAGCGCATTCGCCTGACGTGACAGCCTTTCGGCTCGACAGCCTGCTGCATTGTCGCGACGTCGTCCTGCATCCGGACATGAACATCCGCGACGCCATGGTGGTATTCGAGGGCGCCGAAGCGGAATCGCTGGCGGTGGTCGAGGCCGAAAGCCACCGCGTGCTCGGCACGCTCTCGGAAGCCCACGCAACACGGCGCTATGCCGAAGAGTCCGAGCAGCGCCGCCGCGAAGCCCTCGGCGAGATGTGATGGTCCGCCGTTAGCCGTCCGCGAGCGACAGCATATGCCCCTGATCGGGCGGCACCCGGCCGGCCAGTGTATCGCGATAGATATTCTCGACGGCGACAGGGCCACGGTTCTCGGCAACCGTGAGCGACTGTTCCAGCAGCGGCAAGAAGCCCGACCACGCCGCGTTGAAGCGGGTATCGATGCCGCCCGGTCCCCATTCTTTGGCGCGTTTGCGGATTTGGTCCGGCGCGAAGAACCATGAGGGCTTGGCGCCGGGAAGCTCTTCATCCACCGCTGCATCCAGATGGGTGAGCCCGACGCGCCCGCTATAAACGAGTTTGTCCTTGAGGTGCCGATGCAGCCGGCCGCGCAGGTCGGCATTCCCGGCCATATCGACGAAGGCCACCGGCTGATCGGCGGGCAGCGTATCGATATGATCGTAGAGCACGACATCGTCGTAGCAGCCGAGCGACCGCACGAAATCGGCGTTGCCCGTTGATGTGAGTCCGATCACACGAACCGGCTTGCGCTTGCTGTGCAGCAGATGCGCAAGACCGAAGGCTGTCTTGCTGGAGGCACTGGAGAGAATGACAGTGCGTGCACCGAAGAATTCCTCCTCGGCGAGAAAATCATCGACCAGGAACGAGAGCATGAAGAGCGGCCGCAGCAGCGCCTGATAGTCGCCATTGCGCCCGGCAAAGGCCGGGTCATCCGTCACCCGCGCATAGGCATTGTAGACCGGCGCGACGCCCTGCCGATGCGCCGCGCCGTCGCGCAGGCCGCGCTTGCTGACATCCGCGGCCTCGATCACCAGATGCGAGGCCATCGGGAAATAGCCGAACAGCCGCTCGCCTTCGGCGATCTGCGGGTGCATCGACGCGATCACCCTGCCAAAACCCCAGACCGGAATGTTGCCGAAGCCATCAGGCGCCTTGAATAACTGCCAGTATTTCATCCGGTCACCCAGCATCGCATAAGTGACGTTGTTCGCGGTGAAAGCGAAGCGTTCGACCTCGACCAGAAGGCAATCATCGGACAGCTCGTCCAGTCGCGGCAGCGACATCTGCACCAGCGCGGTGTTCTGAAAATTATTCTTGGCTATGTTGAATTGCGTATACGCGTTCATGATCGAACTCCGCTGCGTTTTCCCTGCAGCGATCATTCCTTTCACCAATGTCTGTTTTGCGACAGCGGAGTTGTTTAAAACAACGTCCGTTTCAAACGCTGTTCGACTACACCGTGGGAACCGTGCCGCCGTCGATCACGAATTCTGCACCGGTGATTGACGCCGCGCGCGGCGATGCCAGAAATGCCACGAGGTCCCCGACTTCGTGCGGTCTGGCCGGGCGTCCGAGCGGAATACCGCCGAGCGAATCCATCAGCATTCTCTGCGCGCCCTCATAATCGATGCTGTTCTCGTCGGCGATCGTCCGCACCAGCCCGACGGCGGCCTCGGTTTCCACCCAGCCCGGCGAGACGCGCACCACGCGGATGCCTTTCGGGCTAACTTCCTTTGATAGCGCCTTGCTGTAGTTTCCAAGTGCCGCTTTCGCTGCCGCGTAGGCCATCGTGGCATCGTGCAGCGGCAACACACGCTGGATCGAAGTGACATGAATGATCACGCCGGATTTCTGCTCCAGCATCGACGGCAACAGAGCGCGATCGAGTCGGACGGCAGCATAGAGATTCAGGTCCATTGCGCGCTGCCAGGCGGCGTCATCGAGCTTTGCGAAACCGCCCGCAGACGCGGACGACCCGCCAACGACGTGGACAATGATATCGATGCCGCCGAGGCGCTTCAGGACCGCGTCGGCGAGCGCCGTGCACCCGTCGGCGGTGGCAACGTCAGCAACGACGAAGCCGGCATAGTCCGGCATGCCGTCCGGCCTGTTGCGCGCTGTCGTGAGCACCACTGCACCCTGTGCCAGCAGGCACGCGACGACGGCTGCACCAATACCTTTGGTCCCACCGGTCACGAGCGCCCGCTTGCCAGCGAGTTCGCCGCCCGCCTGATGATTTGTCATCGTCCAGTTCCTCATTTTCACATCCGCACAGCGCGGCGCATTGTCTGCGAGGGAAATGCGGATATGTTTGCCGAATGACAAGAACGCACGAGAAAGTGGGGGGCTTACCTCCAGGTAAGGAACCGTGGACTGCGACGACCGCATCGCACGGGATCGAGCAGTCGCTGAAGATGATCGGCGGACGCTGGAAGCTGGAAATCCTGTTTCGTCTGTTCGGCGGCCGAATTTTGCGCTTCTCTGAACTCGAACGCGCAATCCCAGCGGCCTCGCAGAAGATGCTCGCGCAGCAATTGCGGCAGCTCGAGGCCGACGGCATTGTTCGACGCGTCGTGCATGCGCAGGTGCCTCCGAAGGTTGAATATGCGCTAACGGATTGGGGCGAGTCTCTTTGCCCTTCGCTCGACGCACTGCTCACATGGTTCGCATGGAAGCCAGCGTCCGACGCCGCAGTATCTGCCATGGGGACATCCACCTCGCCTCCTGCCGAGGAATAGCCTAGCCCGCGCAGTCGATGCTGCGGCCCGCGACGTGTTCACTTCGCCGGTTTGCCGATCACGCCTTCGCGCTTCTTGATGGCGTGATAGTAAGCCCACCACAGATGCGCCGCCGCACCGCGCAGCGGACGCCATGGTTCTGCCAGCGGCGCCATCTGCTTCACGGTCGGCCGCTCCTTGAGACCGAGCCCGACCTTGATTGATTCCTGAATGGCGACATCGCCCGCCGGCCATGCATCGCCATGGCCGAGACAGAACAGCAGATAGACGTCGGCCGTCCATGGTCCGATGCCGTGCAATGCGACCAGCGTGTTATGCGCGGCGTCAGCGTCTTCTTCGGCAAGCACATCGAGATTCAACCGCTCCTCGACGAGTTCACGCGCCAGCGCCTTCAACGTCTTGATTTTTGCCGCCGACAGGCCCAGCCGACCCAGGCGATCGGTGCGTGCCTTGCGGATGGCATGATGATCGAATGGCGAGAAGGCGCCCGAGACGCGACCCCAGATCGCCGAAGCCGACGCCACCGAGACCTGCTGCCCGCAGACGATCTGCGCAAGCCCTTCGAAGCCCGGCGCACGTTGCCGAAGTGCCGGCATCCCGGCCATGGCCAGGATCGGTTTCAGCCGCGGGTCGAGCTTCACCAGCGCCATAACGGCGTCGTCGAGCACGGATTGATCGGTAAGATGAACGGTCATGATCCCCAAGGATCACCACGGCGTGACCGCAAGATCAATGCTGCCAATGAATGCGCTGCGGCAATAGCGCACGATGCAACCGGGAACCAAAGCCCCGGACGTCGCGTTGTTTGGGTTCAATGGAGGCTACCGCCATGCGGACGTTTTTTGGAATGATCCTGGGTGCACTGATCCTGGGCATCGGCGTTTACATCTACGATTCGATGTCGACCTCGTCAGTGGCGAACGGCCAGACGGCGCAGGAGCGCCGGACGATCGTCAACTGGGATGTTGCTGCCAATGAGTGGGCAGCACTGAAGACGCGCACCAAGCAGGATTGGGCCAAGCTCACCTCGCAGGTGAAGTCGTAAGCACATCAGCAACGAGAAGACTGGTTACGCCGATCAAAGATGCCCTCGCCGATGAGCGGGGGCATTTTTCTGTCTTGAACGTGCCGACTTTTACTTCTTCGCAGCCGCGGCCTTACGCGCATCGGCGATCGCGAGAACGAATTGTTCTTTGGTGATCGGGCCGGGAATGCGGAACTTGCCGACGATAAAGGATGGCGTTCCGTTGAAGCCGAAAGCCGTCGCCTGCTCATCGATCTGCTTCAGCTTGGCAACGATCGCATCCTGATTTTTCTGCAGATCGGCGACGGCGCGATCGACATCGATACCGGCCTTGGCGAGCCGGTCGCGCGCGATCGCCTCGGTCAGTTTGGTATCGAGGCTGATCAGGGCGTCCTGCGCCTCGATGAACTTGTTCTGGTATCTTGCCGCCAGCACGAGGCGCGCCGCATAGACCGACACCGGCCCAAGGATCGGCCAATCCTTCGACACCAGGCGAACCTTGCCGTCTTCCTTCACCAAGGCGCGCAAGTCGGGGGCGATCTTGCGGCAATAGGGGCATTGGTAGTCGAAATATTCGACGATGGTGATGTCGCCCTTCGGGTTGCCGGCGGCCGGGATGTCCGGATCGCGGAGTACCGCGGCTTCGTTAAGGGCGTCTTCGTCCTTGGCGGCACCAGATGCCGCGAGGACCTTGCCGGACGCGCCGAGCAGCATGGCGCCACCGAAAAGCCCGAGCGCAGCGCGGCGCGTCGTGGCGGTCTTCGAGGTCTCGCGGATTGCGGCGGTCATGATGTTCTCCGAAGACGCATCATGCGCCAGCGCTCAAGTGATGTAGATGTTGCGGGCCAACATATAGAGCGCCACGACGATAATGATAGACGCAAAAACGGTATTCAACGCGCCCCGCCGCAGCGACAGATGCCGCGCCAGGCTGGTTCCCAACAGTCCTCCGAGCAGACCACCCAGAATGAATACCAGCGCGAGCTTCCAGGAGATCAGCCCGGACCAGGCATAGCTCGATGCCGTGGTGAGACCGAATGCGGTGACCGCCACCAACGACGACGAGATCGCACTCATGATCGACATGCCCGTGGCCGCCATCAGCGCCGGCACGATCAGAAAGCCGCCACCGATTCCGAAGAAGCCGGACAGCGCACCGGTGACAAGACCCAGCGCAAGCAGCGAAGGCGTGTTCGACATGCTGATCTCGACGCGGTGCTCGCCGACTTGGGCGCGCGTCTTCAGCATCAGCACGGCGATCACCAGCATCAGGACCGCGAACAGCGCCAGCAAATTCTGCCCGTCCACCTGCTTGCCGAGAATCGAGCCTCCGAGCGCACCGGCGATTCCTGCAGCAGCAAACACCAGCGCGCAGGACCAGTGCACATTGCCGCCACGCGCATGATTGCCGAGATTGACCGCCGCATTGGCCGCAACCGCAATGGCGCTGGTGCCGATCGCGACATGCGGCTCAGGCACGCCGACAACATAGACCATCAGCGGCACAGCGAGGATCGAGCCGCCGCCACCGACCAGGCCGAGCGAGAAGCCGACCAGTGCGCCCGAAGCCAGGCCGAGCGCCCCTTGCATCACAGTCATCATGAACGGCTGATTCTCATCTTCTCATCTGAGCATGATCTTTCGAAAAAATCAGTGTCCACTTGTTCGGATCATGCGCGCAACGGCGTGACCATAATGACCTTTCCGGCCCGGCTCCATGCAGTCAGCATCACAAATCCGCCTGCCGGGAAAACGCTGTCGTGAGCATCAGCGCACCAGCAGGGTGACGGCAAGCGGAACCAGTAGAGAGGTCACCAGCGCATTCAGGCTCATGGCGATGCCAGCAAAGACGCCGGCCACGGCATCCACCTGAAAGGCCCGTGCGGTGCCGATCCCATGCGAAGCCAATCCGACGGCAAAGCCACGGGCGCGATAGTCGCTGATGCCCATGCGGTTCATCATCGGCGTGACGATGATCGCCCCCATGATGCCGGTCAGCACCACGGCCACCGCGGTCAGCGATGCGTCAGCGCCGAGCGACTCGCTGATGCCCATGGCGACGCCGGCGGTGACCGATTTCGGCGCCAGCGACAGCACCACATTTTGCGGCAGGCCGAAGGCCTTTGCCAGCAACACCACCGAGACGATTGCCGTGGCACAGCCGACCACCAGCGCAGCGAGCATCGGCACGATCGCTGCCGCCACGACCTTGCGATTCTCATAGAGTGGCACCGCGAGCGCCACGGTCGCCGGACCGAGCAGGAAGTGCACGAATTGCGCACCGCTGAAATAGGTCGTGTAGGACGTCCCGGTCATCAGCAGAAACACGGCGATAATCCACATCGAGTGGAACACCGGATTGGCGAACGGATGCCGGCCGGTCGCCAGCGACAGCGCATCCGCCGTCGCATAGACCAGCAGCGTCACGGTCAGCCAGAGCAGAGGCTGCTGCGAGAGATAGACCCAGAGTGAGAACGGATTGGCGGTCATCACGCGCTCCGCCCGCGTGTCATGACCCGGCTGATGATGAGGAACGTCGCCACCGTCACCAGCAACGTGATCACGACCGAGATCGCCAGAACACCGACGATGGCCGTGCCATGTTCGGCCAGCAGATCGAGCTTCTGCACCACGCCGACACCGGCGGGAATGAACATCAGCGACAGATGCGCGAGCAGGCCCTTCGCGGCATTCTCCACGCCGCCGCCCTGCAGCGGCCCCTGCGCGAACAGCACGGCACGGTCACGCAGCAACAACAGGACGAGCAGCAACAGCATGCCGAGCACCGGGCCGGGCACCGGCCATGCAAAAGCGCGCACGGCAATCTCGCCGGCGAGTTGGCACAGCAGGATCAGGGAAAGACTGGCAATCATGGGGACTCCGCGGGTGACGGATCGTTATCGCCCGCGAAGCAAGTGATGTCGATCAACCCCAGCGCGCGGCTGATCCGATCAGGCGGCACCCTTCAGCTTCTTGGTGCATTCGCTGTAGTAGCCGCCGCCTTTTTCGATCCACTTCATGCCGCCATTGGCATTGGCGGCCTTGTTGGCATTGTACTGATCCACGCAGGTGTGCATCCGCGCCTTGCCAGCCGTCTCCTTGGCGTATTTCGGATCGACCGCCGACGGGAAGGTGGCAGGGCCTGCCGGAGCCGCGGCTGTCGTCGCTGCCGGCTTGGGGGCTGCTGCAGGTTTCGGCGCAGCCGCAGGTTTGGCTTCGGCAGCCTTTGGCGCCGCGGTTGCAGCAGGCGCAGCGGCGGGCGTTGTCGCAGCGGCATCGGTCCCGCATTCGGCCTTGCGGAAGTCATTCCATTTCTGGCCGTTCAGCGTGCCGGCGGTCTTGGCCGCCTGATATTTTGCACTGCATTCAGTCGCGGTGAGTGCATGGGCCGGACTGAAGGCAAGTAAAGCAAAACTGGACACTGCAATTGCGCAGGCGAATTTGACAGGCATTGTCATGGCATTCTCTCCCTTTGCTACACCAAGTAAAAGTAGACGACGGCATCCTATCGCTACCGCTGCATGTGGCAACGACATCGCAGCTCCCCGCGAAAAATTATCGTGATCGCACCATCAGATATATTTCAACTCATTCACCTGCCGTTCAGCCCGGCGCGCCCACCCTGTCCTCCCTGTTCAATTCGAGGTGCTGCCATGATCCGATTCGCTTCCAGCCTAGCTACCGCTGCCGTCGCCTCCTTCCTCCTGGTCGGCGCGGCCACCGCTCAGACACCTGCGCCGGCGGCCACCAAGACTGCGCCCGCCAAGGCGGCCCCCGCCGAGAAGATGGCGCCTGCGGACAAGACAGCCGAGAAACCCCGCACCGCAGCGTCACTTGAATGTTCGAAACAGGCCGATGCCAAGGGCCTGCATGGCACCGAGCGCCGCAAATTCCGCTCGGAATGCAAGAAGACCACGAAACCGAACTAAACTCTCGTCATCCGCCTGTCCCTCGCCCGGAAAGCGAGGGACAGGTAGACCACACTGCATTTGTCGACAGGTGCGGACTTTGCCATAAAGCGGGCTCCTTCAGCTTTCCGTGCAAATGGCCATCGCTCTTCCCAGCTCCCTTCAGATCCGCACCACCCTTGAGACCCTCGTCATCGGCACGACCGGCGGCGCGCTATTCTATTGGGCGGAATTGCCGGGCGGGCTGATCTCCGGCGCGATGATCGCGGTCGCCGCTTACGGCATCCTCGGACGCCCGGTCGGCCTGCCGCAGCCGATGGCCCATGTCATCCTGATGACACTCGGCCTGTCGCTCGGCTCGATGGTGTCGCCGGAGATGGTGCACAATCTCAGCGCATATCCGGTGACCATCGCGCTGCTGGCGCTGGCCACGTTCTGCGCCACCTTCGGCAGCAGCATCTATCTGCAGCGCGTCCATGGCTGGGACCGCACCTCCGCGCTGCTGGCCGGCAGCCCCGGCGCGCTGTCGCAGATCATCATGCTGGCCACCGAGCGCAATGCCGACGTGCCGGGCATCGCGGTCGTGCAGATCTTTCGCGTCATCATCCTCACCGCCATGGTCCCGCTGCTGCTCGCCGCCACCGGCCTGATGGGCCACGGCCCGCTGCCATCGCGCGGGCCGGAAGCCTCGCCGCTGGCGCTCGCCGAACTCGCCGCCGCGGCCGTCGCCGTCTCGCTGTTCATGCGCTGGATCAAATTTCCGGCGAGCTGGATGTTCGGCGCGATGATGGCCTCGTCGGTCCTGCACGGCACCGGCTGGGTCCACGGCACGCTGCCGCAATGGGCCTATATCACGGCTCTCGTCGGCATCGGCAGCCTGATCGGCTCGCGCTTCGGCAAGATCTCGCCGCGCACTATTCTCAGCCACGTCTGGGCGGCGCTCGGCTCATTCACGGTGGCCATCGCGATCTCGTCGGTGTTCGTGACGATCATCGCGCTGACCACGACTGTGAAACTGAGCGATGTCGTCGTCGCTTTCGCGCCCGGCGCCATGGACGCCATGCTCGCACTGGCGCTGACGCTGCATATCGATCCGGTGTTCGTCGGCGCGCATCATCTGTCGCGCTTCATCTATGTGTCGATCGTCACGCCCGGAATCGTGCATCTGTTCGGCAAGGCGCAGGACGATATCGACGATTGATCTTCAGTCGTCGCAGACACCGATCGAAACAATGGAATAGATCTAACAAATATGAGCGCCTTGCAGTGATTGCAGACATTTGCGTCGCAAGGTCTAGACGTATTCTACCGCGCATCGTAGTGCGCCACGAAACCAATCAAGTTAGACGCTCGATCAAGCTGGCGTGACCAGCATCATCGAGGCGTTGAAATGAAATTGAGAACAAGAAAATCGACGAAGCAGACTGCACTGCTTTGCACCGTCAGTGTGATAGCATTGGCGACGGATCTTCCGCGCGATGCATTCGCGCAGGCCAGCCTGCCGCCAGTCACGGTGGATGCTCCACAGCCGCAACGCGCGCGCAGCACGACAGCAACGAGATCACAGACATCGGCACGCGCAACGCGACGCACACGCACGACGACACCGCAGATTTCACCCGCGCCATCGGTTAATGAGCGCATCTATAGCGCCGACAACAACAGCTATGTCGCAGGTCAGGCTAGTTCGGCGTCGAAGACGAATACGCCGCTGATCGATACGCCGCGTTCGGTGAGCGTCATCGACCGCAAGGAACTCGATGATCGCGGCGTCACCAGCATTCCGGAGGCGGTTCGTTACACAGCCGGCGTCACCACCGGCGGCTTCGGCTACGATCCGCGTTTCGATCAGATCTATGTCCGCGGCTTCTCGACGACGACGCTCGGCGACTTCCGCGACGGACTGAAGCAGTTCCCCTCCGGCTTCACCACATTCCGGACCGAACCCTATCAGCTTAATAGCGTCGAGGTGATCAAGGGCCCGGCTGCCGTGCTCTATGGACAGTCCGTCCCCGGCGGCCTCGTCGATCGCCGATCGAAATTCCCGGTCGAGAATCAGGTCAACGAAATTTCACTGGAAGGCGGCACCTATGGCCGCATGCAAACGGCGTTCGACATCGGCGGTGCCAGTTCCGACAAGTCGCTGCTGTACCGCCTGGTGGGCCTCGGCCGCGCCGGCGAGACCAATTACGATATCGCCGACGAGCGGCTGATGCTGGCGCCATCGATCACCTGGCGACCGACCATCGACACCACGCTGACCGCCTATGCCATCCTGCAGAAGGACGAAACCGACGCCAGCGTCGCCATGCTCAATCGCGACGGTCAGCTGGTGAACGTCAACGGCGCGACCATCAAGCTGCGATCGAGCGATCCGAAATACGACTATCTGCGGCAGCAGCAGGCGCAGGTCGGCTACAAGCTCGAGCACCGCTTCGACGACGTCTTCACGTTCCGCCAGCACACGCGGTTCGGCGTGCTGCATGCGGAATCGCGCTATGTCAGTGGCAGCTTCGCGACGCCAACATCGACCGTCTATGACCGCGGTGCCGTAGCCGTCGGCGATGACCAGACGAGCTGGCAAACCGACAATGCGCTGCAGGCCGACTTCGCCACCGGCCCGGTCGTCCACCGCACACTGTTCGGCGTGAATTACGATCACAATACCTGGGACTTCAAGCTCGGCCTGGGCGCCGTGAATCCCGGCTATGCGCTCAACATCTTGAATCCTGTCTACGGCATTGCCGGGCCAACCCAGGGTTATACGTCCGGTTCGCGTTCGACGCAGGAACAGGTCGGCGTCTATCTGCAGGACCAGATGCGACTCGGCAACTGGCACCTGTCGGTCAGCGGCCGTCAGGACTGGACCGATCGCACGCAAATCAATTCCTATACGGGCGCCGTCACAGGCGCGCGCAACGACAACGCGTTCTCCTACAGCGCCGGCCTGCTCTATCACTTCGAGAACGGCATCGCGCCCTATGTGAGCTATGCGACCTCATTCCAGCCGGAGACCTCACTCGGCCTCGACGGCATCGTGCTGGCGCCATCCGAAGGCGAACAAATCGAAGGCGGCGTGAAGTATCAGCCACGGCCCGACGTGCTGCTCACGGCGTCGATCTACGACCTCAAGGAGAAGAACGCCGCCAAGCTCGCCGGCTATGTCAACGGCATCGCCTATTATGCCTCGGTCGGCGAAATCCGCGTGCAGGGCTTCGAATTCGAGGCACGCGCACGACTCACGCCGGAACTCGAAACGGTGACGGCCTACACTTATTCCGACGCGGAGATCACCAGGAGCTCGATCGCGACCGAGCTCGGCAAGACCCCTGCAGTGACGCCGAAGCACACCGCATCGAGCTGGATGAACTACACCTTCCTGAACGGTTCGCTTGAAGGCCTCGGTCTCGGTGCAGGTGTCCGTTATATCGACGCGACCTGGACGTCGAACGACAACACCTCACGCAACAACGGCTATACGCTGTTCGATCTGGCCGCGCGTTACGATTTCGCCAAGCTTGGACCGAAGTTTGCGGGCTATCAGGCCTCGATCAACGCCAACAACGTCGCCGACGAGCAGGTTGCGGTCTGCAATTCCGGCTACTGCTATTTGAGCCAGGGACGCACGGTGATCGGCACGCTGCGCTATCGCTGGTAGCGGTGCCTCAGCGGGCAGGACCGGCGGCGGATCAGCGCCGTGCGGTCTTGCCGGCGCCCCACAGTGCGATCGCCGCCATCAGCAGCGAGATCAGCACATTGTAGCCGGCCAGCGACAGGCCCAAAAAGCGCCACTGCACCTCGTCGCAGCGGATCACCTTCACGGTGTCGAGGCGCTCCAGCAGGCTACCGGCCTTGCCGAGATCGACCACCGGCCCCGAACAGTCCGTCGGACCCTGCCAGAATGTCCATTCGATCCCGGCGTGATAACCGCCGAGCGCCGCATTGGCGAGCGCCGCCAGCGCCAGCAGCACGAGGCCGGTCACGACCAGGCCGCGCGGCACGTCCCTGGCGGCAGCAATCGCCACCAGCACCGCCAGCGGAATCGCGAGATAATAGGCATAGCGCTGTTCGAGGCAGAGCGGGCACGGCCGGATATCCAGTACCAGCTGAAAGAACCAGGCCCCCGCCAGCGTCGCCAATGCAATCAGGCCGACCGCCAGCGCGGCGATCAGCGCCGGGTTGGATGAGGCATGTACGGGCGCGGGTACAGGGGCGGTCTGGGCAGTCACGGTGCTCTCCGGAGTGGCCGTTGCGTCCTATCCCGGGGCCACCACCCTGTCGAGACAGCCCCGATCACACTGGAGTGTGCACAGCGGCCCTATCGGCCAAACCGCAGGTTGACCCGCCGCCCGCGCCCGCTATATTCCGCCCGCTTCGCGCCCCCGGTCTCCGGCCGGCGTCCGAAGGCCCCTGTGGCGGAATTGGTAGACGCGCTCGACTCAAAATCGAGTTCCGCAAGGAGTGCTGGTTCGATTCCGGCCAGGGGCACCAGAAGCTCATCAGCAATAATCCGTTGACGACGGGCTATTTTTCCGAAAAGCGCGTTAGCCGCAAATGACGACTGGAGGATTTGTCCTCACGCCGGCAGGGGTGCGGGCTCCGCTTTCGCGACCGGCATCGGCCTGAATGTCATTGCAATCAGGAAAGCGCCGAGCCCCATGATCCAGGAGCCGATATAGAGCCAAGCGTAGCTGGCGAACGTGTCGTAGATCAAACCTCCGGCGAGAGGTCCGGTCGCCATGCCAAGGCTGCCGGCCATGGCCGTTCCGCCGATCACTGTGCCCATCATCCGCAGCGGAAAGTTTTCGCGCGCGAGAACGGCGTAGAGCGGCATGGTGCCGGCGTAGATGAAGCCAAAGACCGCCGCCACGGTGTAAAACCCGCCGAGCTCATGCACGAAGACAAAACCGAGCGCGCCGAACGCCTGGGCGAGCAAGCCAAGGACCAGTACACGCTTGGCGCCAAAACGGTCGCCGAGCAGGCCGAAGGCGATACGGCCGCCCATCCCTGCCAGACCCTCGACGCTATAAATCGTGACCGCAGCGACAAGCGGTATGCCGCAGCTGATCGCGTAGCTCACAGTATGGATGATCGGCCCAGAATGCGTGGCGCAGCAGAAGAAATTCGTCAGCAGCAAGATGATGAACTGTGGCGAGCGTAGCGCCTGCGCGCGCGACATCTCTGCTTGCACCGGCTCGGCGGATGGAGCGGAAGGCGCGCCCTCCAGCGCCGGCGCGCGGCGCACCAGCAGCGAGACTGGAATCATGATCGCGGCCACGACGAGGGCCACGACCTGCATCGAGGTGCGCCAATCGTGGTTCGAAACGAGCCAGGCCGCCAGCGGCGACATGGTCATGGGCGCCATGCCCATCCCCGCCGAAACCAGCGACACGGCCAGGCTGCGATGCGTATCGAACCAGCCGGTGACCGTCGCCATCATCGGCGCAAAGATCGCAGCGGTGGCGCCGCCGACCATCAGCCCGAAGACAAATTGAAATGCGACCAGAGATGTCGCGAGGCTCGCCAGCACCAGGCTTGACGCGAGCACGACCGACCCGGTCAACACCACCGGGAGTGGCCCCAATCGGTCGGACAAGGTACCCCAAATCATGCTGGTGACAGCCATCGCGAGGAAGCCAATTGTCATGGCGCTGGATATACCGGTGACCGACCAGCCGGTATCCCGCGCGATCGGCTGCAGGAACACCGGCAACGAAAACATGCCGCCGATCGCGACGCAGCCCAGAAGGCCGCCCGCGGCGACGATTACCCAGCGATAGTGAGAATTGGTCATTCCTGGTCTCCACGTTAGCGCTCTCTGAGTGGAAGACGCACGGGACGGGCCGGAGCCGACAGGCCGAGGGCCGTCGCAGCTCACGTTTTTGCGAGCGCGTACAGTTGTTCGTTGCCGCGATGACAGTGATCTTGCGGGCCAGCGGACCCCTTCGGTTGATCGCTGACGAGAACATCTCTTGTCGATCGACGGTTTATTGAGTCTAACAGGCCCAGACTGCCCCGAGGCGTCACTGGGGCTTCAAGCGTGCGAGATCGAAATGCCCGGCCTGAGCAGACGAGCCATCCTGATGGGAGGCGCGGCATCGATGATGCTGCGCTCCGATCCATTGGCTGCCCTGCCGCTTCCCGGCCCGTCGGACACCTTCGCCGACAGTGTCGGCGTCAACGTGCATATCAGCAGCGAGCCATATGCGAGCAATTTCGACCGGTTTCACGAGCTGCTTGCGGCATCAGGCATTCGCCATCTGCGCGACGAGTTGCGACCTAGCAACGATCTCGATCGCTGGCGCGCGCTGAACAAACGCTCGAACATTCTGTTCAATGCTGTGGTGTCGCCGGCGACCAACACCGTGCCGGAGATGATGACCTATCTCGCCGCATTGGGCATCGAGCGCGTCTCAGCGATGGAGGGCCAGAACGAGGGCAACAGCGACTGGTTTCTGTCGCTGCCGCTGGCGAAGCCGGGCTGGAGCAATGTTGTCGTCAACTATCAGCGCGAGGTGCACGCTGCGCTGCGCGCGCGATATGCGGCGGCGGAGTTGCCGCTGCTGTCGCCCAGCGTCATCAACTGGAAGCCCGCCGACGTGGCGCTGCTGCGCCCGGCCGCGCAGTTCAGCGATGCCGTCGCCATCCATTCCTATGTGCAGCGTGCGCAGGAGCCGGAGACATCCGACGATTACGCCGCGGTGTCGTGGTATCTGCACAATATGCGCGACGCGTTCAAACCCGGTGCGCCCGCGCTGGCAACCGAATGCGGCTATTGCAATGTCGTGAAGCCCGGCACCTCCGGCGTTTCGGAGACAGCAGCGGCGCTCTATCTGCCGCGGCTGCTGCTCAACAACTTCCGCCTCGGCATTCTCCGGACATTCCTCTACGAATTCTTCGATGGCGGTACCGATCCCAACGACGGAGAACATCATTGGGGCCTCGTCCGCAATGACGGCTCGCCGAAGCCTGGCTACCATGCGATCCGAAATCTCTTGTCCGCACTGAAAGGCGCACGCCGCGCCAACAACGATCCGGCGCTACGCGTGGCATCCACGGCACCGGACCTGCGGCACATCGCGTTTCAGGATGCGCATGAACAACCGCTGCTTGCGGTATGGCGCGCGGTGCGCTGCTGGAATGTGGAGAAGGCTGAAGACATCCCGGTGCCCACGGAGCCGATCGACATCGCCGTCGATGGCCCTGCCGCTTCGCTCTCCTTCAACCGTCCGAATGACGATGCCGAGTGGCGCCGCGTGCCGGTGACCGACGGGCACGCGACGATCCCGCTGGACGGGCGCGTGGCGATCGTCCGGCGTTCCAGCTGATCTGGTATGACCTGCTGTGGCTTGAACCGCCCCGCCGCGCTTTGTATCCTGAAACTGCGTACGAACTGACGGTGAGCAGCAAAGTCTTTCAGACAAGGTCTTTTAGACTCTGCGGTCCGGCCAAGCATGCGACAGCTTCGCCTTCTGCTCCAAAATATAACGGATTCTCCCCCATATGGACTATGCGCCTTCCGCTCCGGCTCTTGCGGCCGAGACGCACGCTTTTCAGGTTCTGCTCGAAGATGGCGCCACAGCCAGCATACGCGTTTATGGAAAAGGTCCACGGATCATCTGCAGCCATGGCAATGGCCTCGCCATCGATGCTTTTCAAAGCTTCTGGCGCCTCTTCACGGATGACTATGAGACCGTGGTGTTCGACTTCCGTCATCACGGCCGCAGCAGTCCGTATCGCCAGCCCATCCCGCATGTCTGGCCGCAGCTCGTCCGCGACTATGAGGCGATCATGCAAGGGATCACGCGCGAACTCGGCGCGGCGCCGAGCCTCGGTGCATTTCATTCGATGAGCGCACTGACGACCCTGCTGCATGCCGCCGAATATGAGACGCCGTGGATCGGCATCGTCGGCTTCGAGCCGCCGGCGAGCTATCCGGAGTTCCAGAGTTTTCGCACGGAAAATGACAGGCTTGCCGGACGCGCCGCGCAGCGTCGCACCACCTTTCCGAATGTGCAGGAGCTGTTCGAGTCCTATCGCCGCAGCTCGGCATTTGCCGGCGTCGACGACGCCGGACTGCAAGCACTCGCCGCATCCACGCTGCGCTGGAACGACGACAGGCAGCTCTATGAACTCGCCTGTGCCAGGGAATTCGAGGCCAGCATCTTCACCATGCAGGATCTCCCGGGCGCCTGGGAGCGGATGTGCAGGGTCAGGCTGCCGGTGCAACTCGTCGCCGGTGAACCAAAGACGAGAACCAGCCCGTTTGTCGACATGGAGCGTGCCTTCGCGCGCGATGGCGGCTTCGCCTTCACCACCGTGCCCGATGCCTCGCATTTCATGCAAATGGAAAAGCCGGCCGAATGCGCCGCAATCGTCCGCGCCTTCCACGCGGGCCTGACGTGACCGCTCGGGAGTAACGCCGGGCTGCCATGCCGGCCGCGCAACCGGCTGGCAATCCGCCCCAGCCATGCCCACATGGCAAGGGCAATGGGAGCCCCGTCATGACCGCACTTTCGATCCTCGACCTCGTCCGCGTTACCCAGGACACCGATGCGCGCGGCGCGCTCGATAATTCCCGCGATCTCGCCGGCCATGCGGAGAAATGGGGCTATCAGCGCTTCTGGGTCGCCGAACATCACAACATGATCGGCATCGCCAGCGCCGCGACATCGGTGGTGATCGGCCATATCGCAGCGGGGACCAAAACCATTCGCGTCGGTGCCGGCGGCATCATGCTGCCGAACCATGCGCCCATCGTCATCGCCGAACAGTTCGGCACATTGGCGCGGCTGTTTCCCGGCCGCATTGATCTCGGCCTCGGCCGCGCACCCGGCACCGACCAGATGACCATGCGGGCGCTGCGCCGCTCGCTGCAGAATTCAGACAATTTCCCGCAGGACATCCAGGAGCTGCAGGCCTATTTCGCCCCGGCCGGCCCCAACCAGCGCCTGCAGGCGGTGCCTGCCGCGGGCACCAACGTGCCGCTATGGATTCTCGGCTCCTCGACCTATGGCGCGCAGCTCGCCGCGGCGCTCGGCCTGCCCTACGCTTTCGCCTCGCATTTCGCGCCCGACCAATTGCTGCAGGCCCTGCAGATCTATCACCAGCACTTCGAAGCCTCCGAACAGTCGGCGAAGCCGCATGCGATGGTCGGCGTCAACATCATCGCTGCCGACACCGATGCCGAAGCCAAGCGGTTATGGACCACGCAGCAGATGTCGTTCACCAACATGTTCCGCGGCACCCGCGGGCTGAGCGCGCCGCCGATCGACGATATCGAGACCTACTGGGCGCCAGCCGAGAAGATGCAGGCCATGGGCATGCTGCGGCGTTCGATCATCGGCTCGAAGGAGACGGTTCGCGCCGGCATCGCCGCGCTAGTCGAGGAGACCGGCGCGGATGAGCTGATGATCGTCTCCGACGTCTACGACCACGCCACGCGGCTCAAGTCCTATGAGATGATCGCCGAGGCGGCTGCGGGTCTCACCAAGACGCCGGCTCAAGCGACCGGCTGAGCGTTTCAGAAATTGATGGTGGTGCGGACGCCGAACACCGCGGCGTCCTTGATGCGCTTTGTCTGTGTGGCGTCGTTGGGATCGACGGCTCCTCCGGCGGGATGCATCACATATTGAAACACCGGCTGCACCGCCACGCCCGGCGCAACCGCGGCGAGATAGGTTACTTCCAGCACGGCTTCGAAATCGCGGATGGGCGATTGAATTCCGGTGAAAAGCTGCACGTCACGATCGAGCCCGCGCGCGCCATCCGAAATGCGCGCATAAGTCATCGCGATTCCGAACCTGTCATCCGGCCGCTCTGCCGAGAAACCCGACACCTGAATGCCGCCATCGAGATAGAAGCTGATCAGATTACGATCGGACGGGCTGATCGACGTGCGTGCAAAGAAGCCGATGCCCTTGTCCGGGCCGAGTGCACTGAAAGCGAGCCGCTGTTCGTAAACGGCGAAAACGCCGCGATTGCCGCGCCGCATCAGCGGCTCGCCGGTGCCGGCCGGATCGGCCTGCGACAGGCCCTGTGCGGTCCAGCGCTCGTCATCGAATTCGGCCAGATGCACCCAGCCGCCGCCGGTGATCGATCCGGGCAACTCCGACGGGCCGAGCTTGTAGGCATATTTCAGTTGCCCGATGATCCACGGCGGATCGTTGACGCGAAATGCAAGACCATGCGCGTTGGCGATCTGCGGATCATTCGGACCGGGCGCTGCCGCACTGCCATTGAACACCGCCAGATAGGCCGTGAACGCATCCGACAGACTGACCTTGAAACGAACGCCCGGCACGGCGAGTGGCGGCGAGGGTCCGCCCGCCGGCAGGATCACGCCGGTAATGCCGGGCCAGCCCAGCGCCGAATTGACGAAGATATCGTCATACTTGCTGTCGATGAACTCGATATCGGATGGCTGCTGACCGACCTTCACCAGCAGTCTGCCGCCGAACAGCGACTGTTCGATCCAGAATTCATAGAGCCGCGTCGCCGGCAGCGCTTCTATGCCGCTCACCAGCATCAGATTGCCGATATAGTCGCGCGACAGGCCAGGTCCGTGGATCTGATAGACATTGGCGTGAAAGGTCGCGCCGCTCCAGCCAACCGCCTTGTCGAGATCGACATCGACGCCAAAATCGAAACGCCCTTCATAGATGGCGCCGCGCCGGATGCCGCCGGAGGCATTGCCGAGCGCCTCGCCGATATAGGTGGCTGACAGTGCAACACCCCATTCGGCGAGCCGGTCATTGATCGGCTTCAGGCCGCTATCGCGCCAATCGCCGGCATGAGCCGATGACAGCGAGACCGTGCCACAGGCGACAAGGCCGGCGAGCGCCATCATCGCACGGGCCATCCAGCACGGAAACACACCAACCATGATAGCTACCTGATGATCTTGAGGCGCTTCATCACGGCATAGGCCGATGCTGACGAAATCAATATCAGTGCGCCCGCCCAGAGAAATCCGGTTTCGACATCGGTCAGCGGCAGTCCCTTGGTGTTCATACCGAAGATGCCGGTGACGAGCGTCGGCGGCAGCAGAAGCGCGGTAAGCACTGAAAGAACGCGAAGGCTTTCATTGCCGCGTTCCTCGATCTGCAGATGCAGCTCTTCCTGCAACAGCCGGCTGCGCTCGCGCATCTCGACCACATTGTGATCCAGCCCGTCGAGGCGCTGCGCCAGCTTGCCGGCACGCAGTTGCAGCGACGGTTTCAATTCACGCTGACCTTTGGCCTCAAGCCGCTGAAACACGATCCGCAGCCCGGAGAGCTGCCGATGCAGCCGCACGCAGGTCCGGCGCAGACGGCCGAGCTTCTGCAACATGTCACGGGAGTCGCCGGAGACCACCTGCTCCTCGATCTCGTCGAGCGATATCGCCAAACTGTCGGCGACGCCGTCCATGGTGTCGGCAACATTCTCCACGATCGTCTCAAGCAGCGCGGCCATGCTGTCGACCCGCTGGCCCTGCTCAAGCGAACGGCGCGTCGCATCGACGGCGCACAGCGCATGATGCCGGCCGCTGATCAACAAGCGTTCGGTCATCACGAAGCGCAGATAGCCGGTGTCTTCGGTCGCCTCGTCGATATCGCGCAACAGGTCCGAAATCACGCCATAGATACTGTCATCGGTGGCATGGAGTTGCTGATATGTGTCCTTGGACAGCAACAAGGCACGGGCCTGCTCCGGCGCATGCAATGGGATCTGCGCTAGCCATTGCAGCGCGCGCGCGTCAGTCAGGTTGAAATGCAGCCAGAGCAGCCCGCCGTGGACGAGATCGATGCCGGCATCGACCGGCAATGGCTCCGGCTTGCCGTCGGAATGGATGCGGAAGGCCCAGACCAGACCCGGAATCAGATCAGGCACGCCTGGTATGGACGTCACCTCTGCAGATGTAACCGGCACTTCAAGCTGCATCGGACACCCACCGTTTTTCACGCCACGCAATACGCATGCGCCACCAGAAAAATATCTGCCTGCGGCTCTCCGACTGTGTCAGTCCGCCGCAGGCACTTAATGACACCCTTGTTACAGGGGTATGTCAGCCGAGATGAGATGATGATCCGATTAGAAAAATCGGACCATCATCTCATCTCTTTGTTTTGAGCATGATCTTTCGGAAAACCGGTTTCCACTTTTCCGGATCATGCTCTATTCGGCGGCTTCTGCGAGTGCGTCGCTCTGCTTGTTGTAGTCATGGACGACGCGGCCATAGGGCAATGTCAGATCGGCCAGGAAATGATGGGCACCGATCACGCGGCGCACCGGAAAGTCGGCGACCGGCGCGTTGACGTGCGGGATCAGATGCAGACGGCCCGGGCCGAACCATGAGCCCTTAACGGTGATATCAGTCAGGTTGATCGCCACCAGCTGACAGACTTCCGCGCTGCCATCGACGCCGGGGATCAGCTTCAGGTTGATCTGGGTCTTGGAGAGCGTGGCGTGCGTCGCTTCGCCATTGCCGGCCATGGCGCCGTGCTTGTAGGCCATCGTGCCCATGGCAACCTGCTGCCCGGCATATTCCAGCGTACCGGTCAGCGTGTCCTTGACCACTTCGAGTTTCGGATGGGCGTATTTCTTCGGGAAGCCCCAGATCTCGCGCCCGGCAGCGATCGGCGGATCATCGTCCAGATACATCTGCGAGACGAAGTTGACGTCCTCGCCCTTGAAGCGTGCGGGGATCACGAGGCCGGTCTCGGTGTAGCTGCCGAAGCCTGAACTATCCGGCATCTTGATCCACTCATAATGCACGATCGGCTGTTCGATCGGCTCCAGTGGCTCGGGAAGACCCATCCGGATCAGGTCCGGATCGGTCTCATAGGTGATGACGAGGAATTCGCGATTGATGAAGCGATAGGGACCGGCGGGATAGCTCGGGCCGGCCATCGGCATCGACGGCAAACGGAGGATGTCTTCCTGGCGCATCGGAAACTCCTTGGGTGTGAAGTCGCTGGTTTAAACTCAGTGCGCGGTCCACCCGCCATCGACCGGCAGCGTGATGCCGGTGATCGAACGGGCGTGGTCGGTGCAGAGGAAATTGACGACCGAGGACAGTTCCTCGACGGTCACGAAACGTTTGGTCGGCTGGGCGGCGAGCAGCACGTCCGAGATCACCTGCTGCTCAGTGATGCCGCGCGCCTTGGCCTGCTCCGGGATCTGCTTCTCGACCAGCGGTGTCATCACATAGCCCGGGCATACCGCATTCACGGTGATGCCGTGTTCGGCGACTTCCAGCGCCGCCGTCTTGGTCAGCCCGGCAATGCCATGCTTGGCCGCGACATAGGCCGACTTGAACGGCGAGGCGACCAGCGCATGGGCCGAGGCAATGTTGACAATACGGCCCCAGGACTTCGCCTTCATGTGGGGGATGGCGAGACGTGTGGTGTGAAACGCACTCGACAGATTGATCGCCACGATCGCGTCCCACTTCTCGACCGGGAATTCCTCGAGCGGCGCGACATATTGAATGCCGGCATTGTTGACCAGGATATCGACGCCGCCGAACTCCTGCTCCGCCTGCGCCATCATCGCCGCGATGTCATTGCCGTCGGCCATGTTGGCGCCGCTATAGAGCACCCGGACCTGATGGCTGTCGGCAAGCTCGCTGCGGATGGCCTCGATCTCATTGGCATCGCCGAAGCCGTTGAGCACGATATTGACGCCGCTGGCCGCGAGGCCGCGCGCGATGCCAAGGCCGATGCCGCTGGTGGAGCCGGTGATGATGGCGGACTTTCCAGACAGCATGCGCGCAACCCTTCGTAAGCAAACGTTAATATCTGCTTCTTTGCTAGCGATCCTGTTTGACGGCGGTATGAGGAATTTCCTTCAGCCGCGTGACGCGCTTCATGGACTGATGCGCAATGATTGAATTTGCTATTTGTCACAACGCCGTCACTGCTCATCTAAATTCTGCCGCCAACATCATGTGATCGTTGAGGAGAAGACCCAGATGGATGCGCGGACACCCGATTCAGACATGACGGCCGACACCGGCTGGCGCCCTGACCGCTGCGATCGTGTAGCACTGGTGCTGCAGGGCGGCGGCGCCCTCGGCGCCTATCAGGCCGGCGTGTATCAGGCGCTATATGAGCAAGGCATGGAGCCGGACTGGGTGTGCGGCGTATCGATCGGCGCGATCAATTCGGCGATCATCGCCGGCAATCCGCCGGAAGACCGGCTGGAGAAGCTGCAGATCTTCTGGGACCGCATCACCGCCCGCAAGGTCTGGCACTACACACCGGACGGCGACGTCTACCGCAAGGCCCGCAATCTCGCGAGCTCCCTCATGACCACGACCCTCGGACAGCCCGGCTTCTTCAAGCCGCACGAGATCAATCCGTGGTTCAGTCCGGCCGGTGCAAAGACGGCGACGAGCTATTACGACACCTCGCCGCTGCGCGACACGCTGCTCGAACTGGTCGATTTCGATCTGATCAATTCGCGCAAGACGCACTTCGCCGTCGGCGCAGTGAACGTCATCACCGGCAACTTCCTGTATTTCGACAACAAGAAGGAAGTCATCGCGCCCGAACACGTGATGGCATCAGGCGCACTGCCGCCAGCTTTGCCGATGGTGAAGATCGGCACCGATCATTTCTGGGATGGCGGCATCGTCTCCAACACGCCGCTGCAGCACCTGCTCGACCAGGAAGACAGGATGAACTCGCTGGTCTTCCAGGTCGACCTGTTCAGCGCCCGCGGCGTGCTGCCGCGCGATATTCAGGAGGTCCTGGCCCGGCACAAGGACATCGTCTACTCGTCCCGCACCCGCCACAACACCGACATCTACCGGCGCATGAACAATCTGAAGTCGGAGCTCTACAAGGTCTTGCAGCGCATTCCCGACGACCAGCTCAGCGACGAGGAGCGCGCGCGGCGTGACAGCCTGTCGGATCTGCCGGAGATCACCATCCTGCAAATGATCTATCAGCAGAAGGCCTATGAGGGCGATTCCAAGGACCACGAGTTCTCGGCAACCTCGATGCGCGAGCACTGGCAGAGCGGCCTCGACGATACCCGCCGCACATTGAAGCGCCGCGACTGGCTGGCGCTGCCGGAGCAAGGCAAGGGCATCGTGGTGCACGACGTGCATCGCGAGAGCAGTTCGTAGGACATATTATTCGTCATTCCGGGGCGCATGAAGGCGGCGAAGCCGCTGAAATGCGAACCCGGAATCCCGAAGTGTTTTGCAAAGCATTCTGGGATTCCGGGTTCGCGTGCGCGAAGATGCGCACACGCCCCGGAATGACAGCGTTGTTCGATAAAAAAGCCCGCGCAGATGATGCGCGGGCCTTCTTCTTTTCGCGATCTGAAAGAGCGAGGCCGCTACGCTTCCACAGCGGCCTCGTCTGTTCTCAGAACAACTGGCTGAACAGCACGTAGAGCGAGGCCGAGAGCATGATGGCGCAGGGCAGCGTCAGCACCCAGGCCATCAGCAGGTTGCGGATGGTGGCCATCTGCAGGCCCGAACCGTTCGCCGCCATGGTGCCGGCGACGCCGGACGACAGCACGTGGGTGGTCGAGACCGGCAGACCGAACACGTCGGCGGCACCGATGGTGGCCGCAGCCACGAGTTCGGCCGAAGCGCCCTGCGCATAGGTCAGATGCGTCTTGCCGATCTTCTCACCGACGGTGACGACGATGCGCTTCCAGCCGACCATGGTGCCGAGGCCGAGTGCGATGGCCACGGCGATCTTCACCCAATCCGGGATGAACTTGGTCGCGGCATCGAGCGAGCCTTTATAGGCATTGAGCGTCGCGACATCTTCCTTGTTGAGGTCGTTTTCCTTGTCCTTCATCAGGAAGCGGATGGCTTCCGATGCGAGATACATGTCGTTACGGGTGTTGCCGACGGATTCCGCGGGCACCTTGTCGAGCGTGCCGTAGCTGCGGACCTGATCGCCGACCTGCTGCACGAGAACGGCGAGCGACGGATAGGTGCCTTCGCTGATCTTGCGCTGCGAGACATAGGTGGTCACCGCCGGACGGGGATCGCCGATGATGCTATGGCCGGCACCCTTGGCTGCGATCACCTTTGCGGCCGCGATGGAGTTGACCTGGAACTGGGCGACGCGGGATTCTGGCAATGCGCGGTTGAGCGCATAGGCGGTCGGCACGGTGCCGATCAGCACCAGCATGATCAGGCCCATGCCCTTCTGACCGTCATTCGAACCATGTGCGAAGGACACGCCGGTGCAGGTCGCGATCAGGATGCCGCGGATCCACAACGGCGGCGCCTTGTTGCCGTCCGGTGCTGCGTACAAAGCAGGGTTACGCACGAGGAACTTCAGCACCAGCAGCAGGATGGCGGCGCAGGCGAAGCCGAACAGCGGCGACAGTAGCAGCGCATAGCCGATTTCGGTGGCCTTGCCCCAATCCACACCCGAGGTGCCATCACGGCCGCGCATCAGCGCATTGGCGATACCGACGCCGATGATCGAACCGATCAGCGTGTGCGAGCTGGAGGCCGGCAGGCCGAGATACCAGGTGCCGAGATTCCAGATGATCGCTGCGATCAGCAGCGCGAACACCATGGCAAAGCCGGCGCCGCTGGAGACCTGCAGGATCAATTCGACCGGCAACAGCGAGACGATGCCGAAGGCCACCGCGCCCGTGGAGAACAGCACGCCGAGGAAGTTGAAGAAGCCCGACCACATCACGGCGAATTCCGCCGGCAGCGAGTGGGTGTAGATGACCGTGGCAACCGCATTGGCGGTGTCATGGAAGCCGTTGACGAATTCGAAGCCGAGCGCGATCAGCAGCGCCACGAACAGCAGGAGGTAAGGCAGGTAGCTGGTAACGCGGGTGCCGGTGGCATTGACGTCGACATAAATGCTGTAGGCGACGAACAGGAGGCCGGCGGCCAGGATCCCGAAAAACAGGATCATCGTCAGCGGGTTAAAGCCCTTGTCGAGATTGGGCCGCGACGCCGGCTCAACAGCCGCGCCTCCGGAAATCGATTGATTGGCAGTGAAATCGGTCATGAAACGCCCCCGTTACAGGTTAAGAGGCGTTAATCTCTGCACCACGGATGCGAAGCCCGGATGACAGGCGCGACAATTTGTCTGTTGCGGGTTGTGACAGTCATGCGTCGCCGACGGGCCGGCATGTGACAGGCGCTCAGATCGCCGACGCGACCTTTTCAAGTCCGATCATGCGCGCCAGTGCACGGACTTCGCGCTTCTGATCCTCACGCAACTGGAACAACAACGGCATCGCAGCGGACTTGAGCTGCTGCACCTCGTCGCTATCGGGATCGATCGGCGGCGCGCCGGCTGACGGACTGGCCTGTTTGGTCTCGTGGATCCTGCGCGCCACGTTGCGCAGCGCCGCTTCGACGCCGGGCCAGTACGATTCCTGCGACGCCGTCAGATTGAGCCGGGTCTTGATCGCCGAAATCTGCGCATCGCTGAGCAGCGTATAGGTCTTCTGCACCGGCTTGGCAGCAGCCTTGGGCTTGGCGGTCGGCTGCGGCACCACGATCGGTGCAAGCACCGTCGAACCGGGTGCTTCGATCGGACTGTCGGATGCAAAGGCCTGGCGCAACGGACTGCCGTCGACGCTCGGGACCTGCTGCGGATCGAGCGACGCCATCATGGCGCCGGCCAATGGCAACCTGTCTTTCTTGCCTTGCGTATTGGAAACCGGTCCGCGCGACACCGCGACCGAATTTTGCGCGGCACTGTCGTCATATGACAGCGACAGCGATGGGATGCTATCGCGACCGAGGATGCTCGCAACAGCCACGCCGGTCAGCAACAGGCAGCCCAGCACAAGAAGGGTCAGCGCACGCGTCAAGCCAGTCTCCGAAATTCAGGACTACCAGAGGTACCTGTCCTCACAAATGGAGATTAATTATGGCCTAACCATACCAGAACGGTGCGATAATACTCACATAGGTTCAGGCGGCGTTGGCGAGAACATAGGCTTCCTGGATATCGCTCACGATATCGGAAGCTTCCCACAGCGCATCCGGAGCGACCGATTGCATGCTGATGGTCCAGTTTGCGCCCTTTCCGGCGCGGGGCGTGCTGACGATGTCGAACTGCACCTCGCGGCACAGCGGATGACGGCCGAAGGCTGCGGCCACGCGTGCCTTGATCTCCTCGATCGTGGCCGGCGTCTTCGCGAAATAGGCTTCGATATCCATGATGGCCCCTGAATCGGTTGATTCCCGACTGGGGCATTGTTGGTTCCACAGGATTTAATGAATGGTTAATTTCGCTGCGCCGCTGGCAGATTGATACCACCCCGGCCGGAGGGGGCTTAGCCCAGCAGTTGATCGAGCCGATCCCGGAGCTGATCCTGATGATACGGCTTGGCAAGCCGGGGCAGATCGAGCTGAGCGCCTTCGGGCAAATCCGCGTAGCCAGTGGCGAGCAGGACCGGCAGCGACGGCCGCATTTCGCGGGAATAAGCCGCAAGCTCGATGCCGGTCATGCCGGGCATCATGTGATCGGTCATCATCAGATCGAGCGGCTCGTCGCTTTTCAGAATCTCCAGCGCATGCCGCCCCGAAGTCGCGGGGATCACGCGATGGCCGAGATCCTCCAGCATCTCCGTCGTCGACATCGCGATGAGAGGATCGTCATCGACAAACAGGATCACGGCAGAGCGCGCGGCGTGGCGCATGACATGGGCCGTATCGGCGGCCTCCGGCTTCCTGTCGGTGACCGGCAGCACGAGGGTCGCCGTCGTTCCCTTGCCGACGACGCTCGAGAGATCGAGCGTGCCGCCGAGCTGTACAGCCAGACCGTGCACCATGGACAGACCGAGACCGGTACCCTTGCCGACCGGCTTGGTCGAGAAGAACGGCTCGATCGCCTTCTTCAATGTCTCCGGCGACATGCCGGCGCCATTGTCGATGATCGACACCTTGAGATAGTCGCCGGGCTTCAGAGCCGGGTCGCCCTTGCCGACCCTATGCTTCTTCACCTTGATATCGATGGAGCCGCCGTCCTGCATGGCGTCGCGCGCATTGATCGCGAGATTGAGGATGGCGAGTTCGAGCTGATTGGGATCGATCTGCGCCCGCGGCAGATCGTCGGGAATATCGAGACGCAGCGCCACGCGCGGCCCGAGCGAGCGCTCAAGCAGATCGCTCATGCCGCGGACCAGCGCGCCGAGATCGACAGCCACCGCTTTCAGATCCTGCTGCCGTGCAAAGGCCAGCAGCCGCTGCGTCAGTGATGCGCCGCGTTCGGCGCCCTGCATGGCACCATCGACCAGTCGTTTCAGGCGCGGATCATCCGGCATGCGCTTGCGCAGCAGATCGAGATTACCCATCACCGCCATCAGCAGATTGTTGAAGTCATGCGCGACGCCGCCGGTGAGCTGGCCGATGGTCTCCATCTTCTGCGCCTGGCGCAGTTGGTCCTGCGCCTTCTCGCGCGCCGCAACTTCCTTCATCAGGTCGTTGCTGCGTTCCTCGACACGCTGTTCGAGTGTCGCCGTAAGCTCGGCAAGCGCGGACCGCTCCGCCGTCAACTGCTCCAGCAAGTTGTCGCGATCGATATCGGCAGACTTTCGCGCCGTGATATCGACGGAGACGCCGACCAGCGTTTTCGGCTTGCCGTCAGGCCCACGGACCATGCGCGCGCGCGTCTCGACCCAATGCACCGAGCCGTCCGGCCAGATATTGCGGTATTCGACATTGTAATCCGCGCCGGCCATCAGCGTCGCATCGAGCGCCTGCTGGCGTTGCTCGCGATCATCGGGATGAACCGCGGCCTGCAACTCCCTGAACGTGAACGACTGATCCGGCCGGCGGCCGAAGCATGCCTTGGTCGTATCCGAGACCTCAAGCCCAAGTTCGGGCAGATGCAATTCGAGCGTCCCGAGCCGTCCCGCATCGAGCGCCGTCTGCAGCAGCCCCTGACTGTCGCCAAGATCTTCGAGAATGGCACGCGTCTGATACTGACGCCGGCGCGCGCGGACGGCCGAACCGACGATCGAAATCAGGGTTGTCGGGTGAAACGGGCGCTCGATGAACGTCACATTGCCGAGTAACTGTCCGAGCCGCGCGGCATCCGGGTTGCGCTCCGGTCCGCCGCCCTGACGTGTCAGCAGGATGATCGGGAAATCGGACCACGACGGCTGATCATGCAGCCAGCTGCCGAGGCCGCGCAGATCAACGGTCTTGATCGCCTCGTCAGCAATGACAGCCACGCCGGCGCCGCCCTTGATCTCGTCGAGCAGCGTCGGAAAATCCGCGCAGGGTTGCGCGTAAAAACCGGCCTCGCGGATTAATGCCGCAGCCACTGCAGAATCGCGCCCTGTGGGAGCAAGGATGACAGCGCGCTCGGAGGAACGCCCCGGTTTCACGCCGAGGATCCCTCAAGCAGAGAATTTTGACCGTTGTAAATGGGTACGCCACGCAACACGCCCTGGAATTCGCTCAGCGGCGCGCCGATCGTGAGACCTCGCCCGTCGATCCGGTACTCGCGAATGGTCGACTCATGCGCACCGGTTCGCTTCTTGATCACGGACATCGCACGGCGAACGCTGCCGCTTGCTTCGAAGTAACGGAGCAGGATCACGGTATCGGCGAGATAGGTGACGTCCACCGGCGCCTTCATATCGCCGACGAGGCCATGCTGCGCCACCGTCATGAATGTCGCGGCGCCCCTGCGATTGAGATATTGCAGCAGCTCATGCATGTGCAGGATCAGCGAATTCTCTTCCGGCATCGAGGCCTGATAGCCATTCAGACTGTCGATCACGACGGTCTTGATGTTGTGCTCGTCGATCTGACGACGGACGCGATGCGCAAATTCACCGGGCGACAATTCGGCGGCATCGACCTGTTCGACAAACAGATGCCCGCTTTCCTGCATGGCAGGCAGATCGATTCCGATCCCCTTCATGCGATCGAACAGCAGTCCAAGCTCCTCGTCGAAGATAAACATTGCAGCCTTCTCGCCGCGCTTCACTGCTGCGACTACATTGACGATCGCAGTGAGTGATTTGCCGGTGCCCGCGGGCCCGAGAATCAATGTGCTGGAGCCGGTCTCGATCCCGCCACCGAGCAGTTGATCGAGTTGCGCAATGCCGCTCGACTTGGTCTTGCGGTCCATGCTGTTGCGGAATTCGGATGCGACCAGCCGAGGAAAAACGTTAAGCCCGCCCGTGGTGATGGTGGCATCGTGGTAGCCGCCGCGAAACTTGACACCGCGATATTTGATCACCCGCGCACGCCGACGCTCTGCGCCATAGGAGGGTGCCAGTTCTTCGAGCCGCAGCACGCCATGCGCGACGCTGTGCACTGTCTTGTCGGCCACTTCAGCCGTGAGGTCGTCGAGCAACATCACCGTCGTGCCGAATTTTGCGAAGTAATGCTTGATGGCCAGTATCTGGCGGCGATAACGCAACGAGCTCTGCGCCAGCAATCGGATTTCCGACAGGCTGTCCAAGACGACCCTGCTCGGCTGGGTGCGTTCCACGGCCTCGAATATCTGCTTGGTGGTTTCACCGAGTTCGAGGTCGGACGAATAGAGCAGGCTCTGTTGCTGATCCTCGTCAAGCAGGCTTTCCGGCGGCAGGAGCTCGAAAACTTCAATGCTCTTGTCGAGGGTCCAGCCATGGGACGCTGCGCCATCGCGCAACTCACTATCCGTCTCGGATAGCGTGATGTAGAGACCCTTCTCTCCGATCCGCGCGCCCTCCAGCAAGAACTGCAACGCGACCGTGGTCTTGCCTGTCCCCGGCGCGCCTTCGACAAGAAAAATGTGACCTCGGGAGAATCCGCCGGAGAGGATATTATCCAATCCCCAGATGCCGGTCCTGGCTTTGTCGTCCTGCACGTGCGTCGAACTCATACTGCCCCCTGACGCGCGATAACCGGGGCAATATCAATCGGTTCCCTGTCCAGACCAAAAATTCTAGAAAGCGCGGCGGTCGTCAACGTTTCTCAATGACCAGGCTCTGAACGGCCCGGCCGAAATAACCATCGATATCGGCGAGCTTCGACGCAGCAAGACCGGCGCCATCCGGTCCGATCCAGCTCTCCCCGTCCAGCAGGATCCAGTCGCCCACCGGCGGACGCGACAGGCTCACGGTGAGGTCCGCATTCAGGAAGGTCCAGTCGTCGAAACTCAGCACCGGTGACGAGCCGTTGCTGAAGTCGGCCGCAATGACGGCACGCATCACCTGCGAGAGGCCGGCGCCTTCGACGATCGGCCGGTTGGCCCGGTACCAGATCGCGCCCGGCCCGAGCGAGAGGAAGCCGCCGCGCACAGCGCGAATGGTCATGCCGGTGACGAAGGGACTGCTGGCGTAACGTGGCTCCAGCAATCCACCCTGATCCGGCGGCGGCACCGTGACCGGCGGATCGGCGATCTCCGACGGAAGCGCCTGCGCCTCCGCCCTGATCTTCAGCACCGTCGCACGCACCACGACGGTGCCGTTCGCTATCAGTCTGACGCCAACGAGCTGAATCTTGCGACCCTCGCGCAGCACTTCCGTCTCGAAAGTGAGCGGCGCTACCGGCACCGGCCGCAACAAGTCGATGGTGACGCGCGTCACATGCATCGGACTTGCGGTCGGCATCTGTTCGGCCAACCACGTCACCAGCGCCGATGGCGCCGAGCCGTGCTGCATCGTCTCATTCCACGGACCCGCAGCATGCGGGCTGGTGACGACATGATTGCCGTCGACGCGATAGATGGCGTCCATCAGATCGGCCTTCTCACTGCAGGATCAGAGCGGCGGATCGATCGCTTCGTCATATTCCTTCTTGAAGCGCGCAACGAGCTCGGCCACCGGCACGACCTTCGACACGCTGCCGATGCCCTGGCCGCTGCCCCAGATCTCCTTCCAGGCCTTTGGCTTGGCACGCTCGCCACTGGCGTCGGTGCCGAAATTCATCTTGGTCGGATCGGACTCCGGCAGATTGTCCGGATCCATGCCGGCGGCGACGATGGACGGCTTCAGGTAGTTGCCGTGAACGCCGGTGAAGAGATTCGAATAGACGATGTCTTCCGAGCCGGAAGCCGCGATCATGTCCTTGTAGCCAGGCACCGCATTCGCTTCGGTAGTGGCGATGAAGGCCGAACCGATATAGGCGAAGTCGGCACCGAGGATACGCGCGGCGCGAATGGCGCGGCCGTTGGCGATGGCGCCCGACAGTGCGATCGGACCGTCGAACCACTGCCGGGTCTCGGCGACGAACGCGAGCGGCGAAATCTCGCCAGCATGACCGCCGGCGCCTGCCGCAACGAGGATCAGGCCGTCAGCCCCCTTCTCGATCGCCTTGTGCGCGAAACGCTGATTGATGACGTCATGAAACACGATGCCGCCCCAGGCATGGGCCGCCTGATTGAGTTCTTCACGCGCGCCAAGCGAGGTGATCATCATCGGCACTTTATGCTTTTCGCAAAGCGCCATGTCCTGCTCGAGCCGGTTGTTGGACTTGTGCACGATCTGGTTGACCGCGAAGGGTGCGGAGAGCCGATCCGGATGCGCCTTGTCATGCGCGGCGAGTTCTTCCTTGATCCGGTGCAGCCATTCGTCGAGCAGCGCCGCCGGACGTGCATTCAGCGCGGGAAACGCGCCGACGATACCCGCTTTGCACTGCGCGATGACGAGATCCGGCACCGAAATGATGAACAGCGGCGAACCGATCACGGGCAGCGACAGGCGGTTCTTGAACAAAGCCGGCATCGACATGGGAAATTCCTCGACTTCTTTTCTTGATTTGTGCGCGATCCTGCGCGCCTGCCCCCGGTCGATCCGGGTGCGGGCGGACGATGCCAGAAGCGTGGGGCGGATGGCAATTGCGCTGCGGGAGAAAAAAGCCGGACCCCGAGCGGCGTTCGTCCGGTACGCGGAATAATGGGGCACCACATTATCGAGGTGGCGCCCCATTATCGGGATGACTGATCGATTGTCGGCAAGCGCCCGATCAAGCGGGTTCTGACATCGTCACACGGTGCTTGACGCTGGGACGCTCGTTCATCCTTGCGTACCAGGCGTGGAGAGCCTCGTACTCCGCAGGCACCTCGAGTTTCACGAGACCGGCGAAGATCAAACCGCCAATTACCGTGATATCGGCCATCGAGAAAAAATTGCCGGCGATGAATGGCTGCTTTTTCAACACCCCGTCAAAGTACACCATTCCCCTGAGCGCCTTGTCGCGCTGGCGGAAACCCCACTCGGCATTTTGATAGATCTCGACGTGGGGTCCGAGCCCCGGTGTCGCGTGATGGAAATAGACACTGATAGCGTCGAGCAGCTCCAGCTCGGCACGCTTGCTCATCATGTGAATCAAGCCCGTCTCGCGCGGCGTGCCGCCGGTGAGTGTGGGTGAGCCCTCAAGTCCGTCGAGATACTCGGTAATGGCCGTGCATTCGGCAATGAAAGTGCCGTCGTCGAGTTCGAGCACCGGCAACGTGCCTGAGTAATTCTTGACGAGGAATTCGGGCTTCTTGTGTTCGCCTTTGGTGAGATCGACCGACACAAAATTGATACGCGATCGGAGGTTCTTCTCGGCCACAGCGATCCGGACGCGCGCCGGGTAAGGCCCTGTGCTCCAATCGTGAATCGTCATCATCGGGAGCTTTGTTGCGTCGCCATTGGAGATCTGAGTATTCATCAATTCATCCTACCTATCAGTTGGTAGGTCGATTTACGGCTTTGATTTACAGGCGTCAACGCCTATCTATCACTTGGTAGGCCGCAAACACGGGGTTGTGAGACCGGGATATGAGTTCGAACTCCAGAGAAGCCATCTTGGCGGCCGCGAAACTGACCGCGCAGGCCCATGGCTATAGCGGCCTGAATTTCCGCGATCTCGCGGCAGATGTGGGCATCAAGGCCGCGAGCATCTACCATCACTTCCCGAGCAAGGCCGATCTCGGCGCCGCCGTCGCCAGGCGCTATTGGGAGGACTCGGCCGCCTATCTGGAGGCACTGCTCGCCGAGTCCACGGATCCGGCCGCCTGTCTCCGCCTATATCCCGGCACGTTCCGCAAGGCGCTGGAGAGCGGCAACCGCATGTGCCTCTGCAGCTTCATGGCCGCCGAATATGACGACCTTCCGGAGCCGGTGAAGAAAGAGATCCGGACCTTCACCGATATCAACGTGGCATGGCTGAGCAAGGTTCTCGCCGCTGTGACCGCCGCGAGCCCTGAGAAGAGCGAACCGCGCGCGCGCGCTATCTTCGCCGCCATCACCGGCGCCCAGCTGATGGCAAGAAGCCGCGCGGATGTCTCGCTCTATGACACGCTCATCGAGAGTTATCGCGCAGCGGGTCTGTTGCCGGCATAGACCTACTGGCAGAGCGCCTGGGTGACGTAATTTTCCGTCTTGCAGTCACCCGGCTCCGGCGCGCGGCCGGGGATCATAGCCCTGGGCGAGCAGCTTTGCGCGGCGTCGGTGTCGAGGCTCTTGCCGTCCTTGAAGCCCTTGCTCTGACACAGTTTGTCTGAGGCCGCCTTGCAGTCGGGTGCGCCATTGGCAGCGACCGGACAAGCCACCCGTCCCTTCACCACCGTGTTCAGCTTGGTCAGGCTGTCGGTGCCGAGCGACGGCATGGTGGGCAGCGACGGCAGCAGCGAGGTGGAATTCTTGAACAGCTTGCCGATCTCGTTGAACAGGCCGGGATTCTCGGGCGCCGGGGGCGGTGACGGCGGCGGCGCCTGTTCAGCCATCGGAGCCGGCGCGAAAGCCGCGGCAGGCGGGGGTGCGGCCGAGGGAGCCGGGACAACCTGAATCGTGATCGACTTCTGCGGAGCCGGCTGCTGCTGCATCGCCTGCGACCAGGCGCACATCGTAGCTGCGCCCACGGTCAGCACCGCGATCGCAGCGACGACGCAGTTGCGGGTTACCGGAGCCAACAGACGGGTCAAATCGAACATGATGCGGAACGTATCCCGGCACCTGCGCCGGGGGAAGCATTCAGATCTAGAACAGCCGGAATGCGATGATGAAGCCGAGCACCAGAACGCCGACACCCAGCGCAACCCACAGACCCAGACGCTTCTCGATGGTCTCGCGAATCCATACGCCGTACCGGTTGAGCAGGATGGCGACGACATAGAAGCGCACGCCACGGGCAACCACCGACAGCGCGATGAACATCCAGATATTATAGTTGGCGAAACCTGACGTGATGGTGACAAGCTTGTAGGGGATCGGCGTCAGCCCCTTCAGCAGGATGATCCATGCGCCATATTCGGCATAGCCGGCGCGGAATGCCTCGACCTTGTCGCCATAGCCATAGAAATGAATGACCCATTGGCCGACGGAGTCATACAGCACCGCGCCGATGAGATATCCCACCACGCCGCCGAGCACTGAGGTAATGGTGCAAATGCCCGCATAGAGCCAGGCCTTCTGTGGCCGGGCCAGCGCCATCGGAATCAACATCACATCCGGCGGCACCGGAAAGAACGAACTTTCCGCGAAGGACACGATGCCCAAAATCCAGAGGGCATAGGGCTTGTGGGCGGCGTCGATACACCAGTCATACATTCGTCTGAGCATGGTTCGCGATGAACCATCCTGACGCCGATTTGTCTATGGCTGGGCTGACACGCGTGAGACGAAAAGCTTAACTCAATTTGCGAAGGCGACGACCTTCGAGCGCGACAATTGGCCGCCGCGCAGCGCTTTGCTCGATGGATTTGGGCCGTTTCGGCGGTTTCGGGAGCTTTTCGGCGATACCGAGCATGTCTTCACGCCGGCTCATCTCGGCCCAGACCTGCTCAGGACGCACGCCCGCGGCCGCCCACAATACAGTCAAATTGTAGAGAAGATCGGCGCTTTCGCGGATCACGGCGTCCGGTTTGCGGTTGATCGCATCGATGACGACCTCGATGGCTTCTTCGGCGAGCTTCTTCGCCATCTTTTCCGGCCCCTGCTGATAAAGCCGGGCCGTTCGCGAGACCGAGGGATCGAGATCCTTGGCCGCGATCACCGCCTGATAAAGCCGGTCGAGCGAATCACTCATGCAACTACACTATCCCAAAGCCGTGGCCAGCGCGTTAACGCCTGGCTTTCAAGTGTCTGCAACGACGTCAAAACGCCGGCCGCAAGCGCGACCGGCGTTTGATAGTTAAGTGACAGTTGCATGACGAAATAAGTTGTGACCGATCGCGAACTACCAGGTCATACGACGCGAATTATCATAACCATGACCACCGCCATAGCCGCGATACGGCACGCCACCGTAATAGGCAGGACCGCCATCATAATAGGCCGGGCCACCACCGTAGTAGCCGTAGCCCGGGCCATTATCGTAGTAATAGTCGCGACGGCTCTGCGTGGCAGCGATTGCGCCAATGGTACCGACGATGGCGCCAAAGGCCGCAAGGCCGGCGGCATTGCCGCCACCGCGATAATGGCGACGGCGCGCGCTGCTGAAATCAGTCGCATCGCTGGTGCCGTGAGTTGCCACAGCCTGGCTCGTGTTCTTGGCGACAGGCGCCGCAAATGCTCCGGTCGGCGCAATTGCCGAGATCGTCATGGCCGCGACGGTCGCCACGATGGCGGCGCGGCCGGTCTTATTAAACAATCCATTTCGTACGAACATCTCAATGTCCTCCGTGGTCGTCTGGCCCTGTGGGCCTCTGTATAGCCAACCACTTCGGCCACTATGAGTTCCCCAACCCCAACGGCAGCTGAACGATCGGTGTCCAAATCGGGGCAGTCATCTCCCGTTCAGCCTTTTACGGTTAGAAACGACGCGCAAGATGTCGCACCATGGCGCCATCAATCAGACATGCCCGGCGGGGTAACTGCCGGTCCGTCAGTCGTTAAGTATCTTGATGCCCAGAAACGCGACCAACATTTCCCGGCGGCATGTCCTCCTCTCGCTGAGTGCGCTGGGCTCCGTCGCTTTTTGCGCATCATCGGGACACGCCGCTGCTGACGACAAGGCGCCTGACGACAAAGCACCGACCAATATCCAGTTTGCGCTCGATCGCGCAGTCGATGCGATTGCCGCACCTTTCGTGCTCGCCGATGCCCGCGGCCTGTACCGGGCCGAGAACTTGAATGTAACCACCACCGTGGCCGCGGGATCGAAGGAGGCCATCGCGCGGATCGCTTCCGGCGCCTGCGACATGGCGCTGGCCGATCTCAATGCGTTGATCCGCTATCGCGGCGACACCGACGCCGCGACAGTGAAAGCCGTCTTCGTGCTGCTCAATGTAGCACCCTACGCCATCGTCGCCCGCAAGAGCCGCGGCGTGATCTCGCTCGGTAGCCTTGAAGGAAAAGTGCTTGGGGTCGCTGATCGCGATCTCGCGATCCGGCTATGGCCGGCACTGGCCAAGCGCAACAACATCAAGCTTGCAGCCGTGAAGCTGGAGAGGATCAGCGCCGCGGTGCGCGAACCGATGCTCTCGGCCGGTCAGGTCGATGCGGTCACCGGCTTCTCCTATCTCTCGGCGGTCAACCTGCGCGACCGCGGCGTCCCCGCGGATGACCTGGCAGTGTTTCGTTTCGCCGAGTTCGGCTCCGCCGCCTATGGCCTCGCGCTGATCGTCAATCCGAAATTCGCTGCCGCCAGACCTGAGGCCGTGAAAGCATTCATTCGTGCCGTCACCGCCGGGACGCAGTTGGCGATCCAGGACCCGGCCAAGGCGATCACCGACGTCATGACCCAGATGGAGAATGGTTCGCGCGAGCTCGAACTGACGCGGCTCCACATTGCCATTACCGACAATATCCTGACCGACGACGTCCGCCGCGACGGGCTGGGTGGCATCGACGCCGCACGCTTTGAGGCGTCGCTCAACGAGATCGCCGAAGATTTTACCTTCAAGAAGCGGCCCTCAGCCGCGGACATCTTCGACGACAGCTTCCTGCCGGGCTCGGTCGGCCGCAAGATGAACTGAAGAAGTTCAACTGAACAACTTTTCCCGAAGCTGTATTCGGCTGCCATCCCCGCCTAGACTGTGTGCAATCGGTTATCCCGTTCGCGCTGCGCTGAGTGACCTCCCATGATCCGTCTTTACACCCGTGTGCTGGAGCTGCTCGGCAAGGAGAGGCGCCTTGGCTGGATCCTGGCGGGCGCCAACCTGCTGCTGGCCGGCGCGCAATTCGCCGAACCGGTGCTGTTCGGCCGGATCATCGACGTGCTCTCCGGCAATCTCTCGACGGCCGCGATGCAGACGGACAGCGCATCGCCCTGGCCGCTATTGGCGGCCTGGGTTGCGTTCGGCCTGTTCACCATCGTCTGCGGCGCGGTGGTGGCGCTTCATGCGGATCGCCTCGCGCATCGCCAGCGCCAGGCGGTGCTGACCGATTATTTCGAACACATCATGCAATTGCCGCTGACCTTCCACACCGGTACGCATTCAGGGCGCCTGATGAAAGTGATGCTGGCGGGCACCGATGCCCTGTGGCGCGTCTGGCTCGGCTTCTTCCGCGAGCACTTCGCCTCCATCGTCTCGCTGTTCGTGCTGCTGCCGCTGTCGATCTATCTCAACTGGCGGCTGGCGATGCTGCTCGTGATCCTGTGCGTCGTGTTCACGGTGCTGACCACGATGGTCGTGCGCAAGACATCCGGCATGCAGAGCGACGTCGAGGAGCATTACGGCGACCTTTCCGCGCGCGCGTCCGACGCGCTGGGCAATGTCGCGCTGGTGCAGAGCTTCACGCGCATCGATGCCGAGGTGCAGGGCCTGCGTGGCGTCTCCAGCCAGTTGCTCGAAAAGCAGATGCCGGTACTGTCGTGGTGGGCAGTGGTCTCGGTGATGACGCGCGCCTCCACCACCATCACCGTGCTGGCGATCTTCACCGTCGGCATCGCGCTGCATCAGCAGGGTCTCACCACCGTCGGCGAGATCGTGATGTTCGTCAGTTTTGCGACGATGCTGATCCAGAAGCTCGAACAGGTGGTTTCTTTCATCAACACCATCTTCATGGAAGCGCCGCGGCTGCGCGATTTCATGAATGTGCTCGATGCCGTGCCTGCCGTGCGCGACCGTATCGACGCCATGGATCCCGGCCGGCTGCAGGGCATGGTCGAATTCAACGACGTGTCGTTCTCCTATGACGGTAAGCGGCCGGCCATCGCGGATCTGTCCTTCACGGCGCTGCCCGGCGAGACCATCGCGCTCGTCGGCGCCACCGGCGCCGGCAAATCCACCGCTATCGCACTGCTGCACCGGGCCTTCGACCCGCAATCCGGCATCATCTCGATCGACGGTATGGATGTCCGTGCACTCACCCTGTCGGGCCTGCGCCGAAACATCGGCGTCGTGTTCCAGGAGGCGCTGCTGTTCAATCGCTCCATCGCCGACAACCTGCGCGTCGGCAAGCCGGATGCGACGGACGAAGAGTTGCGCATTGCCGCTGCCCGCGCCCAGGCGCTCGATTTCATCGAACGCAGCGATAACGGTTTCAACACCAATGCCGGCGAGCGTGGTCGCATGCTATCCGGCGGCGAGCGGCAGCGGCTGTCGATCGCGCGAGCTCTGCTGAAGGATCCGCCGATCCTGATCCTCGACGAGGCCACCAGCGCGCTCGATGCCGTGACCGAGGCCAAGCTCAACGTCGCTCTCGATGAAGTGATGAAGGGCCGCACCACCTTCGTGATCGCGCACAGGCTGTCCACCATCCGCAACGCCACGCGCATCCTCGTATTTGAGAACGGCCGCGTGATCGAAGCGGGAACTTTCGATGAACTCGTGATGCAGGGCGGCTATTTCGCCAGTCTGGCCGCCGCCCAGTTCATGGTTCAGGAGGACGCACGCGCCAGCATGGCCCTGCCCGATGTCGCCGAACCCCTTTGATGTCTTTGGAGAACCGGTCGAAATTTGGCCCCTTTCATCACCGATTTAACCGGCTCGCCACTGTTCTGATGCTCTCGGCCGGTATAGGTTTGCAGCCGTCACCGCGTGACGGCAGACCGACATGAGAGCCCCGAACCTCAAATCCAAGAATTGCTGCGCGCGGTGCTGGAGCACTGCAGGCGGGCCGCAAAGGACCGGAATCGGATAGTGCAGTTTCACTTCGCATCGCGCCGCCTGCTATCATTCAACTGGTTCATTCTCGCCGCGGCACTTGCGCTGGGCGTGACCGCGCCGCGTACGGCCAGTGCTGAAGCGCTTCTGCTCGTCGAAGCCGATACCGGCAAGGTCCTGCAGGCCGAGAACGCGACCTATCCGTGGCATCCCGCCTCCGTCACCAAGCTGATGACCACCTATGTCACGCTGCAGGCGGTGAAGCAGGGACGCATCAACCTCGACACGGTGGTGACAGTGTCGCCGATCGCCTCCGCACAGTCGCCATCGAAGATGGGCTTCAAGGCCGGCACGCAGGTCACGATCGATAACGCGCTGAAGATGATGATGGTGAAGTCAGCCAACGACATGGCCGTCGTGCTCGCCGAAGGCGTCGGCGGCTCCGTCGACGGATTTTCCGCGATGATGAATGCCACGGCTCAGAAGCTCGGCATGACGCAGACCCACTATGTCAATCCGAACGGCCTGCCTGCCGACGAACAGGTGACCTCGGCGCGCGACCTCGCGATCCTTGCGCGTGCGATCATTCGCGACCTGCCGGAATACGAATATTTCGTCCATATTCCCGCGATCAAATTCGGCCGCCGCATCACGCCGAACTTCAACAAGCTGATCGGCCGCTATCCCGGCGCCGACGGCATGAAGACCGGTTTCATCTGCGCCTCCGGCTACAATCTTGTCGCCACCGCCACCCGTGGCAACAAGCGGCTGATCGCGGTGGTGCTCGGCGCCTCGTCCGGCCAGGCGCGCGCCGTCAAGGCCGCGCAGCTGCTGGAACGCGGCTTCAACACCGGCACAGGCGGCCTGACCTGGCTGCAGCCGGCGCTCGGCACCGTGGATGCCCTCGCACCGATCGACGCCGCGCCGCCCAACCTGCGCGACGAGATGTGCGGACCGAAACGCAAGCGCCCGGCCAGCGACGCCGATGATGAAGTCGTCGCCAGCAACGAAGCCAGCAGCCAGGCCATGTCGTTCTTCACCGCCGGCCTGCAGCCGCCAACGCTGCGCCCGGTCGACATGATCGCCGCAGCCGCCGCACCGGTCGAGCCGGTGATCGTTTATATTGGGCCGAAGAAGACCGGTGCCGACCTGATCGCCGCCAATGCGGTGGAAGAAGCCCGGCAGACGCCGAAGCCCAAGGCCAAGAAGGGCACCAAGACCGCCGCCAAGAAGCCTGATGCGGCCGCCGACAGCAAGGACGCCAAAACCGCAGCATCGGCCGAGGCGAAACCAGCCGCGAAACCTGCGGCCAAACCGGCTGCAAAACAGGCAGCGGTGAAACCGGATGCAGTCGCGCCGAAACCGGCCGCTGCAGCTAAGCCAGCCGCCGCCAAGCCCGCAGCTGCCAAGCCTGCCACGGCAGCCACCGCCGCTCCGGCCACAACGCCGGCCAAGCCGAAGGCAGCGGCCAAACCCGCACCGAAGGCTACCACCGGCGAAGCCAAGCCGGCTGCGGCAGCTCCGCGCACTTAGACCTTCGTCGACAAGGCTCAACTATCATCGTTAACGCGGCCGGTTTCCGGCTGCGTCATGTTGCGCCGCGCCTTGCTATCAAGGGCAGCTTTGCTCAATACTTCGACGAAATAATCAAATCGAGGGGGAAGTGTCATGGAGCGTATCTGGCTCAAACAATATCCGGCAGGCGTGCCAGCCGACATCGACGTCAGCCTGTATCCGTCGCTGGTTGATCTGCTCGAAGAGAGCTTTGCCAAATTCCGCGATCGCAAAGCCTTCATCTGCATGGACAAGTCGATCACCTATCGTGAGCTCGACGAAATGTCCCTGGCGCTCGGCGCCTATCTGCAGAGCAAGGGCCTCGCCAAGGGCGCCCGTGTCGCGCTGATGATGCCGAACGTGCTGCAATATCCGATCGCCACCTCCGCGGTGCTGCGCGCCGGCTATGCCGTGGTCAACGTCAACCCGCTCTACACGCCGCGCGAGCTCGAGCATCAGCTCAAGGATTCCGGCGCCGAAGCCATCATCGTGCTGGAGAACTTCGCCTCTACGGTACAGCAGGTGATCGCCAAGACCAATGTGAAACACGTCATCCTTGGCAGCATGGGCGACATGCTCGGCTTCAAGGGCGTGATCGTCAATCTCGTGGTCCGCCGCGTGAAAAAGATGGTGCCGGCCTATGAATTGCCGGGCGCCGTCTGGTTCAACGATGCAGTCTCTGCCGGCCGCAGCATGAAGATGAAGAAGCCGGTGCTCGGGCCCGACGACGTCGCCTTCCTGCAATATACCGGCGGCACCACCGGCGTTTCCAAGGGCGCGACGCTGCGCCATCGCAACATCCTGGCCAATGTGCTGCAGAACGATGCCTGGCTGCAGCCGGCGCTGCGCAAGCCGCCGCATGTGGACCAGCTGTTCATCGTCTGCGCGCTGCCGCTCTATCATATCTTCGCACTGACAGCCTGCTTCCTGCTGGCCGTGCGCGCCGGCGGCGTCAACCTCCTGATCCCGAACCCGCGCGATATGCCAGGCTTCGTGAAGGAGCTGATGAAGTATCAGGTCAACAGCTTCCCGGCGGTCAACACGCTCTATAACGGCCTGCTGAATACGCCCGGTTTCGACCAGGTGGATTTCTCCAAGCTGAAGATTTCCAACGGCGGCGGCATGGCGGTGCAGAAGGCGGTGGCCGAGCGCTGGCTGAAGACGACCGGCTGCTTCGTCGCTGAAGGCTACGGCCTGTCGGAAACCTCGCCGACGCTGACCTGCAACCCGGCCGATGTCGATCAGTTCAACGGCTCCATCGGCGTGCCGGTGCCATCGACCTGGATCTCGATCCGCGACGACGACGGCAACGAAGTGCCGCTCGGCGAGCCCGGCGAGATTTGCGCCAAGGGTCCGCAGATCATGTCGGGCTACTGGAACCGGCCCGACGAGACCGCCAAGGTGATGACCGCGGACGGTTTCTTCCGCACCGGTGACATCGGCATCATGAGCCCCGATGGCTTCACCAAGATCGTCGATCGCAAGAAGGACATGGTGCTGGTCTCGGGCTTCAACGTCTATCCGAACGAGGTCGAGGACGTCATCGCCAGCCATCCCGGCGTGCTGGAATGCGCCGTGATCGGCGTGCCCGATCCGAAGACCACCGAGGCGGTGAAGGCCTTCGTCGTCAAGAAGGACCCGAACGTCACCGCCGAGGACATCATCAAGTTCTGCGGCACCCAGCTCACCAATTACAAGGTGCCGAAACAGATCGAATTCCGCACCGCTCTGCCGAAGACCAATGTCGGCAAGATCCTGCGCCGCGAACTCCGCGACGAGAAGAAGCAGGCCTCAGCGGCCTGACGCACTGCTATAGGGTGGGCCCGCTTTCGCATGGCCCACCCTATGGATTTCAGCATGACTGCAACGATTCCCGCCGACATCATCGCCTTCTGGACAGACGCCGGCTGGGACCGCTGGTACGCCAAAAACGACGATTTCGATGCCGAGATCACCCGTCGCTTTCGCGCACTGTGGGACGAGGCCGTCGCAGGCAACCTTGCGTCATGGGAGGCCAGTGACGAGGGCACGCTCGCTTTGATCCTCGTGCTCGACCAGTTTCCCCGCAACATGTTCCGCAACGACCCGCGCGCTTTTTCCAGCGATCGCCTCGCTTGCGACCTCACGATCAGGGCCGTCGCGCGCGGCGTCGATCAGCGCGTCGACCAGCAGATGCAGCAGTTCGTCTATATGCCGCTGATGCATTCGGAAGACCTCGCCGATCAGGAGCGCTGCTGCGCGCTGTTTCGCGCAACCGGCGAGACCGACAATCTGAAATTCGCCGACGAGCACGCCGACATCATCCGACGCTTCGGCCGTTTCCCCCACCGTAACCGGGTGCTGGGGCGCAGCACCACGCCGGAGGAACAGGCGTTTCTGGATGCCGGCGGCTTCGGCGGGTAAAATTGGCCTCCGACCCTCTTCGTCATTTCGAGGAGCGAAGCGACGCGGCAATCCAGTCTTCCCTTGTTGCTTTCTGGATTGCTTCGCTACGATCGCAATGACGAAGATGAGAAGCCCCTGCCTTGCCTTTGAGCGCCCCTCAATATTGCCCGCGTCATGCAGCCGGTCTAAACACACTTACCCTTACTTTCAGGAGAGATCGACGATGACCATTCAAGTTGGCGACAAGCTGCCCGAGTCCAAGCTCCGTGTCATGACCTCCGAAGGTCCGGCCGTGAAGACCACCGACGACATCTTCAAGGGCAAGAAAGTGGCGCTGTTCGCGGTGCCCGGCGCCTATACCGGCACCTGCCACAAGATGCATCTGCCGAGCATCTTCCTCAACGCCTACGCCATCAAGGACAAGGGCGTCGACACCATCGCGATCATCTCCGTCAACGACGTGTTCGTGATGAACGCCTGGAAGAAAGACACCGACCTGCGCGACGAAGCGGTGTTCCTCGCCGACGGCAATGCCGACTTCACCAAGGCGATCGGCATGGAGCTCGACGCATCCGGCAACGGCCTCGGCATCCGCTCGCATCGCTATTCGATGCTGGTCGAAGACGGCAAGGTGACCAAGCTCAACCTCGAGCCGGCACCGGGCAAGGTCGAAGTCTCCGGCGGCGACACGCTGCTCGGCCAGCTCTGAGCTGATCTGGTTTCCCCCCCCCCCTTGCGGGGGGGGGGGGGGAGGGTGCGTAGGCGGCCTTTGGCCGCCGTTCTTGAAAAGAGACGCCGATGCAAAGCATCGGCTATGGCGAAGCGAAGGCGGGAGAGGGGTAGCCACAAAGTACAGCGCTTGCGGCTACCCCTCTCCCGTCTTGAACGCACTCCGTGCGTTCAATCCACCCTCTCCCGCGGCGCGCAGCTCCGCTGCGCTGGGGGAGAGGGGAAGAAAAGAACTACCTGCCCCGGTTCTCCGCCAGCCCGTCGCGCGACAGCTGATCGGCGCGTTCGTTCTCGGCATGGCCGGCATGGCCCTTGACCCAGTGCCAGCGCACATCATGGGTCTTCAGCGCAGCATCGAGCCGCTGCCACAGGTCGACATTCTTCACCGGCTTCTTGTCCGACGTCTTCCAGCCGTTTTTCTTCCAGCCGTGAATCCAGCTCATGATGCCGTTGCGCAGATACTGGCTGTCGGTGTGCAGATCCACCGAGCACGGCTTTTTCAACGCTTCCAGCGCCGAGATCGCCGCCATCAGCTCCATGCGATTATTGGTGGTGTGGGCCTCGCCGCCCTTCAATTCCTTCTCGGCATCGCCGAAACGAAGGATCGCACCCCAGCCGCCGGGGCCGGGATTTCCCGAGCAGGCGCCGTCGGTATAGATCGTCACAGGCGTCGCAGTGGTCACGCGGGCTGCCTCGCCGCTTCGACGCCGTAGTCGGCCATCGACGTCACCGACTGGTGGAAGCGCAGCTTGCGAACATACTCGACCGGATCCTTCGGCTTCACGAAGGCGCCTTCCGGCACATTGAGGAAATCCACCAGCCGTGTCAGCAGGAAGCGGATCGACGCACCCCGCGCCAATAGCGGAAACGCCGCGCGCTCGGCACCGGTCAACGGACGCACCGCCTCATAGGCATTGAGGAAAGCGCGCGCCTTGGTGGCATTGAACGACAGATCCGGCTCGAAGCACCAGGCGTTCAGGCAGATCGCCACGTCGTAGGCCAGCATGTCATTGCAGGCGAACGGGAAGTCGATCAGGCCGGAGAGCTTGTCGCCAAGAAAGAACACGTTGTCCGGAAACAGATCCGCATGGATCACGCCTTCAGGCAGATCGCTCGGCCAATGCGCGGCAAGATAGTCGAGTTCGGTCTGCAGGAAAGCGCGCAGCCCGGGCTGAACCGTATCGGCGCGCGGTGCTGCGAGGTCGAGCAAACCGCGCCAACCATCGACCGACAGGTTGTTCTTGCGCACCAGCGGGAAATCGCGCCCGGCGACATGCATCCTCGCCAGCGCTTCGCCGACACCGGCGCAATGCATCGCGTTGGGACGACGCGGCCACATGCCTTCGAGGAAGTTGATGATCGCGGCGGGCCGGCCGGCGAGCGATGCATAGACCGCACCGTCGCGATTCTTCTGCGGCTGCGGGCAATTCACGCCGCGCGCGCAGAGATGTGCCATCAGACCGAGGAAGTAAGGCAGGTCGTCCGCTTCGACGCGCTTCTCATAGAGCGTGAGGATATACGCGCCCTTGGAGGTGTGCATCAGGAAGTTGGAATTCTCGACGCCTTCGGCGATGCCCTTGTAGGAGAGCAATTCGCCGACATCGTAGCTCTTCAGGAAGTCCGCGAGATCATCGGCGGCAACATCGGTATAGACCGCCATCGCGGTTACGCCGCGGCCTCGGGACGCAGCGAACGCGGCAGCGGGAAGAATTCGTTTTCTTCAGCAGCCGACACCGTCTCCACATGCAGCTCATAACGCTGCGCGAAGGCATCCATGATTTCTTCGACAATCACTTCCGGCGCCGAGGCGCCTGCGGTGATGCCGAGGCTGGTGATGCCTTCGAACATGCTCCAGTCGAGATCGCTGGCGCGCTGCGCCAGCACCGAAACCCTGCAGCCCTCGCGCTCGGCCACTTCGCGCAGACGCTGCGAGTTCGACGAGTTCGGCGCGCCAACCACGATCAGCGCATCGACCACCGGCGCCACCTTCTTCACGGCAAGCTGGCGATTGGTGGTGGCGTAGCAGATGTCTTCCTTGTGCGGCCCATTGATCGTGGGGAAGCGGCTCTTCAGCACTTCGACGATCTCGGCGGTGTCGTCGATCGACAACGTCGTCTGGGTCACGAAAGCGAGATTGTTCGGATCCTTCGGCTGGAAGGTCTGGGCGTCTCCAGCGGTCTCGATGAGCTGGACGGCGCCTGGCGGCAGCTGGCCGACGGTGCCGACAACTTCCGGGTGATGCGAATGCCCGATCAGCAGGATCTCACGGCCGCGCTTGAAGTGGATCGCCGCCTCGCGGTGCACCTTGGTGACCAGCGGGCACGTTGCGTCCAGCGAGAAGAAATTGCGCTGACGGGCATCCTCGGGAACCGATTTCGGCACGCCGTGGGCGGAAAATACTACCGGCGCGGAGGTGTTGTCCGGGATTTCGGCGAGTTCCTCGACGAAAATCGCGCCCTTGGTCTTGAGGCTGTCCACCACATACTTGTTATGGACGATCTCGTGGCGGACATAGACCGGCGCGCCATGGATGGCGAGTGCGCGTTCGACCGTATCGATCGCCCGGACGACGCCTGCGCAGAAGCCGCGCGGCGAACAAAGAACGATTTTCAGGGACGGTTTGGTCGTCATATCGGGGCGATCCAGGGGCCTGGGCACCAAAATGGCAGGTGCGATGGGTCAGATTGGCAAAATTCAGCCAAAGAGCTTGTCTGAATAAGGACTTGGGGCCGGTTTGCGGCGCTGTCAAGGCCGAACTGCCGGGCATTGCGCGGTTGCCCTCTGACAGATTATATAGAGCCTTAATTCCCGTCATCACCGATGACCAGACGGCTTCGCCTCCGAAAGAGGTGGGCGAAGCGCAAAGGAGATGTGCCATGAGCAATGCCCCGCTGATGCCAAAGGCGACGGCCGTGTGGCTGGTCGACAATACGGCGCTGACCTTCGATCAGGTCGCCGATTTCACCAAGATGCACCCGCTCGAGATCCGCGCCATTGCCGACGGCGACGCCGCCCAGGGCATCAAGGGCATGGACCCGATTTCCAACGGGCAGCTGACCCGCGATGAGATCGAAAAGGGCGAGAAGGACAAGAATTATCGGCTCAAGCTCGAAGAGAGCAAGGTGATCCTGCCGCCGGCCGCCAAGAAGAAGGGCCCGCGCTACACCCCGGTGTCGCGCCGCCATGAGCGCCCGAGCGCGATCCTGTGGCTGGTGCGTAACCATGCCGAGCTGAAAGACAGCCAGATCATGCGCTTGGTCGGCACCACCAAAACCACCATCGCCTCGATCCGCGACCGCACCCACTGGAACGCCTCAACTCTCACCCCGATGGATCCGGTGACCCTCGGCCTGTGCTCGCAGATCGAACTCGATTTCGAAGTGCAGCGCGCAGCCAAGGAAAAGCCGACCGACCAGGCTTACGGCGGCGCGACCCTGCTGCCCGCTTCGGAAACCACCCGCAAGGATGAGCTGGAGACCGCCGAGAGCGGCAGCGGCGACCTCAATGTCGATGCCGTGTTCGCCAAGCTGAAGGGCATCGGCGGCAGCAAGAAGCAGGACGACGACGAATAAGCGCCTGCGCTGCGCACAGATGCGCGGCGGTAATAACAGAATTGAAAACGCGGCGGTTCATCCCGCCGCGTTTTTTTGTTTCAGGGGATGCGCCGCCCGCTTACGCCAGCGGGCGACGGATGCTGACATTGATGCTGCCGTCATCGTCATATGCCACCAGCTTGCCGATGAAATTCGAGAACGACGTGGCGACTTCGATGAAGCAGCCCTGTCTGTCGATCATGTAAGCGAGGACGTCGTCGGCATTCTCCAGGTTCACGCCTGCATCAGCCAGTTCGCTGATGTCCGGGATGACCTCGTGATCGACGAAGTAGATCTTGCCCTTCGCCTTACCCTTGTAGATTTCGACGATCGGATCGCCGCCGTGACTTTCCGCCACCGGATAGCAGAAGGCACGGAAGGCCTTGTCCCAGAGATCGGCGTCGGCGAGGAACACGCGCAGGTCGTTGTATTCGAAGCCGGTGTCGAGACCGCGGAGGTAGCGCACCGAATCGAATGTCTCGACGCCATCGGCCAGCGGGCTGGCTGTGTCGAGATCGAAATAGAAGCCGTTATGCGCTTTCAGAAACGCCGTATAATCGGACGAGAATTCGATGCCCTGCTCCGCGGCAAAAGCCGCTATGGCTTTGTCCATCACCGGCTTGAATGTCATCGCATCGGGATAGTCTTCGAACCTGAACTCGTTCGCCATCATGTACTCCGCTTATGCGTAAGGGATCCCGCCTGAGCGGTGCCTTCCTTGGTGCTGCAGAGGTAAGGCAAGGTTCATGGCCGCGCCCGACGCATAATCTTCACTTTCCAAACGCCATCGAATCCTGCGACATCGCGCATGGACGGCAACGCATGGAGTGGCGACGATGGCATCTCTCTGGCTTGGTCTGGTGCGCTTGCTGGCCGGCTTTCGCCGCGGCCTGCGCGATCCGGAATTTCGCGCGATCCTGTTTCTGCTGGCCATCGCCATGACCGGCGGCGCCGTGTTCTTTCACGCCGTGGAAGGCTGGCCGTGGATCGACGCCGCCTATTTCAGCGCGATGGCGCTCACCACCGTTGGCGACGCCACGCTGTCGCCGACCACGGCCATTGCCAAGATCTTCACGATGCTGTTCTCGATCTGCGGCATCGGACTGATGCTGGCATTTCTGTCACGGCTATCGACGTTCCGAGAGCATGAGGAAGGGCGGGAGTAGCCGAAGACATCGATTGTCTTACCGATCTGGCGGCACTTAGAATACAGCGATCATAGCCGCTTCTGAATGCTGTGGGGACGCGTTTGGTGCCATGAAAGTCCGCGATGCCATCAAACTCATCGAGGATGACGGCTGGTTTCAGGTCGCGACGCGCGGCAGCCACCGGCAATTTAAACATCCAACCAAGCCCGGGCGCGTCACCATCGCCGGCAAGCCGTCCGACGACCTTGCACCCGGCACATTTAGAAGTATCTTGAAGCAGGCAGTCCTGACGGAGAGACCCTAGTGCGTTATGCAGTTGTCATAGAGAAGACCGACGACAACTATTCCGCATACGTGCCGGATCTGCCCGGCTGCGTTGCAACCGGCGATACCGTGAAGATGGTCGAGAGCGAAATCCGCGAGGCCATTCGTTTTCACATCGAAGGCCTCAGAGAAGACGGGCTCCCGGTGCCCGCGCCGACCAGCATCGCAGACTACGTCGAGACTTGAAGCTCGTAGCCGTCACGCCTTCTTCAGAAATTCCGTGCGCAGCACCAGGCCTTTCACCTTGTCGGTGCGGCCTTCGATCTCGTCTTCATTGTCGGTGAGATGGATGTTCTTGATCACGGTGCCGCGCTTGAGCACGGTGGACGAGCCTTTCAGCTTGAGGTCCTTGATCAGCGTGACGGTATCGCCTTCGGCGAGCAGCGCGCCGTTCGAATCCCTGACCTTGATGTCCATGATGTTGTCCTGATGGTGCGGTGGTGTGGAGCGGGGCACCCAACAGGATGGGAGCGCCGAAAGCAACAGTGGCACGGCAAAATCGCAAAAAAGAAGGGCCGACTGACATCGGCCCTTCCGTCACACAGTGAGAGATCGAAAGGATCAGAACTTGTAGGTGATGCCGGTGCCGACCAGCCACGGGTCGAGCTTGACCTGACCGGTGATCGCCGCGCCGCTGGCCAGCGTGCCTTCCCAATCCGGGCGCATCCACATCTTCTTCACGTCGACGTTCCAGCCCCAATGCTTGTCGATCATGTAGTCGAAGCCGAACTGCAGCACCGGCGCCGCGGTGTCTTTCAGACGGCTGCTCGTCACGCCCACGCCGCTGGCACTCTGGTTGAAGAACCAGGTGTAGTTCACGCCGGCGCCGATATAGGGCTTGAAGGCGCCGAACTGCGTGAAGTGATATTGGAAGGTCAGCGTCGGCGGCAGCAGCCACGCCTTGCCGACGTCGAGGCCGGCAATGGCGCCGTCACCGGTGACGTGGTGCTTGGTGACACCAAGGATCAGTTCGGCTGCGAGGTTCGGCGTGAAGAAATACGAGATGTCGAGTTCGGGAACGACCTGATCGGAGGTCTTCAGGCTGGAGCCCGGCACCTGGTGAACCGTACCACCATTCTCCGGAATGACGCCGAGCACGCGCAGACGGATCATCCAGGGATTCCACGCTTCAACCACCGGCGCCTTGGTGTACGGCGTCGCCGCCGGAAGATCGGCGGCGTCCGCCGTTGTCGCCATGCTGGTCATCGCCGTTGCTGCCATCAGCAACGACATGGTCGTCAAGATTCTCTTCATCGCCAAGCGCCCTGTCTTTCGATTCGTTCGGGGTGAACGATCTCACCCGATCAGATCCGAAAGACGCTCGCCGCGGCGCTCACACGTTGATCTCAATCAAAAGCAAACGACCGCACAGCGTCTCGCTGCGCGGTCGTTGCCTTTGGGAGACACAGTGTTGCGGAATATCAATCCGCGGCGTTACGGCCGGCTTGGATTGTTCAGCATGTACTCGCCGAGATTGCGCTGCGCGCGGTCGGCGCGATTGATGGCATTGCTGCGCTGAACGTCGCGGTCCTTGCGGCAGGCCGCATATTCCGGCGAACCGACAGCGACACCATTAGCGCGGCAGATCGCGTCATCGTCATCGCCGAGGCTCGACATGGGAATGTCGGTGCGGCGCGCGCAGGCGCTGAGCAGCGTCGCGGCCAGCGTAAGCGCGATGAGAGAGGTCGAGGTCAGTCGCATGCATGGTTCCGTTACTTGATCTTCTCTGTCATTGCCGGGCTTGACCCGGCAATCCAGCTTTGCCGTTTGAAAGGAAGATGGATGCCCGGGTCAAGCCCGGGCATGACGTGAGAGTGTTTAGCGCGAAATGCGGGATTTGTAAGGTCTGCTTAGACCCTGCCCTTCAACGCCGCGCCGATTTCGTCCAGCGACTTCGGATCCTCGATGGTCGCGGGCATGGTCCAGCTGTCGCCGTCCGCGATCTTCTTGATGGTGCCGCGCAGGATTTTGCCCGAACGCGTCTTCGGCAGCCGGCCGACAGCGATGGCGAGCTTGAACGCCGCGACGGGGCCGAGCTTTTCGCGCACCAGCGCGACCACTTCCTTCTCGATGTCAGCAACCGGCCGCTCAACGCCGGCCTTCAGCACCAGGAAGCCGCAGGGCACCTCGCCCTTGATGGTATCCTTGATCCCCAGCACGGCGCATTCGGCGACGTCCGGATGCGAGGCCAGAATCTCTTCCATGCCGCCGGTGGAGAGGCGATGGCCGGCGACATTGATGATGTCGTCGGTGCGGCCCATCACATAGACATAGCCATCGTCATCCAGATAGCCGGCATCGGAAGTTTTGTAGTAGCCGGGAAACTCGTTGAAATAGGCTTCCTTGCAGCGCTCGTCCTGCTCCCACAATGTCGGCAGACAGGCCGGCGGCATCGGCAGCTTGATGACGATGGAGCCCATGGTCCCCGCAGGCAGCGGCCTCGCGGCTTCGTCGACCACTTCGATCTTGTAGCCGGGCATCGGCACCGTCGGCGAGCCGTGCTTCACCGGCAACTGGCCAAGGCCCACCGGATTGCCGGCGATGCACCAGCCGGTCTCGGTCTGCCACCAGTGATCGATCACCGGCACCTTCAACTGCTTCTCGGCCCAGTCCACCGTCGGCGGATCGGCGCGCTCACCGGCCAGGAACAGCGTGCGGAAATGCGAGAGATCATATTTGCGAATGAAACTGCCGTCCGGATCGTCCTTGCGGATGGCGCGGAAGGCGGTCGGCGCCGTGAAGAAAGCAACGGCCTTGTGTTCGGAGATGACGCGCCAGAACGCGCCGGCATCCGGCGTGCCGACCGGCTTGCCTTCATACATGATCGACGTCGCGCCATGGAACAGCGGCGCATAGACGATATAGCTATGGCCGACCACCCAGCCGATGTCGGAGCCGCACCACCAGACTTCGCCCGGCTTCACGCCGTAGAGATTCCACATCGACCAGGCGAGCGCGACGGCATGACCGCCATTGTCGCGCACCACGCCCTTCGGTTTGCCGGTCGTGCCGGACGTATAGAGGATATAGAGCGGATCGGTCGCCAGCACTGGCACGCAATCCGCGGACTTCTTCGCCGCCATCGCCTTGCTGCGCAATTCGGCCCAGTCATGATCGCGGCCGGCCACCAGGTCGCAGCCATGCTGCGGGCGCTGCAGGATGATGCAGGCATCGGGCTTCGCGCTGGCGAGCGCGATCGCTTCATCCAGCAGCGGCTTGTATTGCACGATGCGGCCGGGCTCGATGCCGCAGCTCGCGGACAGGATCAGCCTCGGCCTCGCATCGTCGATGCGTGTCGCGAGTTCCTTCGCCGCGAAGCCACCGAACACCACCGAATGCACCGCGCCGATGCGCGCGCAGGCGAGCATGGCGACCACAGCCTCAGGTACCATCGGCATATAGAGGATGACGCGATCGCCCTTGCCGACGCCAAGGTCCTGCAGGATGGCGCCGAGCACCTGCACCTCATGCAGCAGCTGTGCATAGGTGATTTTCCGGACCTCACCCGTCAGCGGTGAGTCGTGAATCAGCGCGACCTGATCGGCGCGGCCACCGGCGACATGGCGATCCAGCGCGTTGTAGCAGGTGTTCAGCACGCCGCCGACAAACCAGCGGCCGTAGAGACCCACGGACGGATCGAACACCTTCTTCGCTGGCGCAATCCAGTCGATCGCCTTCGCGGCTTCGCTCCAGAAGCCTTCCGGATCGGACAGCGACTGCGCGTGGACGTCGTGATAGCGGCTGGATGCGTTGGTTGTCATGGCGTCTCTCCCGCCCCAGCTTTACCGCCGGGTTCATTGCACACTGATTGTCACGGGATCGCCGGCTATTTCAAGGGTGCCTTTGGTTGTGGCTTGACTGACATCTCGACGCCGATCCGCTCGATCTCCTGCGCCAGCGCCTTGTAATTGACACGCGCTACGTCCAGTTGCGGATCGAGCTTGATCGCGGCGCCAAAATCGCGGACTGCGCGCGGCCGATCACCTTTCTTGCGCCAGAGTTCGCCGCGCGCATTGAACAGAACGGCCTGCGTCGGATCGAGCCGCAGCGCCGCGTCATAATCGGCGATGGCGCGATCGGTCTGCTCCTTGCGTATGTAAACACCCGCGCGCGCAATCAACGCTTTCAGCCGGTCGGCCCGCTCAGTCTTTTCGTTGTCGATCAGCGTACTGCAAACTGCGAGAATCTTCTCGTCATCGCCTGACACAACTGCTGCAACGCACAGCGCGGGATCGACGGGCGCGGTGGCTGCGGGCTCGTTGACCGCTGGCCATGCCCTGTCGGGAGCCACGCAACATAGTGCGAGCAGAACGCTGACGATGCATGGCCCGCTGCCCACATATGAATTGCGAAAAGTCATTGTCTATCGCGTGCTCGCATCGGCGGATGGATGCAATCCGATCGCCGGCTTGCGCGCCGCCACCCGATATTTCTCAAGCTGTTTGCGATGTCGCAAAGCGATATCCAGCGTTGAATCGATCTGAACGGCTGCGTCGAAATCGGCCAGAGCGCGCGCAGGGTCACCCTTATCGCGCCAGGCGACGCCGCGATTGTTGTAGGCCATCGCCAGCTCGGGCTGAAGCTGCAGCGCCGTCGTGTAGTCGGTGATAGCGCGATCATATGCGCCGCTGAGGCTGAACGAATTTCCGCGATTCACGAAATAGCTGGCCTTCGGCTCCAGCCTGATTGCCGCGTCGAAATCCGCAATCGCGCGGGTATAGGCATTGTTGCGCGCATAGGACTGACCGCGCGCATCATAATGTTCCGCGGTCGGCTCCAGACGAATGATGTCGCTCTGGTCGTCGATGACCAGATCGAAGCGCTTGACCTTGGCATAGGAGGCGGCCCGGTCGAGCAGGCTCTGCACCCGATTGGGATCGAGGCGAACAGCTTCGGTATAGTCGCGGACCGCGAGGCGATTTTCGTGCATCGATGCGAAAGTCGCGGCGCGGCTCGCAAATAATTGAGCCTCGTTCGGCCGCAGCTTGATCGCGCGGTCGAAGTCATCAAGCGCACGATCGAATTTCTTGCCGGCCGCAAGCGCCTTGCCGCGGGCTTCGAGCGCTGCGGCCGAGAGGGGATCGAGCTGAATCGCCAGATCGCCATCCGCAACGGCGAGGTCGACCTGTTCCAGCCTGAGTTGCAGCCCTGCGCGCACGATCAGGGCATGAACGCGGTCCGGCAATGCCGCCGTCGAGCCGATCACCAGGCCGCAGATGCCGAGCATCTGCTCGGGCGGCAAGGTGTCGTCATTCGCGCAGGTGGCAGCGGCCTCGGCCGCACCCTGCGCCCGGACAGCCGCATAGGGCAGCGATGGCGCCGCAAGAGCGGCACACAGAACCAACGTCCGAAACGAATGACCCATGAAAGCCCCAGCAAGCCAGCCGGACCACTCTACCTGATCAGGCCCCGCTCCCGATAGTAGCGCAACGCGCCGGGATGCAGCGGCACCGGGTTTTTACTCACGGCGCTCGCCAGCTTGATCTCGTGGCCGGCACGGTGCGCGATGGCGAGTTCGTCGAGGCCGTCGAACAGGCGCTTGGTCATCTGATAGACGAGTTCATCCGGCACGGCATTGCTCGTCACCAGATAGTTCATCACCGATGCAGTCGGCACGGATTTGTCCTGGCTGACATAGGTCCGGGCCGGAATGGTGTCTGGCTTGTATGGCGCACCGATCTTTTTCACCAGGGGCGGCGGCACTGGCACGATGACGATATCCGTGGCTTCGCTGAGTTCCTTGATCGACGTGACACCGAGACCGGCAGACTGCAGCGTCGCATCGAGCTTCTTCTCGATCATCATCGTGGTGGATTCGGCAAAGGAGAAATACCTGATCTCGCCGAGATTCTCATAGCGCAGCCCCGCAGCACCCAGAATGGCGCGCGCATTCAGCTCGGTGCCCGATCTACGCTCGCCGACCGAGAGGCTCCGGCCATTGAGATCGCTCAGCGTCCTGATCCCGCTCTCTTTGGTGGCAACGATCTGGATGTAATTCGGATAGAGCGCGCCGATCACCCGCAGCCGATCCTGCTTGCCGTCAAAGCCCGCCGTGGCATTGCCGGCCCAGGCGTCCTTCAGGGCATCGCCAAGCGCAAAACCCACCTGCCCGGTGCCTTGCTGCAGCCGCGAGAGATTCTCGACCGAACCGTCGGTTGTCTGCACCTGAACTTTCGCGCCGGGAATATCCGCATAGATCATCGCGATCGACACGCCGAGCGGAAAATAGATCCCGGACGTATTGCCGGTCAGCAGCGTGATCGACGGCTCGGCGCGTGCCGCTGCGCTGCACATGACGACCACAGTCGTCATGGCGGCTATCAGACGCTTCCTCATACTCATTTTATTCCTGTCATTCAGGCCGCGAAAGTGAACCGCAGCCCTCATGCGGTCAACGGCGTCGCAATAGCGAACGCCGTTGCCGCGACGAAAGTTTCACCGGTAAGCCCTTGCGCCAGCCGGGTAAAACGGCATGAATGCGCCGCACTCAGAATAATAAGGCCGGCAAAGCCGGCTGCGGGAGATATCCCGGGGGATGAAACATGGCTGACCAGAAATCAAACGCGAGCGATGACACCGTTGCCGTCTCCGACGAGGCATTGGCGAAGGCTGAAGCCTTCATCGAAGCCGATGAAGGCGCAACAAATCGCCTGCTGGGCTGGGCCGGAACGATCTCCACCGGCATCGCCGTGGTGATGAGCCTGTTTCATCTCTATGCCGCCTACGCGATCGTGCCGACGCAGGAACTGCGTTACGTCCATGTCGCCTTCACGCTGATCCTCAGCTTCCTGCTATTCCCCGTCGCTGCGCGCTTCCGCAACCGCGTGCGCTGGTGGGACATCGTGCCGGGCATCGTCGCCATCGGCACCATTGCCTATGCGCTGTGGGGCGGCGACGATTTCACCGACCGCGCTACGCTGCCGGATCATATGGATGTCATCGTCGGCATCGTCTTCATCGTGCTGCTGCTGGAAGCGACGCGCCGTACCACCGGCCTGATCATGCCGGTCGTGTCCGTTTTCTTCATTGCCTATGCGATGCTCGGCCCGCATCTGCCGGCGCCGTGGACCCATCGCGGCTATGACCTGCCGCGCCTCGTCGGCCATCTCTTCATCACGCTGGAGGGCATCTTCGGCGTCGCAGTCGACGTGTCGGCGACGCTGATCATCTTGTTCACGATCTATGGCGCGTTCCTCTCGATGTCCGGCGCAGGAAAATTCTTCATCGATTTCTCGCTGTCCTTGATGGGGAACAAGTCGAACGCCGCGGGCCGCACCGTGGTGCTGTCCTCGTTCCTGCTCGGCGGCCCCTCGGGCTCCGGCGTCGCCACCACGGTGATGATCGGCACCGTCGCCGCCCCCATGCTGGCCAAGGCCGGTTTCGAGAAGAACGCTGCCGGCGGCCTGCTGGCCGCAGGCGGTCTCGGCGCGATCCTGTCACCGCCGGTGCTCGGCGCCGCCGCGTTCCTGATCGCTGAATTCCTCAAGATCAGCTATCTCGACGTGATCTGGATGGCGACCATCCCGACCTGTCTCTACTACCTGTCGCTGCTGATCATGGTCGAGATCGACGCCAAGCGGTTCGGCGCCCACAATGTCAATGTCAGGCCCGAGCTCAGCCTCGGCGTGATGATGAAGCGTTACGGGTTCCACTTCATCTCTCTGCTCGCCGTCGTCGTTTTCATGATCATCGGCTACTCGCCGTCACTGTCGGTGTTCTACGCCACGCTCGTCACCTTCGTGCTCAGTTTCCTGCGCAAGGATACCGCGCTGGTGCCGAAGAAACTGGTGAAGGCGCTGGCCGATGGCTCGATCGGCGCGCTCAATGCTGCCACGACCTGCGCCTGCGCCGGCATCGTGGTCGGCGTCGTCACGCTCACCGGCCTCGGCCTGAAATTCTCGTCGATCGTGATTTCCTATGCGGGCGGCAGCCTGCTGCTGACGGCGATCTATACGGCCCTGATCGTCTGGATCATCGGCCTCGCGGTGCCGGTCACCGCGTCCTACATCATCTGCGCGGTGATCGCAGCACCCGCGCTGATCAAGCTCGGTGTACCTGATTATGCCGCACACATGTTCATCTTCTATTACGCCGTGCTCTCGGAAGTCTCGCCGCCCACCGCGCTGTCGCCCTTCGCGGCGGCGGCCATCACCGGCGGCGATCCCTACAAGACCACGCTGCAGTCGTGGAAATACACACTGCCGGCCTTCCTGGTGCCATTCGTCTTCGTCTGCGACCCGCAGGGCGTCGGCCTGCTGCTGAACATTCCGAAGGGCGGCTCGTGGGTGGATATCGTCGAGATCACCTTCAAGACCACGCTGGGACTGCTGGCACTCGCCGCCGTCGCGCAGAACTGGGCACTGCGACAAAATACACCGATCGAGCGCGGCCTGCTTCTGCTATCGGGATTACTGCTGGTGTTCCCGAGCCTGATCGAGGCGATCATCGAGTCGATCATCGGTCGCGACATCAGCTACACATTCGTGCCCGGCCTCATCATCGGCCTCGGCGTGCTGCTCTGGCAGGCAAGGACGAGGACGCAACCGGCGCCGGCATGACCAACGACAGAAACGAATAACGTCAAGTTATCGCATGACAGCGGACGCCGCAGATAAGCGGCGCCGCCGACTTCAGGGAGTGACGCGATGAGATGGACAGCTTTCAGACACAGGGCGTTCAGCCTTGCACTGCTCGGCATCGCCTGCGCGGCGACCGGCGCTTCTGCGGAAGACACGACCATCGCCATTGCGACCGGCGGGACCGGTGGCATCTTCTATCCGCTCGGCGGCGGTCTCGCGAACCTGTTGTCGAAGAAACTGCCGCATACCCAGGCCACCGGCGAAGTCACCGGCGGCAGCGTCGACAACATCAAGCTGCTGGAGACCGGTCAGGCCGATCTCGGTTTCATGACTGGCGACGTCGCGTCCGACGCCGTGAAGGGCGAGAACAAGTTCAAGAAGCCCGTTCCGCTGCGCACCATCGTCGCCGTCTATTCCAGCCCGGTCCATGTGGTGACCATCGCCGGCACCGGCATCGAGAAATTCGCCGATCTTAAAGGCAAGCGCATCTCGGGCGGCGCGCCGGGCAGCGCCACCGAGGCGCAGACCTTCCGCCTGCTCGAAGCCGCGGGCCTCGACAAGGACAAGGACGTCAAGCGCGAACGTCTGTCGGTCGCGGAATCCGCGTCCGCGCTCAAGGATCGCAAGATCGATGCCTTCTTCTGGGGCGGCGGCGTGCCGACCGCCGCCGTCGTCGACCTTGCCGCAACGCCCGGCGTCACGATCAAGCTGATCGACATCGACTACCTGTTAGAGCCGATCGTGAAAAAATACGGCCAGATCTTCGCACCCAGCGTGATCAAGGCCGGCAGCTATCCGGGCCAGACCACCGACAGCCGTGGCTTCGCCGCCTGGAATCAGATCATGGCCACCGACAAGATGTCGGACGACACGGCCTATGCGATCACAAAGACGATCTTCGAGAACAAGGCCGATCTCGTCGCCGTCCATAAAGAGGCGGAGAACATCAATCTCGCCACGCAGACACCAGCGCAGTCGCCGGCGCCCTATCACCCCGGCACGCTGAAATATCTCAAGGAAGTCGGCGCGGTGAAATAGTCACCGCGACATCAATCAAAACTGGAGGAGAGGACAACCATGTTCAAGCGTTTCAGAAAGACATCGATTGCCGTGGCGCTGGTCGCCACTGCCGGCCTTGCAGGCGCGGCCATCGCGCAGCAGAAGACCATGGCGATCGGCACCGGCGGCACCGGCGGCGTGTATTATCCGCTCGGCGGCGCCATCGCCAATGTGCTGTCGAAGGCGCTGCCGAACACCCAGGCCACCGCGGAAGTCACCGGCGGCTCGGTCGATAACCTCAAGCTGATCGCCTCGGGCCAGAGCGAGCTCGGCTTCAGCATGGCCGACGCCGCGCTCGACGCACTGAACGGCCAGGACAAGTTCAAGAGCGGCAAAGTCCCGCTGCAGACCCTGCTGGTGGTCTATCCGAACCGCATGCATATCGTGACCATCGAGGGCGCCGGCATCGAGAAGATGTCGGATCTCAAGGGCAAGCGCGTCTCCACGGGCTCGCCGGGCGGTGCCACCGAAGTGATGGCGTTCCGCGTCATCGAGGCCGCCGGTCTCGACAAGGACAAGGACATGAAGCGCGAGCGTCTCGGCGTGGCTGAGTCCGTCAACGCCATCAAGGACCGCAAGATCGACGCCTTCTTCTGGGTCGGCGGCGTCCCCACTGCCGCCGTCACCGATCTCGCTGCCACACCCGGCATGAAAATCAAGTTCGTCGACCACGCCGACCTCGCCGCCAAGATGAACGAGAAATACGGCAAGCTGTATTCGCCCTCGACCATCAGCAAGAGCATCTATCCCGGCATGGACAAGGACAACGCCAATACCGAAGTCTGGAACATCATCGTCACCGGCAACAAGATGAGTGACGACGACGCCTACAACATCGTCAAGACGCTGGTGGAGAAGAAGGCCGACATCGTCGCCGTGCACAAGGAGGCCGAGAGCTTCTCGCTCGACAACCAGGTGCAGGAGCGCTCCCCGGTGCCGTTCCATCCGGGCGCGCTGAAATACTTCAAGGAAAAGGGTATCGGGAAATAAGACCGGCCATCACGCGACGAGACTTTGAGCCGCGGCACGCAAGTGTCGCGGCTTCTGTTTGAGGGAGTAACAACCCACTCTCCTGTCATCCCCGCGCAGGCGGGGATCCATACACGCCGAATACCGCGGAACCGGATCACTCAACCGCCGTTGCCTGCCGGGCACTGCCGTGCCGTGAGGGCCGCGCGTGCACGACGACGCCAACAGGATCAAACATCCGCTCGACGCGCTGAACTTCTTTCTCGCCGATGTCCGAGATGGGCTCGGGCCCTATCTCGCGATCTATCTGCTGACGGTCCAGAAATGGGACGAGGCCTCCATCGGCATCGTGATGTCGGTCGCCGCCCTCGCTGGCATCGTCGCGCAGACCCCTGCCGGCGCCCTGATCGACAAGACCAAGGCCAAGCGCGCCATCGTCATTCTTGCCGCCGTCATCGTCACGCTCGGCTCGATCGCGCTGCCGCTCTATCCCGGTTTCCTGTTCGTCGCGACGACACAGGCGCTGACCGGTGTCGCCGCGGCCGTCTTCGCGCCGGCACTGGCGGCGATCACCCTCGGCATTGTCGGCCCCAAAGCCTTTGCCCGCCGGATCGGCCGCAACGAGGCGTTCAACCATGCCGGCAATGCGACGGCGGCGACGCTGGCCGGCATCTTCGCCTATGCCTTCGGGCCGATCGTCGTGTTCTGGCTGATGGCCGCGATGGCTGTGGCGAGCATCCTCGCGACGCTGGCGATCCCCGCTAATGCCATCGATCATCAGATGGCCCGCGGCCTCGGCGATCTCGACGAAATGCACGATCACGATGCCGCCGACCGGCCTTCCGGCTTTCAGGTGCTGCTGACCTGCAAGCCGCTCCTGATATTTGCCGCCGCCACCGTGCTGTTTCATTTCTCCAATGCGGCGATGCTGCCGCTGGTCGGCCAGAAACTCGCACTGGTGAACAACGAGCTCGGCACCACGCTGATGTCGGTCTGCATCGTCGCGGCACAATTGGTGATGGTGCCGGTCGCCATGCTGGTCGGCCGCAAGGCCGATGTCTGGGGCCGCAAACCGATCTTCGCCTGCGCGCTCGCCGTGCTGGCGCTGCGCGGCGCCCTGTATCCGCTCTCCGATAATCCCTACTGGCTGGTCGGCGTGCAGACTCTCGACGGCATCGGCGCCGGAATCTTCGGCGCGATCTTTCCGCTCGTGGTCGCAGACCTCACTTATGGCACCGGCCACTTCAATATCAGCCAGGGCGCAATCGCCACCGCCGCGGGATTGGGCGGCGCTCTCAGCACGGCCATTGCCGGCATGATCGTTGTGAAGGCCGGCTACAGCACGGCATTCCTGGCGCTGGCCGCTTTGGCGGGGATCGGCCTCATCCTGTTCATTGTCGCCATGCCGGAGACGCGACCTTCCGACGCACGTCATCAGCCGTTAGTACCAAATGCTTAAGGATGGTATTGCATTGCGGTAGCAACTCGCAGTGCAACATAGTACCATCCACCCAGTACGTTCCCATGCATGTTGTCCATGGAAACGCCTGATCGGGAGAAGCTGAGAAGACCTGCCGGTTGCGCAGATGAGTCGCAGGAGCGGACCGTCGGGTTCGTTGCCCCAGCCGTGCCGGTTCCCACTTGATCCCGGCCTCCCGTCAATGTCTTAAACACCCTCAATCAGATCGTGCGTCGCAGCCGCGCGGCCTGTCCGACATGCAAAAGGACTCTTCGAGATGTCATCATCGATCCGCTTCCCGTCCCGCCGCTCCGTGATCCTCGGCGGCGCGGCTGCCCTCGGCACCCTGCCGATCCTGTCGCGCCGCGCCAGCGCAGCCGAGTGGCCCACCAAGCCGGTGAAGTTCATCGTTCCGTTCGCGGCCGGCGGCACCACCGACATTCTGGCGCGCGTCGTCGCGCAGAAGATGTCCGAAGAGATGGGCCAGCAGTTCATCGTCGAGAACAAGGCCGGTGCCGGCGGCAACATCGCCGCTGACTTCGTCGCCAAGGCCGAAGGCGACGGCTACACCTTCCTGGTCGGCACGCCCGGCACCCACGCGATCAACAAGTTCGTGTTCAAGAACATGACCTATGATCCGGTGAAGGATCTGGCGTCGGTGATCGTGATCGCCAAGGTGCCGAACCTGTTCTCGGTGACCAATTCGCTGCCGGCCAAGAGCGTCAAGGAGTTCATCGAACTCGCCAAGGCCAAGCCGGATGAATATTTCTACGGCACGCCGGGCCTCGGTTCGACCGCGCATCTGTCGACTGAACTGTTCAAGTCGATGACCGGCGTGAAGCTGACCCACGTGCCCTACAAGGGCAGCGCCCCCGCGCTCACCGACCTGATCGGCGGCCGCGTCCATGTGATGATCGACAACCTGCCGGCGGCGCAGCCTTTCGCCGAGAGCAACCAGATCCGTGCACTCGCCGTCTCCACCAGCAAGCGCTGGGAGCCGATGAAGGACATTCCGACCATCGCCGAATCCGGCGTGGACGGCTACGACGCCGCCTCCTGGTTCACCATCGCAGCCCCGGCGAAGACGCCGAAGGAGATCATCGCCAAGCTCAATGCCTCGACCGATAAGTTCATCAAGTCGGCCGACGGCACTGCCCGCCTGATCAAGCTCGGCGCCGATCCGACCGGCGGTTCGCCAGCCGACATGGATGCCTATGTGCAGTCTGAAATCGAGAAGTGGGGCAAGGTCGCCCAGTTCGCCGGCATCAAGCCGGAGTAAGGGCAGCGCAGGGTTGGCAGGGCGTTAGACGCGCCTGCCTGTCTTGCTCTCTTCTTGAGCTCAACACATCAAAGGGCACGCGCTGAAGCGCGTGCCCTTTTTGTCTTTTGGGTGGTTGGCGCCTGCTTTACATTCGTCATTCCGGGGCAGGACGGACCGCGTAGCGGGCCGGACTGAGCCCGGAATCTCGAAGTGTTTGGCGCTGAACAGGTCGGGATTTCGGGTTCGCGTCCGGCAAGTGCCGCCCGCGCCCCGGAATGACAGTGGAGGGAACGCACCCAAACATTTTTTCCTATCTCCCGTTGACAGCATCCCTATCTTGATTATATTCCCCTCCGTCCTGCCCCACCGAGAGGGGCGATCGCGATCGTCACGTTCGCGGGGTGGGATGCGGTGGACGCCGGAGATGCGGCGTCACGCGGTTCATGGGGGAACGTCTGTCTTCGGGCAGGACGGCTCTGCGCCAGCACTACCACTGGCAAGGAGACGGCCGACCTTCGGATGGACAACCCCCTGGACAGTGTGACGGACGACCAACTCGAAACGCGTTCGGCCAAGTGCTTTGCGGCTACCCTGTCCCTCCGCCCTGGGACATTAATTTTGGTGATGGGACCGTTCGCCATGGCAGATGTGCAAGCAACCGAAAAAACACCGCATGCGGAACGCCGGGCAATCGCTCGGCGCCTCCGAAAGTCCTGATGCACACTAACCTGCGGAAGACCGCATTCGCATCAGGCCCAAGGGTGCAACGGGCACCCGGCGTTCCGCACGCCCTCTCGCAAGGGGGCGGGAATGCGAAGCACGACGGCGCCCCCGCGCCGCAAACAATGGGGGCGATGACGCATGTCTGAAGAGCAGTGGCTGTTTGACAGTTGAATCTGTGAATGACGCGCAGGCGTTTGTGGCATCCCTCCCCCCGCGCGAAGCGAAGCTTCGCTAGGCGGGGAGGGTCGGCCGAACGAGGCGATGCGTAGCATCGACGAAGTGGAGGCCGGGGTGGGGGTGCCCCACGTGAGAGCGCCGCTTGTGGCACCCCCACCCGACCGGCCAAGCGGCCGGCCCCCCTCCCCGCAAGGGGGAGGGAAAAGGAAGACCGTCTACTCGAACTTCATGTCGATGCAGCGCGACACGTCCGAGCCGAGGCCCGAGGGAATCGTGACACAGCCACGAATTTTCTGCTGGGTGTTGTCGCTGACCCACATGGCAAAACCACCATTGCCGAAGAACGAATTGGTGTTCGGCGGCTCGGTTTCCGTGGCATCGAAGGAATAGCTGGAGTCGGTGTCGAACACGCGCGGCTTCTTCACGCAGGCACCATCGCTCTGGACGTTGATGACTTCCTTGGCATCACGCGTCATCGATAGCGACACCGAGCAACGGAAATATTCCGAGGTCTTCGCATTGAACAGATAGGCATAAGAGCGGCAGGTCGCCGTACTCAGCTTGCCTGCGGCAAGCCCACGCCCGCAGGAGATGCGCTGGTTGTTGCTGAGCTTGAAATCATCCGCCGCAGCAAGACCGGGCGCCAATACCACCGCGCCAACAACCAAAAGACTTTTCACGATCGCTCGCATTGTCGAATCATCCCCATCGCCGCATTCATCGTGGACCGGCTTAGCCCGAAAGCGAAAGATAGTCGCCAGACCGCGCTTGCGAAATAACAAACTCTGTCGCGACCGCGTGTCGTATTGACGGGCTGTCACCGTTCGTGATTTGTTCAAGACAACCGCGCAGCCGCGATGTACTTTCAAAAACACGTTTCGGAGAATTTGGGATGACCGCTCGAGCCTTTACGATGCTATGCGCCACGGCGCTGGTGACATCGGCCCTGGCCGGCCCTGCGCTGGCTCAGGCACCGACACCCTGGGTGCTCTCGCCCGACATGGGCTATGGCTACGACGCGTCAGGCAAGACCTTCGCGTACAAGATGGGCACCAACAATGCCAAATTCCTGCTGAAGGGCGCCAAGAAAGTGCCGAAGAACACGCTCTTCTTCATCGGCGAGAACGGCCAGCTCTATATGCGCAGCGGTCCGTTCCTCGAAGATGATGGGAAGTTCAAGTTCGGCCCGGGCTAGCCCCGGTTTCGGACAGGATCATGCGCAACCGGACGGGTGCCGCATGACGGAGACATGACATTGCTCCCTTCGCCATGAAGCCCTCTCCCACCACGGTGGCAGAGGTGATACAGAGCGCTTCATCTTTTTACGAAAGCTGAAAGCACTCATGGCCAAGTCGCTGCCCGTCTCCCCCCTCGCCCCGACCGCTGTTCCCGAACTGCCCGCGATTGCAGGCGTGCGCCTCGCCACGGCCGCTGCCGGCATCCGCTATACCGGCCGCACCGATGTGCTGCTCGCGGTGATGGACAAGGGCACGACGGCCGCCGGCGTCTTCACAACGTCGAAGTGTCCGTCCGCTCCGGTGGAATGGTGCCGCGCCGTGCTGAAGGGCGGCAAGGCGCAGGCGCTCGTGGTCAATTCCGGCAATGCCAATGCCTTCACCGGCAAGACCGGCAAGGCATCGACCAAGCTGACCGGCGACATCGCGTCCAAGGCCGTCGGCTGCAAGCCGAACGAGATCTTCCTCGCCTCGACCGGCGTGATCGGCGAGCCGCTCGACGCCACCAAGTTCGACGGTGTTCTCGCCACGCTGGCCGATAGCGCGACGCCCGAGGGCTGGATGGACGCCGCCAAGGCGATCATGACCACCGACACCTTCCCGAAGGTCGCGACGGCCACTGTGAAACTCGGCAAGGCCAAAGTCACCATCAACGGCATCGCCAAGGGCTCGGGCATGATCGCACCGGACATGGCGACCATGCTGTCCTTCGTCTTCACCGACGCGCCGATCAGCGCGCCGGCCTTGCAGGCGCTGCTCAAGGCGGGCGTCGATGACACGTTCAATGCCGTGACGGTCGATGGCGACACTTCGACCTCCGACACCCTTATGATGTTCGCCACCGGTGCCGCGGCGGCCCAGGGCGCACCGAAGATCACCAAGGCCAGCGACGTCAGGCTAAAGCCATTCGTGAAGGCGCTGCAGACGCTGCTCGCCGACCTCGCCGAACAGGTCGCCCGTGACGGCGAAGGCGCCCGCAAGCTGATCGAGATCATCGTTGAAGGCGCAACCACCAAGGCCTCGGCCCGCAAGATCGCCATGTCGATCGCCAATTCGCCGCTGGTGAAGACTGCCGTTGCCGGTGAAGACGCCAATTGGGGACGCGTGGTGATGGCCGTCGGCAAGGCCGGCCAGCCGGCCAATCGCGACAAGCTGTCGATCTCGTTCAACGGCATCCGCGTCGCCAAGTCCGGCGCGCGCGACCCGTCCTATAACGAGGCCGAGGTCTCGAAGACGATGAAAGAGCAGAAAATCCAGATCAAGGTGGCGCTCGGCCTCGGCAAAGCGCGCGACCGCGTGCTGACCTGCGACCTCACCAAGGAATATATCGCGATCAACGGCGACTATCGGTCGTGAAGAGGATCGCCGCGGGCATCGGTCTGGCGGCGATCGTCTTTTCGACGGAGGCCTTGGCCAAGGACCTGCCGGTCGGGCGCATGCGGCGCGCGACCGAGAGCAACAAGGAAGTGGGTATCGGCATTGGCGCACGCTGGAACAATGCCTGCAAGAGCGTCGGCATTCCGCAGGTTCAGCTCGACACCGCACCCGCTCATGGTTTCGTCTGCCTGCGCAGCGGCCTGGTCAAACCGAGCAATGTGTTGTTCGGTGGCGCCAAGCACTGCATGCCGATGGAAATCGAAGGCGTCGAGGTTGTGTATCGGTCCCGCCCGGGGTTCGACGGCACGGATACGCTCGGCTATACGCTGAGATTTCCGCGCGGTACGAAGCCATTGATTGTCGATATCCGCATCAAGCCCGCTGCGGGCATTGCGCGCAAGGACAATGACCCGACGTTCACGCGCCAGCCTCCGGGCGAGATTCCAAGCTGCGCAGCGCTAGTCTCTTGAAATGAGATATATCCGATGAAAATGGTTCTCGTCGTCGCCTGCGCTTTGATTGATCCTGACGGCCGCGTGCTGATTGCACAGCGGCCGCAAGGCAAGGCGCTGGCCGGCCTGTGGGAATTTCCCGGCGGCAAGCTGGAGCCCGGCGAACGGCCGGAAGCGGCGCTGATCCGCGAGCTGCACGAGGAGCTCGGGATCTCCGTGAAGGAAGCCTGCCTTGCGCCACTGACTTTCGCCAGCCATGCCTATGAGGACTTCCATCTGTTGATGCCGCTCTATATCTGCCGGCGCTGGGAAGGCCTCGCGATCTCCAGGGAAGGTCAGAACCTCGCCTGGGTACGCCCCAACAAGCTGCGCGACTATCCGATGCCGGCCGCGGATATCCCGCTGATCCCGCATCTGATCGATCTGCTCTAGGGCTTCAGCCCCTTCACCGCGTCGGCGAGACTTGCTTTCGCCGAGCCCGGCTTCAATGGCTTCTGCTGGCTCTCATGCGGCGCCCAGCCGGACAGCCAGATGATGTCGAAGGTCGCGCGAATGCGGCCGTCGGGATCGGCAAAGCGCTCGCTGTAGATCTGCGCCATGCGCAGCAGCGTCGCGCGGCGCAGCGGCGCCCGGCGGCGCTCGACCAGCACATTGGTGGCGCCCATCCTGCGCAGATCCTGCATCAGACCGAAGGCACTGTCGTAGCGCACCACGACGCGATCCACATCGGTCACCGGCAGCGCAAATCCCGCCCGCTGCAGAAGCGCGCCGACATCGCGCAGATCGGCCATTGGTGCGACGCGCGGCGAGATGCCGCCTTCGCGTTCGGCTTCCGCCGCGGCGAAGGACTGCCGCAGCTCGGTCAGCGTGTCGCCGCCGAGCATTGCGGCCAGCAGCAGGCCGTCAGGCTTCAGCGCGCGGCGGATCTGCGCCATGACGCCCGGCAGATCGTTAACGAAGTGCAGCCCGAGCGCGGAGATGACGAGATCGAGCGACGCCGGCGCGAGATTGAGACCATCGCTTTCGACATCGGGCACGTCGGCATGTGTGAGATGGCCGACACGCCCGGCCACAACATCGCGCAGACGGTTGCCCGGCGTCGCGACGTCAGCGGCATTGTCGAACTGGCGCAACACCGCCTGCAATCGCTCATCCATGTCGGCGATGACACGATCCAGCAGGAAATTCTCGGCCCCCAGTCGCAACGCACGCGTCTGCCGCGCCCGCAACAGAGCGCGGTCGAACAGAATAGGTGCGGTATTGGAGGTCTGGGCCATGCGGCTTGGTACGCCGAAGACCGGGGATCTGGCAATCGCGCTTGAGATCGGCGCAGGAGGGCTCTAGCCTTCAACCCATGGACGCAGAGGCGACAGTGTCGTGGTCCCTCCCCGCGCAATTGCGCGGCGCGCTGAAGCTTTGCCGGTCTGCATGGACGCAAACCGCCCGTCTTGCGCTCGACATCGCGCTGCCGACGCTCTGCGTCGCCTGCCGGGAGCCCGTCGCCGGCGAAGGCGTCTGTGCGGCCTGCTGGGGCCAGCTCTCCTTCATCGCGCCGCCGTTCTGCAGCCGGCTCGGCATCCCCTTCGTCTACGATCCCGGCCCGGGCATCCTGTCGATGCAGGCGATTGCCGATCCGCCGGCCTATCAGCGGGCCCGCGCAGCCGTGCGCTATGACGATGTCGCCCGCACGCTGGTGCATCAGTTGAAATATCATGACCGGACAGACCTCGCGCCAATCATGGGTCGCTGGATGGCGCGGGCGGGGAAGGAATTGCTCGCGGATGCCGATATTCTGGTGCCGGTGCCGCTGCATTGGCGGCGCGGCTTCAGCCGGCGCTTCAACCAGTCCGGCGCGCTGGCGCGGGCAATCGGCCGGCAGAGCGGCGTTGCGATATCCCGCGACGCCTTGCGGCGAATACGCCCGACCGAGCACCAGATCGGCCTGTCGCGCACCGAGCGCGCTAGCAATGTCCAGGGCGCCTTCAAGGTCCCGCCTGAACGCTGGGCTGAAATCCAGGGCCGCCGCGTCATTTTGGTCGACGACGTGCTGACCTCGGGTGCCACGACCGACGCCTGCGCACGGGCGCTGCTGCGCGCCAAGGCGGCCCAGGTCGATGTGCTGGTCTTTGCGCGGGTTGTGGAGGCCCACAAGGTCCCCATATAATCAGGCACTTCCCTGCAACTGGAGCACCCGATGGCCGCCGCGATTGAAATCTACACCCGCCCCGGCTGCGGCTATTGCAGCGCCGCGATCTCGCTGCTCCAGCGCAAGAAAGCTGCATTCACCCATTTCGACACTGCGACCGATCCGAAGCTGCGGCAGGAAATGTTCGACCGCACCTATCCAGGCGCCACCTTCCCGCAGATCTTCATCGATGGCACCCTGATCGGCGGCTGTGACGATCTCTATGCATTGGACCGCGAAGGCAAATTTGACGCCATGATCGCAGGCGAGAAGGCCACCTCATGAGCCAGACATCCCCAACGTCCGAGCCCCAGACCTTCACCGCCGCCATGGTGCAGATGCGCACCGGCCTGCTGCCGGAGGCGAGCCTCGAACAGGGCCGGCACCTGATCCGCGAAGCCGTGCTCGCCAGCGCTGACTATGTGCTCACGCCGGAAGTGAGCAACATGATGCAGCTCAATCGCACGGCGCTGTTCGAACATCTGCGCCCGGAAGAAGACGACCTCTCGCTGAAGGCCTATCGCGCGCTCGCCGCGGAGTTGAAGATCTACCTGCATATCGGATCGCTGGCCGTGCTGGCCAACCCGGAACGCGCCGCCAATCGCTCGTTCCTGATTGGACCGGACGGCAATGTCTTGGCGAGCTACGACAAGATCCACATGTTCGACATCGACCTGCCGAACGGAGAGAGCTATCGCGAATCCGCGAATTATCAGCCGGGCGAGACCGCCGTCATCTCGGATCTCCCCTGGGGCCGCATCGGTCTGACCATCTGCTACGACGTCCGCTTCCCGGCGCTTTATCGCGCATTGGCCGAAAGCGGCGCGTCTTTCCTCACCGTGCCCTCGGCGTTCACCCAGAAGACCGGCGAAGCTCATTGGCACACGCTGCTGCGCGCCCGCGCCATCGAGACCGGCTGCTTCGTCTTTGCGGCAGCCCAGGGCGGCGTGCATGAGAACAAGCGTGCGACATATGGACACTCGCTGATTATCGACCCATGGGGCGTGGTTCTGGCCGAAGCGACGGGCGTCGAGCCGGGCTTCATTCTGGCCAAGATCGATCCTGCGAAGGTGACGGAAGCGCGCAAGACCGTGCCGTCCCTGCAGCACGGCCGCCGTTTCAGCGTCAGCGATCCCAAATCGGGCCCAGACTATCTGCACCTTGTCCGGCAAGCGACATGATCCGTTACGACCTACGCTGCGAGAAGGGCCATGCTTTCGAAAGCTGGTTCCAGAGTTCCGGCGCCTATGACTCCCAGGTGAAGCGCAAGCTGGTGAATTGCCCGAATTGCGGATCGGTGAAGGTCGAAAAGGCCATTATGGCCCCGCGTATCGTGGGCAAGAGCAAGAATCGCCCGGCACCCGCCCCTGACGCCGGTTCCGAGACCACAGCCCCGCTGATGATGGCGCCGCAGGAAGCCGAACTGCGCGCCAAGCTGAAAGAACTGCGCGATCACGTTACCAAAAACGCGGACAATGTCGGTGAAAGCTTCCCGACCGAAGCTCGCAAGATGCATTATGGCGACATCGAACATCGTCCGATCTACGGCGAAGCGACGCCGGATGAAGCACGGTCGCTGATCGATGAAGGTATCGAGGTGACTCCGCTGCCTGTCCTGCCCAGCGATCGGAACTGAGCGCAACCTCCGCTCACCAGCATTCTTGTGCGCGTTTCGACTCATCCAAACTGCGCCGTCGGTACATGATTCCGAAAGCTTCCCACATACGGCAACTTTGTGGCGTTCGAGTCACAGGCGTGCACAATCGCTTTGTTAGCCCTTGAGACATGGCAAAACTCGCCTAACTTATAAGCAAGTGCCTGAATATGAGTCGCGCGCTGCACTCAGATCGCATTGCGCGATTTCGGACCTGGATGTGTCCTGAAGGCTATAGTGCTGATGTTGAGTCGCGATCGGAAAGACGCGTTCCGTTACCACCTTAGGAGCATCGCGACCAACAGGACGGCCGACCAGCAAGGAGAGAGGGATCATGTACAACGATTCTCTGTTCAATGCGTTCGCTAGAAGTTACGAAGCCCGAAGTGAGACGGACATGTCGATGTCCGAGTATCTGGAATCCTGCAGAGGGGACCCGATGCGATATGCGAACGCGGCGGAACGCCTACTGGCGGCGATCGGCGAGCCTCAAATGATAGACACGGCCAAGGATCCACGCCTTGGCCGTATTTTTTTGAATCGTACCATCCGTAGCTATCCAGCCTTTGCCGGCTTTCACGGCATGGAAGATACGATCGAACGCATCGTCGCCTTCTTCCGACATGCGGCGCAGGGCCTCGAAGAGCGCAAGCAGATTCTCTATCTGCTCGGCCCGGTCGGCGGCGGCAAATCATCGCTTGCCGAGCGCCTCAAGGCCTTGATGGAAGTCCATCCCATCTATGTGCTGAAAGCTGGCGACGAACTCTCTCCGGTTTATGAAAGCCCGCTCAGCCTGTTTGATCCCGACACGCTCGGCCCGATGATCGAAGAGAAATACGGCATTCCGCGCCGGCGGCTTACGGGCCTCATGAGTCCGTGGTGCTACAAGCGGCTCGAAGCTTTCGGCGGCGACATCTCGCAATTCCGTGTCGCCCGCATCCAGCCGTCGCGATTGCGCCAGATCGCCATCGCCAAGACCGAACCCGGTGACGAGAACAACCAGGACATCTCCTCGCTGGTCGGCAAGGTGGATATCCGCAAACTCGAAATCTTCGCCCAAAACGATCCCGACGCCTACAGCTATTCCGGTGGCCTCAACCGCGCCAATCAGGGCGTGCTTGAATTCGTCGAAATGTTCAAGGCGCCAATCAAGATGCTGCATCCGCTGCTGACGGCGACGCAGGAAGGCAACTATATCGGCACCGAAAACATCGGCGCAATTCCGTTCACCGGCGTGATTCTCGCTCACTCCAACGAGTCCGAGTGGCAGAGCTTCAAGGCCAACAAGAACAACGAAGCCTTCATCGATCGCATCTGCGTCATCAAGGTGCCGTACTGCCTGCGCGTCACCGAAGAACAGAAGATCTACGAGAAGCTCATTCAGGGCTCCGAACTCGCCACCGCACCTTGCGCACCGGCGACGTTGGAAACCCTGGCACGCTTCTCCGTGATGTCGCGGCTGCGCAAGCACGAAAACTCGACCACCTTCGCCAAGATGCGGGTCTATGACGGCGAAAGCCTGAAAGAGTCGGATCCGAAGGCCCGCAGCGTTCAGGAATACAAGGACGCCGCCGGTGTTGATGAAGGCATGGACGGTGCCTCGACTCGCTTCGCGTTCAAAGTTCTGGCCGCAACCTACAATCACGACACGTCGGAGATTGGGGCGGATCCCGTACACCTGATGTATACGCTGGAGCAGGCAATCCGCAGGGAGCAGATGCCTGATGAAGTCGAAAAACGCTATCTCGAATTCATCAAGGCCGAGCTGGTGCCGCGTTATGCGGAGTTCATCGGTCACGAAATCCAGAAAGCGTATCTGGAATCCTATTCGGACTACGGCCAGAACCTATTCGATCGTTACGTCGACTATGCCGATGCCTGGATCGAGGATCAGGACTTCAAGGATCCTGACACCGGACAATTGCTCGATCGCGAATTGCTCAATCAGGAGCTGAGCAAGATCGAAAAGCCGGCCGGAATCGCCAACCCCAAGGACTTCCGCAACGAAGTCGTGAAGTTCTCGCTTCGCTCGCGAGCACAGAACGGTGGAAAGAATCCGACCTGGACGAGTTATGAGAAGATCAGGGAAGTCATCGAAAAGCGCATCTTCTCTCAAGTTGAAGATCTGCTTCCGGTGATCTCCTTCGGATCGAAGAAGGACGGCGAGACCGAGAAAAAGCATGACGACTTCGTCGCGCGGATGATCGTTCGCGGTTACACCGAGCGCCAGGTTCGCCGTCTCGTCGAATGGTATATGCGCGTGAAACAGGCCGGCTGACGCAAGGAGCCAACATAACGTGGCCATGCATATCGTCGATAGACGCCTGAACCCGAGCAGCAAGAGTCTTGAGAACCGCCAGCGGTTCTTGCGACGCGCGAAAGCTCTGGTTCAGGGAGCCGTCAAGAAAGCCTCCCAGGACCGCGACATCAAAGACGTCCTGGAAGGTGGCGAAGTGTCCATCCCGCTCGACGGGATGAACGAGCCCCGCTTTTATCGCGAAGGCGGCATTCGCGACCGGGTGTTGCCCGGCAACGTGAAATTCGTGGAAGGTGATTACCTTCAGCGGCCGCAATCGAAGAGCGGCAGATCGAACGATGCCGGTGAAGGCGACGGCGAGGATGCATTCCGGTTTGTGCTCAGCCGGGAGGAGTTCGTTGACATTTTCCTCGACGACCTGGAACTGCCGGATCTTTCCAAGCGCAAGCTGGCCGAAGTCGAAAACGAAGGCCTGCGCCGCGCCGGATATACGACGTCCGGTTCGCCTGCCAATATCTCGGTCAGCCGCACCGTACGCTTGGCCATGGCACGACGGGTTGCACTGCAGCGACCGCGACCCGAGGCCATTGCACAGTTGGAAGCTGAACTGGAGCATTGCAGTGACGAGCGCCGCCCCGAATTGCTGGCAGAGATCACGCGGCTGAAATCCAAGATGCGGCGGATTCCGTTCATCGATCCCATCGACATCCGCTATCGCCGCTTCGAGAACGTGCCGAAGCCGGTGGCGCAGGCGGTGATGTTCTGCCTGATGGACGTCTCCGGCTCGATGTCCGAGCACATGAAGGATCTCGCCAAGCGGTTCTACATGCTGCTCTATGTCTTCCTGACGCGTCGCTATCGCAAGGTCGAAATCGTCTTCATCCGTCACACCGACCGTGCCGAGGAAGTCGACGAGCAAACCTTCTTCCACGGCCCCGCGTCGGGCGGCACGCTGGTTTCCAGCGCACTGCAGGCCATGCATGAGATCGTGCAGTCACGCTATCGCCCCGCCGACTGGAATATCTATGCCGCACAGGCCTCGGACGGCGACAACTCCTATGCCGACGGGGATCTCTCCGGTCGCCTGCTCAAGGACATGATCCTGCCGGTGACGCAGTTCTTCGCCTATCTGGAAGTGGGCGAGAGCGGCAGCCACCCATTCGAAATGTCGGAATCCTCACTGTGGACGCTGTATCAGCGGCTGCGCGCGGAAGGTGCACCGCTGTCGATGCGCAAGGTCAACGACCGCAGCGAGATCTTTCCGGTGTTCCACGACCTGTTTCAACGTCGCCAGGCCAAGGAGAGGGTGGCTCCATGACAGACCGTCTCTACGAAGGCGCAGACTGGGACTTCACCACATTGCAGCGCATCCACGATGCCTGCGAGGAGATTGCCGAAAAGGAGCTCGGCCTCAACGTCTACCCGAACCAGATCGAGGTCATCACCGCCGAACAGATGCTGGACGCTTACTCGTCCGTAGGCATGCCGCTGTATTACAAGCACTGGTCGTTCGGCAAACAATTCGCCCATCAGGAAGCGTCGTATCGCAAGGGCCTGATGGGTTTAGCCTATGAGATCGTCATTAACTCGTCGCCATGCATTTCCTACCTGATGGAGGAAAACACGGCGACGATGCAGACGCTGGTAATCGCCCACGCCGCTTTCGGCCATAATCACTTCTTCAAGAACAATTATTTGTTCAAGCAGTGGACCGACGCCGACGGCATTCTCGACTATCTCGATTTTGCCAAGGGCTACGTGGCGCAGTGCGAGGAAAAGCATGGCCGCGCAGCGGTGGAGCAGACGCTCGACGCCGCTCATGCGTTGATGTCGCACGGCGTCGATCGCTATCCCGGTAAGAAATCACTCGATTTGCGAGCCGAGGAAAAGCGCGCCAAAGAACGCCGCAATCACGAAGAAACCTCGTTCAACGATCTATGGCGCACGGTGCCGACGGGGCGTACAAAGAGTGCCTCACTGCTCAGCGCGGAGCGACGACGCGCTCTGCTCGGCCTGCCGCAGGAAAACCTGCTGTACTTTCTGGAGAAATCCGCACCGCGCCTGAAGATCTGGCAGCGCGAACTCATCCGCATCGTTCGGCACATCTCGCAATACTTCTACCCGCAAGGTCAGACCAAGGTGATGAACGAAGGCACGGCCACTTACGTGCACTATCGCATCATGAGCCGGCTGCATCAGACCGGACAGATCTCGGACGGCAACTTCCTGGAATTCCTGCAGTCGCACACCAATGTCGTGTTCCAGCCGAATTACGATGACCGGCGCTTCTCGGGCTTCAACCCCTATGCGCTCGGCTTCGCAATGATGCAGGACATCGAAAAAATCGTTACCGATCCGACCGACGAAGACCGCGCGTGGTTTCCCGATATCGCCGGCAAAGGCGACGCAATGGCGGTGCTGCGCGATATCTGGGCCAACTACCGCGACGAGAGCTTCGTCAGCCAGTTCCTGAGCCCACGACTGATGCGCCACATGCGGATGTTCCACCTGCATGACGATCCCGCGGTGTCGGAAGGCATCCGCGTCGACGCCATCCATGACGAGCGTGGCTATCGCCGCGTCCGACGTGTGCTGGCGCGTCAGTACGACGTCGGCCTGATCGATGCGAATATCGAAGTGGTGGACGTCGACCTCGCCGGCGATCGCCGGTTGATGCTGAAGCATTCGGTGCTCAATGGCGCCCTGCTTAATGAGCCCGACGCCAAGCGGGTGCTGCAGCATCTCGCCGATCTCTGGAGCTACGACGTCTCGCTTGCCGAGGTCGATGCCTCCGGCCTGGTGCTCAAGGAACATGTCGCCCATCCTCGCATGATGGCTGCGGCCGCCTGATCGATCCCTCTCCGTTTCCTCCCGCAAACTCCCCTGCCCGGCTTGTCGCCGGGCAGGGGCTTTCGTTTGGAGGAAATATAGGGTAGGGGACTATCCTATGTCGCATCTCGCCGCTAACAAGACCAAGCTGCTCGCCCGGGTACGTCGGCTCGCCGGCCAAATGGCCGCCATCGAGAAGGCCATCACCGAAGACGCCGGCTGCGCCACGATTCTGCATCAGGTCGCAGGCGTGCGCGGCGCCGTGAGCGGGCTGATGGATGAACTGATCGAGGACCATGTCCGCGAGCATGTCGCCCATCCCGGTCTCAGCGCCGACGACCGGGCGGCCGGCGCCGAAGAACTCGTCGCCGCTATCCGGCGCTACGCGAAATAAGGACGGGCAGCATGCGCACCCACTCCGACATCGACCACCTGTCCCACGAGCACATGTTTCTGGGCGACAATCATGACGAGAACACCCGCCGCACACTGTGGGTGGTCGTCCTTACGGCGCTGATGATGGTCGGCGAGATCATTGCGGGCACAGTCTTCAACTCGATGGCGCTGCTGGCTGACGGCTTCCACATGGCGACCCATGCCGTGGCGCTCGCCATTGCTGCGGGCGCCTATGCTTATGCACGCCGCAACGCACATAACCGCCGCTTTACTTTCGGCACAGGTAAGGTCGGCGATCTCGCCGGCTTTGCCTCCGCGTTGGTGCTGGCGATCATCGCCCTCGGCATCGCCGTCGAATCCGTGCAGCGGCTATTCAATCCGTCCGCAGTCGCTTTCGGCGAAGCCACGGTGATCGCCGTCATCGGTTTAATCGTGAATATCGCCAGCGCGTTTCTGCTGAGCGGTGGGCATCATCACCATGGCCACGATCATCACGACCACGACCATCACCACGGCGCACATCATCGCGACAACAACATGCGCTCCGCCTTCATGCATGTGCTGGCCGATGCGCTGACCTCGGTGCTAGCTATCGTCGCGCTGATAGCCGGCCGCTATCTTGGCTGGGTGTGGCTAGATCCTGTGATGGGTATTGTCGGCGGCATCGTCATCGCCGTCTGGGCGTGGAATCTGCTGCACGATACGGCGGCCGTGTTGCTCGACACGTCAGATCCGCATCTGGAACAGGAAATCCGCGATGAGGTCGAGCGCCCCGGCGACGCCCGCATCTTCGACCTCCACGTCTGGCGCGTCGGCCCCAGTGCGCATGCTGCGATCGTCGGCTTTGCCGGCGGAGCGAGCACAGAGACGGTGCGGCAGCGCCTCACGGCCGTGCATGAATTGCAGCACGTGACTGTGGAAGCGCGCTAGCGCCGGACGCACATCTTCCGCGTTACGAGCCATGCGGCGAAGCGGGTTGGCATTCGCCGCTTGGCTGATTAACCTGACGTCATCATCGCCAGCCAAATGGCGGGGCGTGCCGATTGCGGCGCGCAAAAAACGTCTGGGACGGACATGCAAGGACAGATCGCGCCGGACACCTCAACGCCGGCCACCCGCCATGAAGTTCTCTACGGCGAACGCGTCGTCACCTGTTTCTCCGATCGCCCGCCGACCCTCGACGCCATGCTGCGCGCCGCAGTCGCGCGGAAGCCCGATGGCGTTGCGCTGGTGCTCGGCGAAAGACGCGTCACCTATGCGGAGCTCGACCGCGTCGCGGAGAATATCGCTCGCAATCTGATCGCCTCCAGCTTCAAAAGGGGCGAACGCATCGCGATGCTGCTCGGCAACTGCCTGGAATTCATCTTCTGCGCGCTCGGCGCCGTCCGCGCCGGCATGATCGTCGTCCCGCTCAATACGCGGCAACGCGCCCCCGAGATCGACCATGTGTTGCAGCAGTGTGGGGCTTCAGCGCTCGTCTATGACGCCGACTGCGAGGCCAACCTGCCCGCACCACGTGCGAACTTGCGTAATCAGTGGGTGGTCGGCAGCGGCCGTGCGCCATCGTTTGCGGAGCTGACGAAAGATGCGCCTGCCGCTGCGCTTCCCGAACTCCATCAGGAAGACACCGCTTTTCTGCTCTATACGTCAGGCACCACTGGCAACCCGAAAGGCGCGATGCTCACCCATGCGAGCATCATCCATTCGCTGCTCAACTTCCAGCATGGCTATGGCCTGCACGACGGTGACGTCACCATGCTGGCGGTGCCAGCATCGCATGTCACCGGGCTTGTGGCATTGATCCTTGCGACCATCAATGTCGCCGGAACGACGGTGATCCTGCCGACCTTCAAGGCACCGGAGTTTCTCGCTGTCGCGGCACGCGAGCGCATGACCTACACACTAATGGTGCCCGCGATGTACAATCTCTGCCTGCTGCAGCCGGACTTCGAGACCCACGACCTCACGGCCTGGCGCATCGCCGGCTTCGGCGGGGCGCCGATGCCGGAAGCGACCATCACGCGCCTTGCGCAGGTGCTGCCGAAGCTCAATCTCTGCAATGCCTATGGCTCGACCGAAACCACCTCACCCGCGACGATGTTTCCGCCCGGCTCGCCCATCAGCAAGATCAATTCGGCCGGACGCCCGGTAACCGGCGCGCATATCGTGGTTGCTGATGATGACGGCCACGAGGTGCCGGCCGGCCAGGACGGCGAATTGCTGATTGCCGGCGCTATGGTCGTGCCGGGCTATTGGGACAACCCGGATGCGACGCGCACCGGCTTCGTCGGCGGCTATTGGCGCTCCGGCGATATCGGCCGCATGGATGCGGACGGCTATGTCTATGTGGTCGACCGCAAGAAGGACATGATCAATCGCGCCGGCTTCAAGATCTACTGCACCGAGGTCGAAAACGTGATGTCACATCATCCCGCCATCGTCGAAAGCGCAGTGGTGGGCAAGCCGGATCCAGTGCTGGGCGAACGCGTACACGCCTTCATCTATAGCCCCGATGGCGGCAACGAGGCCGACATCCGCAAATACTGTGCGGAGCGGCTGTCCGATTACAAGGTGCCGGACACCATCACCTTCCTGAAGGAGCCATTGCCGCGCAACGCTAACGGCAAGATCCTCAAGACCGAGCTACGCAAGATGATGGCGAGCTGATCACCAAGCGGCGACAGCACCATCCGAGCGCGGATCGGTCGCCCCTTCGAGCACGCCGTTGGCGTGCAGCACGATGGCGCCGGCATGGCCCATGGTACCGGTATAGCTGCCAAGCACCTCGACCACGTGACCGGCATCCCGAAGCTGCTCGATCAACGCGGGATCGAAGCGATCCTCGACCTTCAGCGTGACGCTCTCGTCGCCCCAGGTCTTGCCGAGCAGCCAGCGCGGCGCCGTCACCGCCTGCTGTAGCGGCATGCCGAACATGCCGTAGCGCGAGAACACCGCAGACTGCGTCTGTGGCTGCCCCTCGCCGCCCATATTGCCATAAACCATGCGGCGACCGTCATCGAAGATCGCCATCGCCGGATTGAGCGTGTGGAAGGGCTTGCGGTTCGGCTTCAGCGCATTCCAGCCGCTCTCCTGCAGACGGAACGAGGCGCCGCGATTTTGCCAGCAGATGCCGGTTTCCGGCAGCACGACGCCGGAGCCGAACTCGAAATAGACCGACTGGATGAACGACACCGAACGGCCCTGTTCGTCGATGACGCCGAGCCAGATGGTATCGCCGGGCTTGCGCACATGCGGCCACGGCAGCGCAATCTTGCGATCGATATGGCGCGCCAGTTCGTCAAGCTTCGCATCGTCGAGGAATGACGCCGGATCCACCGTCATGTGATCGGGATCGCCGACATGCTCGTCACGCACGATGAAGGCCTGCTTGGTGGCCTCGATCAGACCGTGGATGTGATCGAAACCTTCGGCCTGGGTGACACCAAGGCGATCGAACATCGCGAGGATCATCAGCGACGACAGGCCCTGCGTCGGCGGCGCCATGTTGAACAGCTGCGCGCCGCGCACGGTGGTCGATAGCGGCGGACGTTCGCTGGCTTGATGGTTCTGCAGATCGGCCGCGGTGACGGGCGATGCGACCCTGGCGAGGTCAGCGGCGATCGTGTCGGCCAGCTTGCCGTTGTAGAAACTCTCGAAGCCCTCGACGGCCAGACGCTTCAGCGTCGCGCCGAGCGCCGGCAGTTTCATGATATCGCCTTCGGCCGGCGCCTGCCCGTTCGGCATGAAAGTCCCGGCGAAATTCGGCTGGTCCTTCAGCTCCGCGAATTTCTCAGACGTCAGTTCGGATTGGCTGCGCGTGACGACGATGCCGTTCTCGGCATAATAGATTGCGCTGTCGAGCAGGCGTTCGCGCGACAGCGGCTTCTGCCAATGCTTCGAAACATCCAGCGCCTTCTGCCAGCCGGACACGGTCCCGGCGACGGTGTTGGCAGCGAGCGGTCCGCGGAACGGAATCGCCGAAGCGCCCTTCGACGCATAGTAAGCAAGGTCCACCGCTGCGCCGGCGCGACCGCAGGCATCCACCGTGATCGGCGCCTTACCGGGCTCGGCGATCAGCCAAAAGCCGTCGCCGCCGATGCCGGTCATGTGCGGATAGACCACTGCGAGCGCCGCCGCTACGGCGATCGCCGCTTCCACAGCGGTCCCGCCGTCCTTGAGCACATCGAGACCGGCCTGCGACGCCAAGTGATGCGGCGAGGTAACCATGCCCCGTCGCGCGCGCGGTGTTTCAAGCATTCGTCGTCTCCAGAACTCGTGGCATGCCAGCTTTGTTTGGCGCAGTCGTAACGCGTCCAGCCGATGATTCAAGCTTTTCGGGCGACAATCTCGCCGTCCCGCGCAACCAGTCGGCCGTTCTTGTAGACCGCGCGGCGCCTTGGCAGATCGACCACGGCCTGCGGCACGTGCGGTGCATCGATGGCGACGAAGTCGGCCTTGGCGCCGACGCGGAGGCCGTGATCTTCCAGCCGCAGCGCTTTCGCACCACCGACCGTGACGATGTCGAAGGCCAGCATCAGATCTTCGTCGGTGTTGAAGCCAGAGCGATAGCCGATCATCATGGCCCGGCCGAGCATGTCGCCGTCGCCATAGGGCCACCACGAGTCGCGGATGTTGTCGCAGCCGCCGAACACCGTGACGCCGGCAGCGCGCAACAGCTTCACCGGTGGAAACGGCCGCGCACCCGGCGCATTGGTCATGATGGCGACGCCGCTCGCTGCCAGCAACTCGGCTGTTCGCTGCACGACATCAGGAGCGACATCGCCGAGCGAATAAGCGTGGCTGACGGCGACGTGGCCCTGCATGCCCAGCGCCTGCGTGCGCGAGCAAATCTGTTCTATCTCGAAAATGCCGAGCATCGAGGGATCGTGCAGATGGATATCGACATCAACGCCGCGGCGCTCGGCGATGCCGAACACGACATCGAGATGTTTCTCGACATCGCGGTCGAAGCCACCGGGATCGAGGCCGCCGATCACGTTCGCGCCGAGATCGAAAGCCGCATCGAGCAGATCCGGCGTGCCCGGACTGCGCAGGATGCCGCTTTGCGGGAAGGCGACAAGCTGGATGTCGATGACGTCGCGATGCGCCTCGCGCACGGCGAGGATGGTCTCCAGCGATTTGAGACCGACCGAACCGTCGACCATCACATGGCTGCGCATCCGCGTGCTGCCGTGGCCGAGGCAAAGCTCCAGCTGGTTCCGCGCCCGCTCAGCCATCGGCGTGGCCTTGGCCATGTTGTCTGCCTGGATGGCGACACGTTCCTGTACGTTGAAGCCGTTCGAATACGGCACATGCGGCCGCCAGACGTCGCCGTAGAAACTGGTGTCGAGATGGATGTGACCTTCGACGAAGGACGGGATCACAAGCGTGCCGCCGAGATCGACGGTCTCTGCGGTTGTCGGTGCGGGATTACTACCGGATGTGACCGAGATGATATGGCCGCCGCTGACGGCAATCGTGTTGAAGCTACCGTCGGCGAATTTCGCCCGCGTAAAAATTTTGTCGATGTCGCTCACGCCAACCTCTCGGACTGATCTTCTGCCGTGAGGTTACAGGAGGACGGCGCAGCATGCATCCGCATGCCGGCCACTGCATGGCCGATGTGCGGATCAGCTTTCGCGCGCAGCCTTGATCAGGTTATCGCGCAGCGTGGCGACGCCCTGCTGCATTTTCTTGAACTCGTCCGGCTCGAGCCCCGACGCTTTGACGAGATTCATGGTCAGGCCCTTCTCGCGCAACCGCCGGCCTTCGTCGGTCAGGCTGATCACCACCTGCCGTTCATCCCCGGGATCGCGCTGCCGGCGCAGATAGCCCATGACCTCCAGCTTCTTCAGGATCGGCGTCAGCGTGTTCGACTCCAGAAACAGCTTTTCGCCGAGACTGCCCACCGTCTGCCCGTCCTCCTCCCACAGCGCCACGATGGCGATGTACTGGGTATAGGTCAGACCGAGCTTTTCGAGGATCGGCTTGTAGGCCCGGCCATAAGCCAGATTGGCCGAGTAGATCGAAAAGCAAAGGAAATCCGACAGTTTCGGCCCGGCCTGCTCGGATTTGACCGATTTTAGCTTGCTTGATGACATGTTCGCACTCCCGTCAGGACACGAGAACGTGACCTGTCGCATCCATATATATCGGATGCGATTAAATCGGAAGAGTTGACAGAAGGATCGGAGCCGTTATTTATACCGCACTCGATTAAATCGTGTACGATATAAATAGGAGCTACGATCATGACCACGACCACCATTGAAAAGGTTCTCTATACCGCCCAGACCCACACCACCGGCGGCCGCGATGGCGCGTCGCGCAGCTCTGACGGCCGGCTCGAGGTCAAGCTGTCGCCTCCGGGCTCGGCCGGCGCCGGCACCAATCCCGAGCAGATGTTCGCGGCCGGCTGGTCGGCCTGTTTCATCGGCGCCATGGGGCGCGCCGCCAGCAATCTGAAGGTCAAGCTGCCGGCCAACGTCGCCGTCGACACCGAAGTCGATCTCGGCACCACCGGTGGTGATTTCTTCCTGCAGGCCCGCCTCAATGTCAGCCTGCCCGGCCTCGCACCGGACGTCGCTCGCCAGGTGGTCGATGCCGCGCATCAGATCTGCCCTTACTCCAAGGCAACGCGCGGCAACATCAATGTCGCGATCAACCTGATTTAGCCCGTCTCTCACAATTCCTCCGCGGACCGCCCACGGTCCGCGGATCATCGCTCCGATAACGGCGCCCGCCTTGGTGACCCGCCGATTTCACTCGTGCGTTTTCTGGAGATCACCGTGACGCTCTTCATCCTCGCTTATACCGCCGGCCTGCTCACCATCGCATCGCCCTGCATCTTCCCAATCCTGCCGATCATTCTCGCCCGCGCGGACCAGCCGTTTCGCCGCAGCGGATTGCCCTTGCTGATCGGCCTCACACTGACTTTCGCGGTGGCCGCCAGTCTCGCCTCTGTCGCCGGCAACTGGGCGATCGAGGCAAATCGCTATGGCAGAACCATCGCCCTCATCGCAATGACGCTATTCGGCCTGGCACTGCTGTTGCCGACTCTGGCCACGCGGCTGATGGCGCCGCTAGTACTACTCGGTGTGAAGTTGTCCGACTGGGCCGGCCAGAATGATGCAAACGCAAACCGCACACCGGTCGCTTCGCTGCTGCTCGGCATAGCGACGGGCCTCGTCTGGGCACCCTGTGCCGGACCGGTGCTGGGCCTGATCCTCACCGGCGCGGCACTGCACGGGCCGGGAATCGACACCGTGTTGCTGTTGCTTGCCTATGGTCTTGGTGCGGCCACATCACTTGCCGCCGGCATGCTGCTGGGCGGACGTTTGCTCGTCAAGGCGCGCGAGCTGATGCCATGGAGCGACGGCGTGCGTCGCGCGCTGGGTGGCGCGGTAGTGCTCGGCGCCATCGCGATCTGGGTCGGGCTGGATACGCGCCTGCTGACGCAACTATCACTGCCGTCAACGACGGCGTTTGAAAGCAAGCTGATCGACACGCTCCAGCCCGCACCAGCCGCGCAGGCCGGAACGTCCATCGGCAATGCCACACCCCATGCATCACTGTCTGGTCCGCTCGCATCGATCATGGGCAGCAGGCAATGGCTCAACACGTCGCCGCTGAAGGCTGAAGACCTGCAGGGCAAGGTCGTGCTGGTGAATTTCTGGACCTATTCCTGCATCAACTGCCTGCGCGTGCTGCCGCATGTGCGTGCCTGGGCCGAGAAGTATCGCGATCAGGGCCTCGTCGTGATCGGCGTGCACACGCCGGAATTCGCCTTCGAGAAGAACGTCGGCAATGTCAGCACCGCAACGACGAAGCTTGGCGTCGGCTATCCCGTCGCGATCGACAACGACTTCCGGATCTGGCGCGCCTTCAGCAACAATGCTTGGCCTGCCCTCTACTTCGTCGGTGCTGATGGTCGCATCCGTCATCAGGCAATCGGCGAGGGCAACTATGCGACGTCGGAAAAGGTGATCCAGCAATTGCTCGCCGAGGCCGGCCACAAGCCAACCGACGACGCTGCAACGGTGACAGCCGAAGGCACGCAGGTTGCGGCGGACGAAGTCCAACTCCGGTCGTCGGAAACCTATCTCGGCTATACGCAGGCCACCGGCTTCACCTCGCCCGGCGGCGCACGGGAAGACGTGCCGAGCGTCTATCGCGGCATCGACATGCTACCACTGAACCGCTGGACGCTGGGCGGCACATGGACCATCGGCCGCGAATATGCGCAGCTCAATGAGGCGTCTGGGCGCATCGCCTATCGTTTCCACGCCCGCGACCTGCATCTGGTTCTTGGGCCATCGCCGGACGGCAAGCCGGTGCGCTTCCGCGTCACCATCAATGGCGCAGCACCCGGCGCCAGCCACGGCACCGATACCGATGCCGAGGGAGATGGCACCGTGACGGATGCCAAACTGTATCAATTGCTGCGGCAAGTTGGCGATGTGACCGACCGCACATTCGGAATCGAATTCCTCGATCCGGGCGTGCGGGCCTATGCCTTCACCTTCGGCTGATGGCGGCAGCTATTGATAGGTTGCCACGATATCGGCGACGGCGCGCTCGAGTTGCTGCGCCGTCGCGCATTGGCGCACGACATTGCAGAAGGTCGCGTAGCGCGGCATTTCGGAATCGCCGAAGCCCCAGCCCATCCGTCCTTCCGGATTGAGCCAGACCAGCCGCTTCGAGCGCTCGCCGATACGGCGCAGGATGTCGGCGCGCGGATCGAGATTGTTGCTGCGGGCATCGCCGAGCACAATGACCGTGGTCTGCGCCGTGATCGCACTCATGAAACCCTTCTCGAAATCGACGAAGGAGCGACCATAGTCGGACGAGCCGTAGCCAACCGACAACATGATCTGCTTCATCGCCTCTTCAGGCTTGTTCTTCTCCAGGACTTCACTGACTTCGATCAAGTTGCCGGAAAAAGCGAAGGAGCGCACATCGGACACCACTTCATGCAGGCTGTGGATCAGCAACAGGAAGAAGTCGGAGACCTGCGCCACGGAACCCGAGACGTCGCAGATCGCCACAATCTTCGGCTTGTCACGGTGACGGCGCTTCCATGCCGTCATGAACGGCACGCCACCCCATGCAGCATTTCGGCGGATGGTGCGGCGGACGTCGAGATGGCCGCGGCGCTGGCGCTTGCGCGGCTTGCTGAAGCGCTCGCGCAGCCGCCGCGCGATCTGCCGGATCAGAACGCGCATCTGCGCGATCTGCCGCTGTTCCAGCCGCGCCATCGGCGCATTGCGCAGTATCTCATTGCGCAACGCCTCTTTCTCCTCCCGGCCATAGAGCAGCAGCGCCTGCGCGACCATTTCGCTGACGGTCTCGCGCAGGCTGCCAAGCGCCGTTGCAAGCCGTTCCGCATCTGCTGGATTGCGGGTCGCGAGCGCGTCGATGTCGTCGCGCAGTTGTGCGATCCCGAGCTGCTCGAGCACCCGACTGGCAAACAGCCCCCGCTGGGTGAAGACACGAATGTCGGTCAGGCCGGCGGCATTCGAAGCATTCGACAGGGCTGCAGCAATCGCCGCGCGGTCCTGCGACAGCAGCATCTGCGCGAGCGAACCGAGTTCGGTCGAATCCTGTGCCGACGGGGTGCCTGCCGCAGCGTCGGTCCCGCTCTCGCTTGCCCCCTCGCCAGTCTCGTCGTCGTCATTTGCCGCGGACGGCGCGTCGAAATCAGGATGGGTGAAGAACGCATCGAAACAGGCAGCGAGCGCCGCCTTCTCCTCGCCGGACTTCGCCATGGTCAGCAGCAGCGCATCGCGCAGGATGGCGCGATCGGCGGGGCCCACTTCGGCGGCGGCACGCATCGCATCGATACTTTCGGCAGGCGAAATCCTGACACCGGCGCCGCGCGCCGCTCGAAAGAACCGATGCAGCGTATCGCGCATGGCTAACCGAACACGCCCTGCCGGTCGGCCTTGGCAACGAAACCCGAGACCTGCGACAGTGTCGCTTCGATATCGCCTTCGTATTTCAGCAGCACGTTGAGCGTATCCTTGACCATCTCGTGGCCGAGTTCGGACGCACCGAGCAGCACGAGCACCTTGGCCCAGTCGATGGTCTCGCTGACCGACGGCAGCTTCTTCAGGTCCAGCGTGCGAACCTGATTGACGAAACCGACAAGCTGCTTGCGAAGTGTCGCGGAAACACCGGGCACGCGGGTTTCGACGATGCGCTCTTCGAGCTTGGGCTCGGGAAAGCCGATATGCAGATGCAGACAGCGGCGCTTCAACGCATCGCCAAGATCACGTTCGCCGTTCGAGGTCAGGATCACGGTCGGCGGTACGATGGCTACGACGGTGCCAAGTTCGGGGATCGTGACCTGGAAGTCGGACAGGATTTCGAGCAGCAGCGATTCGAATTCGGCGTCGGACTTGTCGATCTCGTCGATGAGAAGCACGCAGCCCATCGGCTGTTCCAGCGCGCGCAGCAACGGGCGCGGCTCGACGAACTCCTTGGAGAAGAACACGTCGCCGAAATCGTGCAGCTGGTCGAGCGCCTTGGCGAGCGTATCGGCGCCGCCCAGCACTTCGCCGAGCTTGTCCTTCAGGATCTGGGTGTAGAGCAGCTGCTTGGCATATTTCCACTCATACAGTGCCTTGGCCTCGTCGAGGCCCTCGTAACACTGCATGCGGATCATCTCGAGACCACGCGAGGCAGCGATCGCCTTGGCAAGTTCGGTCTTGCCCACACCGGCGGGACCTTCGACCAGGATCGGCTTCTCGATTTTCTCGGCGAGATAGACGGCGGTAGCGATCTGCCGGCTGGCGATATAGCCGGCGGAAGCCAGGCTGCGCTCAACGGCTTCGATCGATGCTGACGAACTGGTGCTCTCGGCCACGCGCTTCACTCCGGATTTCGCATACTGGAATAAGCTGTGGCGTGCTCGCCCGGCTCATTCCGGCGTCCTGATTTGCTACGTGGTTCAGCCGGCGGCGTCCAGCGCCACCGGCTCATCGCTCAGTTGCGGCGACTGGGGGCCTGACAGTTGAGCGCCTTGCGGTAACCCGCGGCGCGGGCGTCATCCTCGCTGCAGAACCAGCGGTCCGGTTTCGGCTGGGTCGCATAATTCTGGCACTGGGGGATGAGATAGACACCGACATGGCCGGTAAACTTGGCGCGGCGGACCTGTTTCGCCCGGATATTGCAGCCCGCCGGCATCGCGAGATCGGCGGGAAATAGCGCCGCGCGCAACTCCTTGTCCTTGTCGCTCCGACAGGCCGAGCCGAGCAATGGGCTCTCGGCGGTCTTGCTGCGGAACTCCGCAGGTGTCACGAAGCACCCGCGCCACAGACCCTGGCGCTTGTCCTTGGCAGCCGTCTCATCTGGCCTGAAGCTGGTTTTGGCGCTTGCCTTGTCCGACGGTTCGATGCTCACCGCATAGCCTGATCGGATCACCGCCTGATTGAGGCTACCCGTCTCGCCAACGACACTGCAGAGACCGGCGCGGCGGTTCTTGTAGATCTTGTCCTCGCCAAGATCCTCGCAGCGAACCTCGCGCTTGCCGATCAGTTTCACCAGCTGGTCCCTTGCCTCGACGCCGCAGGCCCAGTTGTCGGCATGCTCATCGACACAGGGCTGATCCACCTCCGGTGCGTCCAGGCCGGCGAGCTTGTAGGCGACATTGCCGATCTGGATGGTGTCGCCGTCCTTGACGATGGCTTCGACCGCCGAGGCCGGGTTGGCGACAAGCAGCAGGAAGAGCAGGGACAGGATGCGCATCAATCTGGTCTCGGGATCGGCACGGGAGGACTGCGATCAGTCCTATCGCAGCAGGCGCGCCCACGAAAGAGACATCACGCGCACTGCGCCGTCACACCGCAATCAGCATCGCTACGCCGACGACAATCAGCGCAATCCCCGACAATTCGCGTGCCGAAAGGGGCTGCTTGAACGAATAATAGGCGACAGCCTGCGCGAACAGCACCTCGACCAGCGCCAGCGTCCGCACGTTGGCGGCGGCCGTAAGTGCAAAGGCCAGGAACCAGAATTGCGAGGCGGCTGCGCCCATGAAGCCGGCCAGCATCGATGGCTTCCACAAGCCGAGGATGTCGCTCAGCACCTTGGGTGCACGGGCCAGCAGATAGATGGTCAGGATCAAGGTCTGCACGAACAGCGCCCAGACCAGCGCATAGGATGCCGCCGTGACGAAGCTGACACCGGGCACCGTGATGATGGCACCGCGAAAACCGACGGCCGACAGTGCGAAAGCCGCCGCCGCGACCAGTCCGAGGACGGTCGGCCGGATGCTGGCGATGTTGCGCGTGGCACCGGGCCGCAGCGCCGTGACGACGACTCCGATGGTGGCAATCAGGATCGCCGCGACCTTCAGCACCGTCAACTGATCGCCGAGAAAGACAAAACCGAAAATCGCGGTCTGGATCGCCTCGGTCTTGAGATAGGCCGTAGTCACCACAAAGGAGCGATCGTTCATCGCTGCCAGCATGAGCCCCGTCGCAAATATCTGGCTCAGCGCGCCGAGTAGCAGCCACGGCCAGAATTCGGCTGATGGCCACGGCACCTTGTCGCCCGTCGCCAGGATGATCACCACGAAAAAGACGATCGAAAACGGGAAGCCGAACAGAAAACGGATGTTGGTGGCGCCCCAGGTACCGAGCGGTCCGGTGAGCGAGCGCTGCATGGCATTGCGCGCCACCTGCCCCAGCGAGGCGATGATAGTGAAGGGGATCCAAAGCGAGGCAATGGTGAACATGAGGCAGGATGGTCCGCGAGCGATGGCGCGGAACCTGACTGCGTCACGCCGCAGGGTCAAGCGGCCAGCGCCCATGCCTGCGATGCGATAGCGACCGCCTTGGACGTGGCTTACCAGACCAAGCGCACGACGCCCTTGCCGGCATGGCTGCGGGTGAGGTTGGAGAACTCGCCCTCATAGGTCGCCGCGACCGACAGCCCGCTGCCGAGCATGACCTCCGCACTCGCGCTGGTCAGCGCAGCATCGGGTGCCATCGCCGCGCCGTTCACGATGAAGCTAGCCCCGGGCAGCGACTGGAACGACGCCTGCGCGACGCGGTCGTGGTTGAAATCATGCGCCCAAGCGGCGCGGCCACGCAACGTGAGCAGCGTGCCATCAAGCGCAAAGGACTTGTCGGTGCGGAGGCCAAGTTCGCTACGCATGGCAGTGACGTTGCGTCCGGTGTAACTGAGCGCAAAATCATTGCCGCCGGAGACAAGCGCCTCTGCATAGGCCGGCAGGTCGATATTCGTGACCTGGCCCGCGGCATAAGGCGTCAAACCCACGCCGCCAAGCCACGGCAGCACGCTCCGATGACCGGCTTCGGCGCGCGCCGAGAAAGCGTGCGCGGTGAAGTTCGCGCGCAGCCGGTCGGCATCGACGATGGTCACCAGCCGTTCCGTAGTGACGTTCTGCCATCCGTAAGCGAGCGCAGCTGTGATATAAGCGGGGCCTTGGTGATGGCGGATGAAACCACCTATCTGGAACAGGTCCGAATGTCCTGAACCGAGATTATCCGACAAGCCGAAGCTGGTGCCGCCGCCAGCCACGGCGAAGCCGGCAAGCGTCTGTGGCGACAGCCAGGTATCGGCACCGACGGCAATGCCGCCGATCCGGCTACTGCTATTGTGCGAACCAACGACCGTATTGCCGTCGGTCGCCTGACCACCACCGAAGCCCGCAGCCCAGACGTTCCAGCGCGCTTCGAAGCTCACCGCCACAGGTGGCGCTTTGGTGATCGCACCGTGGGCGTCGCGCCAGGGCGTCAGTGAACGATCGGCCGCCGCGAAGGCATTCGAAGCTGTGTTCACGGTTGCGAGGCCGCGATTGGCAGCGAAGGGATCGGTCAGCACGCCCATGAACTGCGTCATGGCCTGCACGGTGTTCTGTTGCACGCCGGTCGAGAGTTCGCCCGACGATTGCGTCAGATCTTCCGGCGCCATCGCGCCGAGCGCATAGGGGATGCCGCCATGGCTGCCGAAATAGGCATTCAGCGACGAAGCGATATTGTTCTGATTGATGTTGAGACCGGTTAGCTTCAGATCAACATTGAGATAGACGTTTTGAGCATCGTAGCTCAGCGTCGTGATGAACGAGGGTGGCTCGTCACTGACGATATTTGGGCTGAACCTGCCTGCGATGCCGCCGCCTGGGGCATTCAAAATGGTGTAGCGTTCACGTACATAGGCCGCGGGATCGAAGCTGACGCGAACGCCTGCATTGTTGAGCGACGCGGTGCCTGTGACATTGGTCCGGTCCGCCGCCGAGCCAGATACCTCGACCATGTAGCTCGAAGCAGCGGCAAACGTCAGATTGCCTTGTACGGACAGCAGCCCGACCGAATTGCCGGGCGACAGCATGCCGCCATCCTGGATCTGTGTGGTGCTGACGATGCCGTTGCCGCCGAGCGTCGCACCGCGTTCGACGCTCACCAGCGATGATGCGGCGATCGAGCCGTTGACGCTGAGCGTTCCGGCCTTGACGTCGGTGGCGCCCGTATAGCTATTGAGTCCGTCGAGGCGCGTAATGCCCAAGCCACTCTGCGTGAATGAACCGCTGCCCGAGATGGCACCCGCCAATGTCAGCAGCCCGTCGCGCTTCGCGACAAGTTCGCCATTGTTGATGACATTGCCGATGATCGATCCTGTGAAACCACCATCACCGATCTGCAGAATGCCCTGCGTGATCTCCGTGCCACCGCTGTAAGTATTGTCTGCCGTCAGGACCGTCGTGCCGGTGCCGACATGCCGGAACATGCCGATTCCCGTGATCGTGCCACCGAATGTGTAGACATCGGAACGGAAAATCTGGAACGTGCCATTATTGATGACATCGCCAATGATAGAGCCCGCTGTGCTGCCAGTGCCGAGCTGCAGCGTACCGGCAGAGATCAACGTGCCGCCGCTGTAGGTGTTGTCATTGCTAAACGCCGTAAGGCCTGCGCCGACCTGGATGAAAGCGCCGGGACCGGAGATGACGTCGTTATAGGAGAAATTATCGGATCGGTTGAATGCCAGAATACCATTGTTCGTGACGTTGCCGGACAGTGTGCCGGCGGTGCCGCCATTGCCGATCTGCAGCGTGCCGGCATTGATCGTCGTGCCGCCGCTGAAAGAGCTGATGCCTGCCAGAACCAACGTGCCCCAGCCATCCTTGGTCAATGCGCCGGCGCCCGAGACATCTCCCATAGCCGAGAATGTCGTACCGAACAGCGTCTCGATTGTGCCGCTGCCGGAAAGCACAATACTTCGCACGGACGTGATATCGGCCAGCGTCAGCAGCGTGCCACCCGAGAGCGTCAGCGTGCCCGTACCGAGATTGGCGTCCGCGAGAACTGCAACGGCGCCGCCGGAAACTGTCGTGCCGCCCGTGTAAGTATTCGCTCCAGACAACAGCAGCGTGCCGCTGCCGGATTTCACGAGGCTGCCGCCCACGCCCGTGATTGTACTTGCGATGACCGTATCGCTTGCCTGATCGAGCGTCAGTTGTGCGCTGGCGAGTGCAATCTCGCCACCGAAGCCGATCAGCGAATGCGTCGTGGTGTTGTAACCGTTGAGATCGAGCTTGCCGCTATAGACGATCACGTCACTGCCGTTGGGCAGTGCACCGGAAGCGCCAAGCTGCAGCGTGCCAGCTTCGAGCAGCATGCCGCCAGTCCAGCTGTTGGTATTGGCCAACATCAGAGTGCCGTCGCCGGCCTTGATCAAGCTGCCGGTGCCGGACACCGTACCGGCGAGCACCAGCGCCGTTGCGGCGTCGGTATCAATCTCGCCTATGCCGAGTAACGATACGTTCCGCGCCGAGGCGATGTTTGCAGTCGTATGCAAGATGCCGTTGTCGAAGGTGAGACCGCCGGTTGCAGCGCCGAGATTTGCATTCGACGAAATCTGCAGCGTGCCGCCGCTGACGGTCGTGCCGCCAGCATAGGTGCTGGCGCCAGCGAGTACGAGCGTGCCGCCACCCGTCTTGTTCACACCACCGGCGCCTACAATCGGAGCCGAAATCGTCGCCGTCTCGCCGGACAGAACACGCAGCTCACCAATACCGTCCGAACCGCCCAGCGCGGTTGGCCGCAGTTCGCCAGTGCCTTGAACAAGGTTGTAGAGACCGCCGACGAATTGCAGCCCATAGAATTTCTGCGATCCATCTATCGTGACCGTGCCGCCCGGGCCGTTGAAGACGCCATAAATGGATCCCCACTGGGTATTGGCAACGCCGGCCAAATCAAACCAATTGTTGTTGAGCGCATTCCAGGTTCCGCTGCCACCCGCGGTGCCGCTCGACGCATCATCCCAACGTTGAAGGATGTCGGTGCCGTTGGGCGAAGCAATGAGATCGACCACATGGAGCCGCGAGCTGTCGATCGAATAGGTGACGGGAAACAGTCCCGAGATCGGGGGCGTCGTGCCGATGGTCAGTCCGGAGATTGACGAACCGCCGGTGTAGTTGATCATACGATAGTAACCGACCGCAGGCTCGCCCGTACCACTGATATTGAACGTCACGTCGTGGAGCGAAACATCGCCATTTGCAAAGACGCTCGCTGACGTCGTCGAGGCTGCGCCGTTCGAAAAATGGCCGAGATTGAAATCAAAGGCGCTGCCGGCGAGCATCGACAGGTTGCCGTTCACCGTCAGACGACCCGTGCCATCCGGCGCAAGAGTGCCACCATTGAGCACCGTGGTAGCTCCGACGGAGCCATTGCCGGTGAGGCGTCCGCCCGCATCGACATTAACCGTGCCGCCGAGTTGTCCGGTCGCGCCAAGCGTTGCGCTCAGGATTTCCGTGGTGCCCGTGAAAGCAGCACTGCGGCCGGACAGGATCGTGGTGCCTGACAGCACATTGATCGCGCCATTGCCGGTGATGAGATTATTGAAGAGATAGTCGCCGCTCGTATGGTTGAAATTGAGCGTGCCGCTTTGTGCGAGTTCAATCGGGCCTGTCACAACACCAGGCGCCAGAGCCGCTGCCCCGGGCTCGGATCCGATACTCAACGCACCGCTGACACCAGAGGCGCCTACTTGAATCGTACGCGCTTTCGCAACGCCCCCATTACTCACCGTCAGCGCGCCGACGGACGCTGCGCCGATCTTCAGGGTCTGGGCATCGAGCGCCGACCCGATGCCATCGACCTTCACCGTGCCATGCGCGACATAAGACGCATCGTTGCCAATTGAAGCGGTGGCTGCAGTCACATGCATGCCATCGGCAATCAGGAGCGAGCCGGTGCCGCGATAGCCGACGAACAGATTGGCATTGAGCCACGATGCGCCTGGGCCAGAGACGGTGACATTGGCATCGGTGCCGCTGTCATAGCCGACATAGCCATTGGCCGTCGTCAGTCTGGCGCCACCAGCAAAGGCCAGGCTGCCGGCATTGGCGCGCAAATCGCCGGCGAAGGATGCCGATATCCCCGAAAGCGTCCAGACGGCGTCGCCATTTTTTTCCAGCACCGAAAAGCCCCGATACTTCGTGCCCAATCCGGAGAGATCGAACGTCGCGTTCTGATTGCCACCCAACGCAAAGATATTGGGATTGCTCGCATCCAGGCCGACGACGACATCGCCTGTAATGTTCGCGCCGGACCATAGCTCCAGCCTGTTGCCACCGCCGGTGAACAGAATCGCCGCAGCGCGCGATCCGTCGACGTTTCGCCCGCCCTCGATCGTCCCGGCCGCGACGACCGTTATGCCGGCGTTCTGCCCAAGGATGGCGACTCCCGCCGCTCCATTCGCACCGGCGTGACCGTTGCTTCCATTGCCGAGCTCCCAGCCGCCGCCGCCCGGGCCGGCAGCGCCGCCGACCCCCGCGTCGCCGCCTTGCACCAGTCCGCCACGCTCGACGCGTATGGTGCCGGGGCTCGTCAACACGACGCCATCTCCGCCGCTACCGCCAGCACCGCCATTGCCACCATTGCCGCCGGAAACGCCCTGGCCGCCAGATCCACCGGCCCCGCCGCCGCCGCCGGCTCCACCAAGCACCGATGCACCGCCTTCTACGACCGTCATGCGCGCTCTTGAGACGACGATGCCGGCGCCGCCGTTGCCACCATTGCCACCACTGCCGCCATCACCTCCGATGCCGCCGTCGGTCGCAGTGGTGATGCAGGGTGGCTGTCCGCCGGGACAGTAATTGCCGATAGCATCGGGGGCGCCAGTGCCTCCACCGCCGCCGGCGCCGCCCCAACCGCCGAGACCACCTCTGATCATCGGTGCAAGCGTTTCTAAAGCGTCTCCGCTGGAGAAGAGACCTATGCCGCCTCCCCCTCCGCCTCCCCCTCCGCCTCCCCCGCCGCCGTAACCGGGCTCCATGAAGGTGCCATAAAAGGCCAACACGCCATCGCCACCATTGGCACCGACGCCGCCGTATCCGCCTCTGCCGCCTGCGATGAACTGATTGCCGGGAACGAATGACCCGCTGAAGATCGCGCCGGTGCCGCCGCCGCCTCCGCCGCCACCGCTGCCGCCGTCATGACCCATTCCGTGAAACCAGTTGGTACCATCGGCCCCTTTGCCCTTCTCGGGAAACAGGCCGTATTGTCCCATCTCGCCCTGGATATCGCCGCCCTGGAGCTGAGCACCATTGAAGCCCGGCGCGCCGCCCTGCCCGCCGAGTCCTCCGCCTTTGGCATTCGCGCCGCTGCCACCCTTACCGCCATTGCCGACGTCGGCATCTTTCGGATGTTTCTTGTCAGCATCCCGGCCGCCGCCGCCACCACCGCCACCACCATTTGCGGGGTCGATCACACCACCGACCCCGCCCGCTTTCGGATTGCTGACTGCATGTGCTCCGCCATTTCCACCGACGCCCGAGGCCTGCGCATGAACCGCTTGCGACGAGGCAATCGCCGCAACCACCAGCACCGGGCCGACAAGCAACAGCAACGACAGCGTCATGGCTGTCGACGACATCAATGTGTTAGCAGGGCGCACGCCGGTGCCGCTGCTCGTACCCGAGCCGCTGCGGCGCGCTGTGCTGACGACTAAAAATACTGGGAGCTTCACGATTCGACTCCAGCTCGCAGATTCACGCGAGTGAAGTTCCATGAGACACGTGATCGCATGACGAGTCGCAATCAAAGATCGACGAATCGACCTATAGGTTCGACGAACGCCCTACAGGTTTTTCGCGTGTTGAAATGCAGCAACACACAACGCGGAAAATACTCAACACAATGACGTCGCTAACGATTTGTTAAGTCGTGATCGGCACGCGATTGATAGCAATCGGCACGCGGAATGTGAGTCGTCAACGTGCTTGCATTCATCTCGCTTGGTGTCGTTCAAACGCCAAGATGCGCGCGTAACTCAGCTCGGCCAGCGCGCGACACCGGCCAATGGTCTTCATAGTCATGCAAGCGCAATTGCCATGCCCCGCTCGACCGGCGCACGACCTCGCGCACGAACTGATGATTGACGACGGCCGTGCGATGAATACGAACGAACCAGCCGGGCGGGATCAGGCCCAGCCACTGGGTCAGCGGCCTTGGATCGAGCACCATCGCGCCATCCACCAGCCACACCTCGGTATAGTCTTTGGAGGAGCGCAGGCCGACGATTTCGGTCAATGGCGTGCCGAGAATGCCATGCGCGCGGCGCAGGTAGATCAGTGCGGGATACGCGGCCTGCGAATCTTCCTCACCAGAAGTGATCGGCGACCGGCCATAGCGCGCCGCCGCGATGAGATCGGCACAACGAAACAGATCAGCGATTTCATCTGACCACCGGCGCGGCGCTGCGACCGCATCGAAACCGATACAGGCGGCGAGCCTGCCGTCATGAAACACCGGCACGCTGAGTACGCTTTTGTTGTTCTGCCGAATAAACTCAGCGCGCAACGCACCGGCACTGCGCGGCAGTGCCTCGATGTCATTGACCATCACAGCCTGCCCCAGGACTAGCCGTTGATGCAGCCAGCCGATCATTGTGACCGGCACATGCTGCAAATCCTGCACAAAGGATCCGACTCCGCCGCGACTCCACTCATGGGTGTTGCGAAAGCGCAGATGGTCGACGTCGTATTCGAACATCCATGCGCGATCTGCTTCGGCTTCCACGCCTATGACTTGGAGTATCTCGGCAATCGCCGCATCAAGTGGTCGCGTCAGCAGCAGCATCGCAGTGTCAAACACCCAGCCCGATTGCGACGCCGCAACACGATCATCGCGGCTGACGAATTCCCAGGGCTGGGCTGAATTGGATGACAACTGCAATGCTCACGGTAGTGGTCACAAGATCTACCCAACCATATTACCTTCGGCAACGTGTCAATCCCTGCAGAATGGCGACTATTCCATCGCGGCACCCGGGCATCCACACTGTGCGATGCGCCGCGATCTTGGGCAGTCTCCGGCGCCACAACCAGCATTGCAGCGTCCGCTTTTGGCGATACATTGAAGCAAAGCGCATTCGGAGACTGCCGGATCATGCTGCGATTTCTGCCTGTCGTCCTCGGCACCCTGACTTGTTGGGCAATGAGTTGGGTTGTTACCCCAGCACTCGCGCAAAATGCCCCGCGCGGCAGTGAGTGTCTGGCAATGGCCACACGGCCACCACTCGCAATTCCAGTCAGTTTGCGTCGGACTGCTGCGAAGGCCGATGAAGTCTCCATCACCTATGCCGGGCACTCCACCTATTACATCGACACACCCGGCGGCGTGACCATCGCCACCGACTATAACGGCATCTACAAGCTCGATCGCATCCCGGATGTGGTGACGATGAACCGGGCCCACAGCACCCACTACACGCTGTATCCCGACCCGCGCATCAAGACGGTATTGCATGGGTGGGGCGAGAGTGGACAGCCGGCGCAGATCCATGAGCGCATCGGCGACGTGCTGATCCGCAACGTCACGACGGACATCCGCCGCTACTATGGCGATGACGCCGGCGGCGAGATGGTGAAGGACGGCAATTCGATCTTCATCTTCGAGGTTGCCGGCCTGTGCATCGGCCATCTCGGCCATCTGCATCACAAGCTCGACGAGAGCCACTTCGCCGCGATCGGCCGGCTCGACATCGTGATGGTGCCGATCGATGGCAGCTACACAATGTCCCTCGACGGCGTATCCGAGATCACCAAGCGGCTGCGCGCCTCGGTGGTGCTGCCCATGCATCGCTTCATGACACCGCTCAGCGACTTCATGACAAAGATCGGAAAAGATTTCGAAATCGACCAGCGCAGCGCCCAAACGCTGACGATATCACTCAATGCGCTGCCCAAGGCACCGACGGTGATTATTCTCAACGGGGTTTGACGCGCCGGCGAGGCTGAAGCAGGCAGAAGCTGAAACGCTACACCTCTTCCGCGACCACCATATAGTTCACGTCCATATCGGACGACAGCGTCCAGCGGTCACCGAGCGGATTGTAGACCACGCCTGATTGTTCGGTGATTTCCAGCTTGTTGCGCGACAGATGATGCGCGAGTTCGTCCGGCGTGACGAACTTGTCCCACTGATGGGTCCCACGTGGCAGCCAGCGCAGCACATATTCGGCGGCGACGATGCCGAGCGCAAAGCTCTTCCAGTTTCGATTTAGCGTCGAGACCACCATCAGGCCACCGGGCTTCAGCATCGACGCGCAGCGATCGAGGAAAACACCAACATCGACCACATGCTCGATCACTTCCATCGCCAACACGATGTCGAAGCGCTCACGCACGTCCATCTCCTCGACGGTGGTGCACCGATAATCGATCGACAGATGCCCTTTGTCGGCGTGCAACTTGGCCGCGGCGATATTGGTGGCGGAGGGATCGATGCCGATCACCTGTGCGCCGAGCCGCGTGAACGGCTCACACAGCAAACCAGCCCCGCAACCGATATCGAGCATGCGCAATCCGCTCAGGCAATTCAGGCTGCGAACATTGCGATCGAACTTGCGGCAGGCGGCGTCGCGAATATAGGTCAGGCGCAGCGGGTTGATCTTGTGCAGCGGCGCCATCTTGCCGCGCGGATCCCACCACTCCTCTGACAGCTTCGAGAATTTCGCGACTTCGCTGGCATCGACGGAGGATGCGGAAGCATCGGAATAGCTGGATTGCATGGCCATTGTGGAGCCGTTGTCCTATCGCGCTGTGATGTGGCTGCGAAATGCGAGTGGTGACGCGATCATCTTGATGATCTCTTCATCGTCACCCATGTTCTCGATGGCGATGTCACCATAATTCAAGATGCGTCCCAGAATGCTCTGATTGACGCTGACGCTCGCGACCTTGTCGATACTGATCTCGAAAGTCTTGCGCGTGATGAAGCCTTCCTTGTGCACGACCCGCAGCGTGGTGACATCCGTCTCGGTCGTCCAGCGCTGGAACCAGCCCTTCATCGACCAGTACAGCGCCGCGAAGGCCACTACGGCCGAAGATGCCAGGCAGAGCAGAACAAGGGTTTCGTTGATCGCGTAACGCGTCAGGACCAGCAAAGCCGCAGAGACAATCCAGGCCGCGATGGCCGGGACATAGACCACCCAGTGCAAGTTGCTGGAATACAGCACCTTCTCGCCCGGCTGCAGGATATCGTCGATATAGCGCCCCATAAACCGTCCAAAATGCCCTGTCTCGGTGCGTTCTAAGGGACCAGGAAGCCGGGTTGCTTGCCCCCACCCTCGCCGCTATGTATACGCGCGTTTTCGCCCGCGTGCGTAGTGCGCGGTATCTTTACCCACTGTCGTCAGGGAATGCACCACTCGTCATGGGCCGGCTCGTTATGAAATTCGGCGGTACGTCCGTCGCCAACATCGACCGCATCCGCAACGTCGCGCAGCACGTCAAACGCGAGGTCGATGCCGGTCATGAGGTCGCGGTCGTGGTGTCGGCGATGTCAGGCAAAACCAACGAACTGGTGGCCTGGTGCACCGAAGTGTCGCCGATGCATGACGCCCGGGAATACGACGCGATCGTTGCGTCCGGTGAGCTCGTGACCGCCGGCCTGCTGGCGATCGCACTGCAGACCATCGGCATCCAGGCCCGCTCCTGGCAGGGCTGGCAGATCCCGATCAAGACGTCGGACGCCCATGCCTCGGCCCGAATCGACGAGATCGACGGTGACAAGCTCATCAAGCGCTTCAAGGAGCGCAAGGAAGTGGCCGTCATCGCCGGATTCCAGGGTATCCATGCCGAGACCGGCCGCGTCACCACGCTCGGCCGCGGTGGCTCCGATACCTCGGCAGTGGCAATTGCCGCCGCCGTCAAGGCTGACCGCTGCGACATCTATACCGACGTGGATGGCGTCTACACCACCGATCCGCGCGTCGTGCCGAAGGCACAACGCATGAACAAGGTGGCGTTCGAGGAAATGCTGGAACTGGCGTCGCAGGGCGCCAAGGTGTTGCAGGTCCGCTCCGTGGAACTCGGCATGACCCACAATATGCCGATTTTCGTGCGCTCAAGTTTCGACAAACCCGAAGACATCGACCCGCACGGCACCCCGCCGGGCACGCTGATCTGCAGCGAGGAGGAAATCATGGAAAGCCACGTCGTTACCGGAATCGCCTTTTCCAAGGACGAGGCCCAGATTTCCGTCCGCCAGATCGAGGACAAGCCGGGCGTCGCCGCCTCGATCTTCGTGCCATTGGCCGAAGCCAACATCAATGTGGACATGATCGTCCAGAACGTCTCCGAAGACGGCAAGACCACGGACCTGACCTTCACCGTCCCGGCCACCGACTATGCCCGTGCCAAAGAGACCATCACGGCGGCCAAGGCCAAAATCGGCTATGCCCGCATCGATAGCGCAACCGATGTCGCCAAGGTCTCGGTGATTGGATCGGGCATGCGAAGCCATGCCGGCGTCGCCGCGCAAGCATTCGCCGCCCTTTCCGAGCGCCAGATCAATATCCGGGCAATCACCACGTCCGAGATCAAGTTCTCGGTCTTGATCGATACAGCCTATACGGAACTGGCGGTTCGCACCCTGCACACGCTGTATGGTCTCGACAAAGCGTAGAAAATTTTTCCTGAAACATCCGTTATTTTGATGTGAACGGTGTGTTTCTTGTCTGGCAGGTGTTTTGCTTGGCAAAACAAGCCTCAATTCGCTATACGGCCTGCATGGGCAGCCGTTGCGGCTGAGGGCGCCGTTTCGGACAATCTGATACGGTTCTGTCGCTGCGCCTCTTGTTGCGCGGCGGTGCAAATTCTATTGTTTTCTGAGGCTTAGCGTCGGCGCACGGCTTTTGTCAGGTGTCGGCCTCGTGGGGAGGGTGTCGGCACATGCGGAGCGCGTCGGGTGGCCCCCGAGTCTTGCTGAGACGGCTCCGCGAAGTGATGGCGGAGCAGGTCAGCGCTCAGGAACGCCTCGACAAGATCGTGGTGCTGATCGCCGCCAATATGGTGGCGGAAGTCTGCTCGACATACGTGCTGCGCGTCGACAATACACTCGAGCTCTACGCCACCGAAGGCCTCAACCGCGACGCCGTCCACCAGACCGTGCTGAGCTCCCATGAAGGCCTGGTCGGCCTGGTCGCCTCCGAAGCCACACCGCTGAATCTCAACGACGCCCAGAGCCATCCGGCGTTCTCGTTCCGCCCGGAGACCGGCGAAGAGATCTATCACTCGTTCCTAGGCGTGCCGATCCTGCGCGCCGGCAATACGCTCGGCGTGCTGGTGGTGCAGAACCGCGCCAAGCGCACTTATGTCGAGGAGGAAGTCGAGGCGCTGCAGACAACGGCAATGGTACTCGCCGAGATGATCGCCTCCGGCGAGCTATCGGCGCTGGCGCAGCCGGGCGCCGAGCCCGCTGCGCGGCATTCCCTGCACAAGACCGGCGCTATCCTTTCCGATGGTATCGCGCTCGGACATGTAGTGCTGCACGAGCCGCGCGTCGTCATCACCAATTACATCGCCGAAGACCTGCCGAAGGAAATCAAACGGCTGGACACCGCGCTGACCAAGCTGCGCTCGGACCTCGACCGCATGCTGGAACGCGGCGACGTCGCCGACGGCGGCGAGCACCGCGATGTGCTCGAAGCCTATCGCATGTTCGCCAATGACCACGGCTGGTCGCACAAGCTGCACGAAGCCGTCGCCACCGGCCTCACCGCCGAAGCCGCCGTCGAACGCGTGCAGTCGGATACTCGTGCGCGCATGCTGCGTTCCACCGATCCCTATCTGCGCGACCGCCTGCACGATCTTGAAGATCTCGGCCACCGCCTGATGCGGCAGCTGGTCGGCCAGGATCACGCGCCGTCGCGCGAACAGATGCCGGACAATGCGATCCTGATCGCACGCGCGATGGGCCCAGCCGCCCTCCTCGACTACGATCGCAAGAAGCTGCGTGGCCTGGTGCTGGAGGAAGGCACGGCTAATTCGCATGTCTCGATCGTGGCACGCGCGCTCGGCATTCCCGCGATCGGCGAAGTCGCAAATGCGCCGGGCATTGCTGATCCAGGCGACGCCGTCATCGTCGATGGCACCTCGGGCTCGATCTATATTCGGCCCTCCGCCGAGATCGAATCCGCTTATGCCGAACGCGTGCGGTTCCGCGCACGGCGACAGGCGCAGTATTCAGCGTTGCGCGACCTTCCCTGCGTAACCAAGGACGGCCAGAAGGTTGACCTGCTGATCAATGCCGGCCTGATCATCGACCTGCCGCATATCGACGATACCGGCTCGGCGGGCATCGGCCTGTTCCGCACCGAACTGCAATTCATGGTCGGGGAAAGCCTGCCCCGCTCCAGCGATCAGCTGGCGCTGTATCGTGCGGTGCTCGATGCTGCCGGCCCCAAGCCGGTGACGTTCCGCACCCTCGATATCGGCGGCGACAAGGCGCTCCCCTACATGGAGACCATCGTCGAGGAGAACCCGGCGCTAGGCTGGCGCGCGATCCGTCTTGGCCTCGATCGACCCGGCCTGCTGCGCGGCCAGATCCGCGCGTTGCTGCGCGCCGGCGGCGGGCGGGCGCTGCGCATCATGTTCCCGATGATTTCTGAAGTAGCCGAATTCGATCAGGCCAAGGCGATCATCGAACGCGAGCTGACTTATCTGCGCCAGCATGGCCATGCGCTGCCAGAGCGGATCGATGTTGGCACCATGATCGAGGTGCCTGCGCTAGTCTATCAGCTCGACGAACTCCTGAAGAAGGTCGACTTCGTCTCGGTCGGCTCCAACGACCTGTTCCAGTTCCTGTTCGCTGTCGACCGCGGCAATGCCAAGGTGTCGGAACGCTTCGATACGCTGTCGGCGCCGATCCTGCGCGTACTGCGTGAGATCGTGCAAAAGGGCGACGCCGCCAAACGTCACGTCTCGCTGTGCGGCGAGATGGCCTCGCAGCCGATCGGCGCGCTGGCGCTGATTGGCATGGGCTATCGCTCGCTGTCGCTGTCGGCCACCGCGCACGGCCCCGTGAAGGCAATGATTCTCGACCTCGATGCCAAAAAGGCCGAGGCGCTGATGACACAACTGCTCGACGCCCCCTCGGGCAGCGTCTCGATTCGGCAGAAGCTCACCGAATTCGCTGAGGCCGAGGGACTGTCGTTGTAGCGAGGCTCTTGCCCGCACGGCGCGCTTTCCCCTTTCCGCGATCTCCGAGATTCCACGATGTCCCTGCTACCCGAAACAAAACTCGACGTTCTCCTCGCCCATCATGCCTCGCTCGAGGCACAACTGATGGGTCAGGTCAGCGCCGAGAATTATGTGAAGATGACGCGCGAGCTGTCCGAGCTCAATCCGCTGATCGACGCGGTGAAGACCTATCGCGGCGCGCTTGCAGAGCTCAAAGATATCGATGCGATGATCGCCGACACTTCGACCGATGCGGAGATGCGCGAGATGGCGCAGGCCGAGCGCCCGGCGCTGGAAGAACGCATCGAGGCGCTGGCGCAGGAAATCCGCGTGGCGCTGCTGCCGAAGGATGCGATGGACGAGCGCAACGTGGTGCTGGAAATCCGTGCCGGCACCGGCGGCGACGAGGCTTCACTGTTCGCCGGCGACCTGTACCGAATGTATGAGCGCTTCGCGGCACTGGCCGGCTGGAAGGTCGAGGTGATTTCGGCGTCCGAAGGCACCATGGGTGGCTACAAGGAAATCATCGCCGAGGTGAAGGGCCGCGGTGCTTTCGCCAAGTTGAAATTCGAATCCGGTGTGCACCGCGTGCAGCGCGTGCCCGATACGGAAACTCAGGGGCGCATTCACACGTCGGCGGCAACGGTCGCTGTCATGCCCGAAGTCGAAGAAGTGGATATCGACATCAAGCAGGACGACCTGCGCATCGACACGATGCGCGCCCAGGGCGCCGGCGGCCAGCACGTCAACAAGACCGAATCAGCGATCCGCATCACGCATATCCCGACCGGCATCGTGGTGATGATGCAGGACAGCCGCTCGCAACATAAGAACCGCGCTTCGGCGATGAACATCCTGCGCTCGCGCATCTATGACGCCGAGCAGCAGCGTATCGATTCCGCCCGCTCGGCCGAGCGCAAGGAGAAGGTCGGCTCCGGTGACCGCTCGGAGCGCATCCGCACCTATAATTTCCCGCAGGGCCGCGTCACCGACCACCGCATCAATCTCACGCTCTACAAGCTGCCGCAGGTGATTGCCGGCGAAGCGTTGGGCGAACTGGTCGATGCGCTGACGACAGAGCATCAGGCTGCACAACTCGCTGCCCAGGGCGACGCGGCGTGAGCGCCGGCGACATGTTCGCCGGACAGAGCGTCGAGAACGCACGACGCTCATTGACCATTCTGCTCCGCACCCACAGCATCGATTCCGCTGAACTCGACGCGCGCTTGCTGACAGGCGACGCGCTCGGACTCGATCTGACCGGGTTGATCTCGGCTGCGAATCGCATCTTGACGTCCAATGAAGCGGCCCTACTTGCCCGCTTCGCACAGCGCCGCATCGATGGCGAACCCGTGGCCCGTGTCCTAGGCATGAAAGAATTCTGGGGTCTGCCGCTGCAGCTATCGCCCGACACGCTGGTGCCCCGTCCCGATACCGAAACCCTCGTCGAGGCGGCGCTCGAACTTCTCGATGCGACAGGTCCGCGTGACCGTCCGCTTGTGATCGCCGATCTCGGCACAGGCTCCGGCGCAATCCTGCTGGCGCTGCTTTCGGAGTTAACCAACGCCACCGGCATTGCGACCGATATCAATCTCGACGCCCTGCGAACGGCTCGCTCCAACGCTGCGCAATTCGGCTTGATCGAGCGCGCCCATTTCGCTGTCTGCGACTATGCCTCAGCCCTGGCCGGCGGCTTCGACCTGATCGTCTCCAATCCGCCCTATATTCCCTCGGCCGACATTGCCGGCCTCGACATCGAGGTGCGCGACCACGACCCGCTTCGCGCCTTGGATGGTGGAAAAGACGGATTAAATGCCTATCGAACCATCGCCCCCGAAGCCGCCCGGTTGCTGGTGCCCGGCGGCCTCCTGGTGGTCGAGGTGGGCCACGACCAAAGCGACGATGTCGCCGGTCTGATGACGATGTCCGGGTTAACCCTGCCGGGGCCGGCCAAAGCCGATCTGGGCGGCATTCGCAGGGCGGTATCGGGACAAAAAAAGCCCCGATAAAGCCTTCTTGCGACAGAAAAAACCACTTGGAATATCCCCGGGGAGCGACTACCTTCCTGTCACAACATCGGTTCAGGGTTGGCTCGCCCCGTAGATTTACGGCAGGAAGCCAGAATTCTCGCTAGAGAGCCCGTCCGGGTGAAAGGTTCCAACAGGCAGGTTTGGTTGAGCGCGATGGCTGAGAGAGCTGCGCTGCTCGCGACCGCAAAGCGAACGAAAGCCTGATATTGCGCTTTAAACTTCACGCACAGAAGCCTGACCTTGTTTCGGCAGGTGGGTGATTTGGTCCGGCTGGCATGGTCAGCGGGCGGTTGGGGAACGCGTCTTTGTTGAACGCGAATGACGGCAAGATCGATGCAGCAAAGGTCTGCACGACGATTCGGGCGCTTCACGCGTCCGCATCCCGCAATGTGCTGCGGCAATCATCTCTTTGAAACATAGCTCTGTGACACTCTGGATCGATAACTGAAGGCGACACATGCGAAACGGTCAGAACAACAACAACAAGCGGATGCGGAACAACAACAACCGCAACAATAATAATAACAACAATAACAATCGGCGCGGCCAGAACCCGATGACCCGGGTCTTCGAATCGAATGGCCCCGACATCAAGATCCGCGGTACCGCCTCCCACGTCGCAGAGAAGTACGTCCAACTCGCCCGCGATGCACGCAGCTCCGGCGATCCCGTTGCTGCCGAGAACTACTATCAGCACGCCGAGCACTATTTCCGCCTGATCGCCGCCGCGCAGGAGCAGTTCCGGCAGAATCAGCCGCAACCGCGCACCGAAAACGAGATGCCGCCTGAGGACAACGATGACGAGAGCGAGAGCTACTCGAACTTCGGTGCCGAGCCCGGTTTCGTGCCGGTACAACAGCAGCCCTTTGCGCAGCGCGAGCAGCCTCCGCAGCGTGAGGGTGGTCAGCCCTATCAGCAGCGCGGCGAACAGCCCTATCAGCCCCGCGAGAACAATAATCGCGAACACCGTCAGCAGAATCAGCCGCAGGGCCAGCCGCAATATCAGCCCCAACCGCAGCCGATGATGCCGGTCGGCGATGGTGTCGATCGTCTGCCTTCTTTCATCACGGGTGGTGCGCAGCCTCAGCCGGGTGCTGCTCCAGGCGGCTTCGAACAGAATGCTGGTGGAGAGCGCTTCCCGCCGCGTCGTCGCCGCCGTCCGCACGGTCCTCGCCCCGACGTTGCTGCAGCTGGCGCGCCGGCAGAAGCACCAAGCGACGATTTCAATCCGGGCAACTCATAAGCCCAGCCGCTCTCCGGCGAGAGAGCGCACATCACAAGACTTAGATTGGCCGTGGCTCAAAAAGCCGCGGCCAATTCTTTTGCGCCTGGCAGATTGCTGTTGCTGTCCATTCGCGCATTGGTAACTGCGAGTAGCTTGGCCACGGTATTGTGGCGGATCGCCACCGGATTGCGCTCATACCCGCCACGCTGGAAGAAGTTCGCCGTCGGCACCTGTTCACGCATCGCCAGCGGCATGGTCACCATATCGAAGCCGTTGCCATCGCCAGTGAGATTCATCATCTCAAGCTCGGCTGCGCTGAGCGGGCGATCAAACCCGCGGGCGCGGGCAAAATTCACTGACGTCAGTAGTTTGTGGACCTGCAATTGCGGGCCGATATCCATGTCCAGCACCAGCGCGTGCATGGCCCAGCCCTGCGGGGTCGTGCCAAGCTTCTCAAGCGCGCTCCAATTTTGCGGAACAGTGCGCACAGTCGCCTGCATGCGCTTGAAGACCGCAATCTTGTGATCCATCGCCTTACGCTGCGGGCCCGAGAGCGCCGATGCCTTCTCGGTCAGAACTTTCAAAATCTGAGGCCCCTGTTCGGCAACGAGCGTCGTCGTATTGGCTGTGAGCAGCTGATTGTAGCCGATAGCGGTGGAGATCGCGCGAGACCCCGGACGTGACGGGTTCAGGCCCGACTGCATGTCATGGCCGCCATTGCCACCGGTCTCGAAGGAATAGACGCGTACCGCAATGTCGCGTGTCAGCCCGGCCTGCAGGGCGGCACGAGCATAAGCGCGCTTGAACTCCATCTCATTGGCAGGCCGCTGCGGCACGAACTGAAATTGCTCCCTCGCCGCCGCGAGGAAATCCGCCACCACCGGAAGATCCTTGCGGACGCGCGGATCGCTATCCTCGGGCTCCGGATTCACCGGACGTTTTGGTCCTTCATAAAGCGGCGCCTGTTCCAGCACGTAGTCATTCAGCGTGATCTGCTGGCGGTCGCGGCGCTTGGCATTGCGGATTTTTCGCTTCTCAGAGATTGCATCCCAATAGGCACCGGCCTCCTGATCGAAGGCCGCGCGCGCTTCCTGATATTCCGCAAGCTTGCGTCGGTATTCTGCGACGGCCTGCGGCGAGGCGCCCTGCGCCATCGCATTGGCAACGCCCGCCGGTAATTGGGCGGAATCCAGCGCATAACCGACCGGCATGAACAAAAATACCGCGAGCGGGACAGTGGCAGTAAAGGTGCGAATCAAATGAGACATGGGACCTGTCGAGATGTCAGCCGGCATAGCCGGCCATGCAGAGGAATGAGGCGGGACGCCGCCCCGCGCCCGTCCTAGGCGGGTCAAACATACCCCGCTTAAAATGACGTTGGATGAGTTTGGTGAACAATGTCTTTCCAAGGCCGGACGCTGCCTGCGCTGACACGTCGCGCCGGGGAGCAGAATCACTTCCACGCGAAGACCGGCTGCTCCAGCTCGGCCACACGGGTGGTGCGCCCCGCAAGAACTTCGCTGAACTGATAGATCAGCGCGGCGGTCGGCGCGTGAATAAAGTGGCCGAAATGGCTGTAGCGGATCAGACGCCGGTCGCTCTCGGGAATGGCAACGAAATCGAACGCCTGCGGCCGCGCGATCTGCGACAGCGCAATGCGATGAACCGAGGCGACCTCATCGGGGTTCGGCATCAATTGAACGCCGTCTTGCGCCCACATGACGACAGGCGTGATCAGATAGCCGGAGCGGGTCGGGTAATCGTCGAGGACACCGATGACATCGTCCCGCGTGAGCTGCAGACCGAGCTCTTCATGCAACTCGCGGATTGCCGCCTGCACGGGCGTCTCGCCGGGATCGCAGCGACCGCCAGGAGGTGCCCATTGATTACTGTGAGCGCGCAGACCGGACGCGCGTAACGTCAGCAACAGCGAGGTCTCCAATTCGGGCGCGGCTTCAACCATCACGAGGGCCACCGCCGCACGCTTCAGCCCCGAAGCGTACTGGCCCTCGTCGATCCGCGTGAATGCGGCTAGGCGAGTCTCGATCATTGTTCGGGTGGCGGCATTGAACGGCAGGATCATCCGCGATTGATAGCACAGTCACGGATGATCCAACAAAGCCGATAAATTCAGCGCATCAGGCCAGTTCAGATGCCGCGCGCTGCATGTTGTCCGACATATCACTGGTCACAGTGCTCTGCTCTTCGACGGCCGCTGCCGTCGAGGTCACGAACTCGTTAACATGTTCGATCGCCTGCTTGATCGAGACCAGCGCGCCAACCACGTCACCGGAGATACCGTTCAGCGCCTCGATCTCGCTGCTGATCTTGTCGGTCGCCTGCTTGGCCTGGTTGGCCAAATTCTTGACCTCCGCGGCCACCACCGCAAAGCCCCGCCCCGCCTCACCGGCGCGAGCCGATTCGATGGTCGCATTGAGGGCGAGCAGATTGATCTGGCCGGTGATGTCGCCGATGAGCCCAACGATGCCTCCCATGGCATGTGCAGCCGAGGTAAGCCGCTGCGCCTGGATGTCCGCCGTCTCCACCTGTTGCACCGCGGATTCTGCCGTCTGCCGGGACTTCACCATCGTCTCGGAGATCTCGCGGATCGATGCATTCATCTCTTCGCTGCCGGCTGCGACCGACTCGATCAAGGAACGAGCGCGCTCCGCTTTCAGGCGGGCCATGGCCTGCGCCGTAATATCGGCAGCGTATTTGACCACCTTAAACGGCTTGCCATTCAGATCGAAAATCGGATTGTAGGATGCCTGAATCCAGATCTCCCGCCCCCCCTTTCCGATGCGCCTGTATTCTGCGGCCTGATAGGTCCCGCGATTGAGGCTCGCCCAGAATTCCACATAGGCCGCGCCAGATCGCTCTATCGGATCGACAAACATGCTGTGATGCCGGTCCCGGATTTCGTCGATCGTGTAACCGACCGTATCAAGGAAATTCTGGTTTGCCGTCAGGATGGTGCCATCCATGCGAAACTCGATGACCGCCTGCGACTTGCGAATAGCCGCCATCTGGCCGTTGCTATCAGCGGCCCGCAACTTTTGTTGGGTCACGTCGGTCGCGAATTTCACAACCTTGAACGGCTTGCCGGCATCATTGAGAATCGGATTATAGGTCGCGAGAATCCAGATTTCCTTGCCACCCTTGCCGACGCGCTTGTATTCGGCCGCCTGATACTCACCCCGGCCGAGCCGCGCCCAGAAGTCCCGGTAGGCTGCGCCATCGCGTTCACCGGCTTCCACGAACATGCTGTGATGCCGCCCCTGTATTTCGGACAGCGCGTAACCAAGCGTGTTCAGGAAATTCTCGTTTGCGGTAATGATAGTTCCGTCAAGATTGAATTCGATGACCGCCTGCGCACGGCTGATCGCGATCACTTTTCCGGAGGCTTCGAGGCTTTCGAGTTTCTGCGCCGTGATATCTGTAGCGAATTTGATGACTTTGAACGGCTTACCACTCTTGTCCATGATCGGGTTATAGGAGGCCTCGATCCAGATCTCCCTGCCGCCTTTGGCGACCCGCTTGAACTGCCCTGCCTGAAATTCACCCCTGTTAAGGTTACCCCAGAACTCCCGATAAGCGACACTCTCGTGTACGGCAGGCTCCACAAATATACTGTGGTGCTTGCCCTTGATCTCATCGAGAGTGTAGCCGAGCGCCTTGAGAAAATTCTCATTCGCTTTGATGATCGTGCCATCGAGATTGAATTCTATGATGGCCTGGGAGCGACTGATGGCGGTCGCTTGCGCCAACGCATTCTGCAAATCGGTCTTGCTCTGTCGGTTAAACATCTGTCGCTCCGTGGCCAAAACGGCCGTTGTCGTAAAATAGTCGACGAACGACGTCGCGCGGCACTGCGCGTCGTTTCCTCAAATCAAATAAACTGGAAGGTTCGAGCAGCTGACCTAGTCGACCAGCTGCTGATTCTGTGATTCCTCACGCCCCCAATAGGCCGCTACCTTTTCAGCCAGCTGGTTGTGGTTGTCATGCAGCTTGGCATTGCTGCTCGCCGCCGGTTGATCGGCCGTACCGGCTGTCAAGCTGCGTGCAGCAATCTGCTGAAAATACTCGAGCACAGCGATACGCAGGTTCGATGATAAATTTGGTGTTTCGCGCTTGCGCTCAATCTTCTCGATATAGTGCTCGATAGTGGTATTTTCCATGCGAACGATCGCTTGCAGGCTGGCCCAGAAGCTGTCTTCCAGGCTGACGCTAGTGCGTTTTTTCGAGACGACAACCGAGCGCTTGCGGTTAACGTTGGGGCGGTTCATTGCGGCTTCGTATCCCATTTTATCAGTCCTCTTCTGTTAAAGCTGGCATTGAAGTTCACGCGTTACTGATTCAGTTCACCAACACTGCACCGTCACAGCGAATGCCGGATACCCACACATCGGCCTGTCCAATTCCGACGCCGAGACTTGCCAACGTTGCCGCCAGCAATTGATCGATTGAACTGGTTGCCCCGCTGATGATGCTGGTGACGAGTCCACCAAGACCCGGGATCGCCAAACCCAGTCCAAGAACACTGATGTTGAGGTCGCCAAGCAGACTGCCCGTCAGGGACGACGTGAAGTTTGTCGTGTTTACGGTCTTCTTCGTCTGCGACGTGATATCCGAATAGCTGAAATTGACGCTGACCGGCGTGGTGTTGCCCATGCCCGCATGGGCCTTTGCCGTCACAATTGGAATACCCAGGAGATTCACAAGCGGTGCCGGCCCTGGATTCGGCTTGGTCGCAACATTGTTGAGGTCGGCTACAGTGACGTTACCTATCCATGCATCGACAATGCCCGGCGTAACGCCAAGCGTGACGCTCGATGTATTGACGTTGGGATAGCCGCAACTGACCTTGTTCAGCGTCGCTGTGCCCGACGCGATCTCTACATAAACCGGTAGATTGACCAACGACGCCGAACCACTTCCGATCAACTGGATGGATAGCAGCACACGTGTCTGAGCTGTATGAACACTGACGCCCTGCGTGCCCACGGCAATCCAGCCGGATCCCTGTGGCCGTGCGCCAATAGTCGCCGTCAGTGACGCGCTGGCAATGCCCGGCAGACCTAAATTGACGGATGTGGCGATCTGGTTGGTGCCGTTAGCGATTCCAGCTGTTGCCTGTAGCAAATCGTAAAGCGAGATGCTCACACCGTCTTTCGGCTTGACGCCCACAATCAGGTTCGCGTAGGGGCCCGCATCGATCAGCTTGCCAGGCGCAATCTTGGTCGTCACGGATGCCGAAGCCTGCGATATCGTCGAGAGTGCGGTGGTCGCGGTGCCGCTGCCATTGGTAGCCTGCTGCGCGCTCAGCGCTGCGGCAAGAACGTCCCCGATCTTGATGTTCGAATTCAGCAGCGTGTCGTAAGTCACACCGGTCAGACCGACGCGCGTCGCCAGCGCTGAGAGGAAGGTAAAGGCATCGATGCGCGCGCCAAGAAGCGCATTGTAGTCCATGACTGACAGCGACAGGGTCGTGCCCAGCATTGATCCGAGAACACTATTCAACAAGCCGCCATTTAACGATGCCAATCGCGAACCGATCGAGAACGACGCGATGGCCGTCGTTGTTGCGGTCGCCGTTGTCTTGATGGTGAAATTGTTGCTGCCGGTAAAGAAATGGCTGAAGTAGAGGGGCGTCGCCGTCTGAAGACTGACCCGCGCCGCATTGGCTGTTCCAGTCGCTGGCGTGACAAAGCGGCTTTGCGCAGCGACGGCGGAATTGGTTGTGTAAGTTCCGAGTTCTACACCGACCAGAGCGCTTGCTGGATAGTTATTGCTGGTGACCGCCGCCTTTGCTGCGTTTGTCGCATTGCTTAAGTTGCTGGCCGCAACGATCGCGGCGAGATCCGTGGCAGCCTGCGTCTTGCGACGATCGGCGGCAATGGTTCCGATATCGACACCCAGTGCAGCACAACAAACGGCCAGGATCATGCCGCCCGCAGACATGATGGCAATATTTCCGCGCTGGTCGGTGCGAAACCTCTTGAGAAGTGCGCGCATCGGTTCCATCGCTCAAAACCCTCCGTAGGGAATGGCGGCAGATCGCGAGACTTGCGATGGAGGCATCGGCACGAAAGGAAGTGAATAGATGAACATGGTCGACGCGTCGTAGTTGACCGTGACCACGAAGACGTTTGCGTTCGACGACGATGTCGCCGCATTGACGCTCAGCTTTGACGCATTGATCAGCGGATAAGTCGCGGCATTCGACGTGACATAGGTCGATGCGATCGAGCCACGTTCGGTCTCGGTCAGCCCAGCGACAGAGGAACGTGCTGCCTCGGCAGCAAGCTGCTGAACACCGTGAACGACCGCAAAATATGACCCGAAGACGACGATGCCGAAAACGATCGACAGAAAGACGGGAAGCAGCATCGCGAATTCGACTGCGGAAGAACCGCGTCGACACGATAGGAGTTTTTTCATGCTGGCATCGAATCTCAACATGCGCTGAGCTTCGCAAGACCGCGTGAAAACTACCTATACAACTTCTGCTACCACTTGGTGGGATCGATCATCTCCAATGCCTGCATTGTGTTGGATGATGGCATTGGATTTGATGAGGTGATCATATTTTCTGATACGCGCGCTGATGAGAGAACTATATACCGAAGAATTTAACGTGTAGTTCCTCTATTAGAATGCTGTGTTTCTTGCGAATACCCTCGCGCGCGCATAGCACGAGTTTGGGTATCGCCAGCTTTGGAAGATAATACTCATTGGCCGCCAAGAGCGACGCCGGGATCAGAGCCATTGGCAGCAGGGTCAAACCGATGCCCGCCTTCGCAGCCTCGATCCGTGCATGATAGTCCGGGCTGGAAAATGCGATACGATAGATCATTCCCTTGCGCTCAAGCGCCTGAATCATGACGTTATGCACGATCTGCCCCGGCCAAGTCAGCAACGGAATGGGCGCGCCAGGACTTAACGTAAAATCCCTGGATCGAACCCAAGTCAATTCATCGTCGCGTTGCGCGATGACATCGATGGCCGCATCCCCGGGCATATCGGAGATACTGAGGAACACGCCGACATCGACGTAGCCGTCGAGCATGCTTTTCGCGATCTCGGCCGAATTATCTGAATAGATGCAGACATTGCTCATCGCCGCCTTGCTCATCCCTTCCATTGCGCGTTGCGAATAGAAATTGGTCAGACCAAGCCGGATGGTCTGATCTTCGGGCGAAGCGCCACGCAGCAAGAGCAACTGGTCGTTCGCCTCCAAAATCTTCCTGGCCTGGATCAGAACGAGCTTTCCGAGTTCTGTCGTCGATGAGCCGTTGGCAGACTTCTGGAAGATACTGCCGCCGACCGCGTGCTCAATGCGCTTGATCTGCGAGCTGATGGCCGGCTGGCTCAAGCCGAGCAGCTTCGCGGCCTTGGTGATGCTGCCGGCTTCGGAGATACCGACAACCGATCGCATGATTTCGGTCGGGATGCTCGAATGCTGGTACCGCCGATGCATAATACGTTGTCCTTTGAGATCGACGTCTTCTCCACGCAACGGAATTGTCCGCTTCGAGACGTCACACCAAAGTCATCGGCCATCTACATCAATCTGACCGAAACGTTTCTTAGGCTCGTCGAAATTGTAGACGCCAGGGCATACACCTTCCTTCAAGTTGTATCGGTGTCTTTTTACACATGCCAAGTACTTTCATGTGGAGACATGTGTGATTTCTGCCATTAGCAGTCTCAAAGAAGGGGCGCGGTAGAGCGCTACCGTGATTACACGTATTTTTTTTAGCCGCGAGATGTAAAGCATCAGGATAGCGCTTCACAGGCTGGAACTCACCAAACGCGTTTCGCGGAAAAAACTGACGTACCTCAGTGAGGTAGTTCATCTGATTCTCAACCTAAGGTGATAAATCGCTTTAAGGTCTGATGGAGCGCGAGCGATATCCCGATGCCGGTAACGCCACCTGCAAGTTTGACCAGCGCATCCCACACCTCGCCGTGCCGGTCCGGCGTCAGATGTTGCAGCACCTCCAGCCCGACTGCCGCCCCCCCAACGAGCGTCAGAACAAGCCAGAGATGGCGGGGATAAGCGAGACCGAACAAAAGGCCCACGAGTGCGAATGCGCCGAAGCGCTCAAGGCTGACGCCGCCAAAATGCGGCCGCAGCCCGATCGGTGACAGAGTCGCAAAAGCAATCAATGCAAGTGTAGTCCACGCAACAACAATGACGGTTTTCCGATACATCCAGCAGTCATATCCCATGCAAGCGCAGGAGCGACGATTTCTCACCTCTGACGGTTAATCGAACGCGCAGAGAACTACCACCGGCATTCCGACGCACTCCCCGAACAAAACTCCCTCAGCGGGAGCTGCGGAGTTGCCAGGTGTCGAAACTGTCGGGTTTGATCTCGAACCGATCTTGCATCCGTGCATACATGGTTCCCGCGATGCGTGCGACCGGAAGATAGTGATCGTAGTCCGTACGCAAGGTGACGGGGTCGACAACACCATCGCGAACCTGAATGCCCAGGACCTCTCCGACCAGTAGGTCGCGCTCTGCGCCAAAGTTCATCATTGTCACTTTTCGGCATTCCAGTGCCGCAGGCGCTTTCGCCAAATGCGGCACCGGCACATTGATGCCAGCCGTCATTGGGAGCTGCAGGGCATCCAGTTCACCGATGTCAGATGGAAAGCTGATCGAACAATCGACCATATCGTTGGCGAGGGCCTCATCCACCATATTGATAACAAACAACCCATTGGCGCGCACATTGCGGGTCGTGTCCTTGACCGACAGGTCGGGCCTGGCCTGCAGGCCGACCACCACCAGCGGCGGTTTCTCGGAGAACACATTGAAGAACGAAAACGGCGCGGCATTGACCACGCCGGCATCTGAGATGGTGGTAATCAACGCAATCGGTCGCGGGACAACGAGACCACAAAGCAACTTGTAGCGCTCCGGCGCGCTAAGATTGGCGAAATCAAAGTGGATCGTCATCGCAGGTTTTGCCTCTTGTGCCGCACCTTGCCGCAACGAGGCAGGAGCTTATCCGATCTTGAACAGCCGGCTCGCATTACCGAACAGGACTTTCTGACGATCAGTGTCCGATAGCTTGGCCTTGTTGACCAGCCCTACCGGATCGGGGTCCCCCATGTCGAACGGGTAGTCCGAGCCCATCATGACGCGATCCACGCCCACCGTCTTGACGAGATTGTCGATCAGCTCCGCAGAGAACACGCAGGTGTCAAACCAGAGCCGCTTAAGATAGGTCGACGGCGCATCTGCCGTGAGCCGGCGTACTTCCGGACGCACCTTCCAGGCGTGATCCAGTCGGGCTGCGTAGAATGGGTAGAAACCACCGCCATGAGCGATAACCACGTCGAGATCCGGATGCCGGTCTAAAATGCCGCCCATGATGAAGTGGGCGATCGCAATGGTCTCCTCGATGGGCTGGCCGACGCTGTTGACCATGAAGAAATCGCCGAGCCGCTGGCCATGGGAGAAGCCCAAGGGATGCACGAACAGCGGTATGCGCAGATTGGCAAGCCGCGCATAGAGTGGATCGAAGGCGGCATGGGACAGTTCGAGGTTTTCGACGCGGGTATCGATCTGGAATCCGCGCAGGCCGAGCTGCTCGACTGCATGAACCGCCTCCTCCACCGCACGCCCGGGAAACCGCATCGGCAGCGTACCCATCCCGGCGAAATGTGCAGGATCCTGCGCCACGAGCGCGGCAATGTCTTCGTTCTGCACGCGCGACAGCGCACATTGCAAATCCTCGTCGGCCCAGTAATTCTGTTGCGCCGGTGCCGGCGCGATCACCTGAAAGTCGACACCCATCCTCGCCATCATCTCGCGGCGCTTGGCGATGTCGAGCATCAGGCCCGGGAGCAGCTTGCCCTGCTCTGCATCCGTTTCGCGGCTCGCCGGCGACATGTCGCGGCGATAGGGATTGTCCATCGGGTCGTAATGTCCGGCCACCAACGGCTCGACGCGCTTGCTGAGGGCATGGGTGTGCATGTCGATGATGGGCATTCGAAATCTCTTCTTCCTAGTTCAGTTCGGCACTGGCGGGGACGCGATGATGCCAGTCGGTCACACCTTGATAAGCATGAGCCGCGCGCAGGATATCGGCCTCGGCATAGGGGCGGCCGACCAGCTGGAACGCGATCGGCAGACCTGCCGCATCGAAGCCGCACGGCACTGACGCTCCGGGTAGACCGAGATAATTGATGCCGCGGGTGCAATGTGTGAGCTGGCCGATCACAGCAGCGACGTCGGCGGGGTTGCCTTCGGTGGTCGCCGCGATGGTCGGTACCGGAATCGAGATCGCCGGCAGAAGCGCGAGATCGGCGGATCCGATGCAGGATGCGATCCATTGCTGGGTGATCTGCGCTCGCAGCGACAGCGCTTCCACATAACGTGTCGCCGGATAGAACAGGCCGGGCTCGATGCGCGAGCGCACCTGATCGGCATAATCCTGCGATCGCTCGATCAGCCAGCGGCGATGGATCGTCGCAGCCTCAACGCTCATGACGATCTGCATCAGCGCGTTGATCAAGGCCATGTCCGGCGGCGAGGTCTCGACGACGGTGGCGCCGAGCAACCGCAACACCTTCACAGCTTCGTCCAGCGCAGTCGCCACATCCGAATGCATGAGCTCGCGGTAGTATCCACCGGGAATTGCGATGCGCATCCCGGTCACACCCGTATCGAGCGTCGTTTCATAGTCGCGATCCGCGATCACCGACAACAGTCGCGCGGCATCCCGTGCGGTACGAGCCAGAGGTCCCGTGCAATCCAGTGAGGCAGATAGCGGCATCACACCATCGGTCGGAACCAGTCCCCAGGTCGGCTTCAGCCCGATCAGGCCGCACATCGCGCCGGGATGACGTAGTGAACCGCCGGTATCCGTCCCGAGCGAGCCGGTCACGAGGCGCGCGGCGACGGCGACGCCGGAACCGGAGGACGAGCCGCCCGGCACATGCCCCGGATTCCATGGGTTGCGTGCATGCCCCAGCGATTCGTTATAGCCCGTCGGACTCATGGCGAATTCAGCCAGCTGCAGCCGGCCGAGATCGAGCGCGCCGGCGGCATCGAGCCGAGCGATCACCGTGGCTGTCACGTCGGCGCGAAAGTCCGCCCGGATTTTTGAGCCGCCACCGGACAGATCACCGGCGCGATAGAAGAGGTCTTTATGTGCAAGGGGCACGCCATGCAGTACTGGCAATGCCGCTCCCGATGCGCGCAACTTGTCGGCGGCTTCGGCCGCGTTCAGCACCCGTTCGTCGTCAAGTCGCACCACGGCATTCAGTTTGCGGCCGATCAGATCGAGCCGTTCCAGCGCCACCGTTGTCGCCTTCACGGACGTAACTTCGCCTTTAGCGACAGCATCCGCGAGGGCGCAGAGATCAAGGGCTGCAATCGCGCTCTGCATCAGCGCTTGTCCATGCCAGCGAGCCACGCCTGATAGGCGTAGGGCGTCGAATCGAACGCCATGTCTTGAATAGCCGCAGTCGCGACGCGCGTGTTGTTTTCCACGACCAGCCCCGTCATGCGCGGTGTGCGTTCAGCGGCGCCAGGCGCCTTGTTCAATTCGTCGGCGACTTGACGCAACAGGTCTTCGCTCATGATCACCTCAATGCACGCCGAGGCGCTGGAATAGCACGTCAGTCTGCTCATTCATTTCCTGCGACGTGCCGTGATGCACGATCTGCCCGGTCTCCATGATGTAGACTCGATCGGCGACGGCCAGCGCGCTATAGAGATTCTGCTCGACCAGCAGGATCGACAGCCCTTCCTTTTTAAGATCGAGAATGATGCTCTCGAGGTGCTGCACCATCACCGGCGCGAGACCTTCGGACGGCTCGTCCATCAGGATCAATTCGGGATCAATCATCAGCGCACGGCCCACAGCCAGCATGCCGCGCTCACCGCCGGACAACTGGCCGCCGCGGTGGTGGCGGCGCTCGGCGAGCCGCGGAAAAATGCCGAATACGCGATCGAGTGTCCAGCCGTCCTTGGCGCGGACGCTCTTCAGCATGGTCAGATGTTCGGTCACCGTCAGCGACGGAAACAGCCGGCGCCCCTGCGGCACAATGGCGATCTTGCGATTGGCGATATCATGAGGACGCAAACCAACAAGGCTCTCGTCGCGCCAGGTGATCGTGCCCGAGCGCACCTGTGGCGGCGTCAGACCCATAATGGAACGAATGAAAGTGGTCTTGCCCATACCATTGCGGCCGAGCAGCGCGACGATCTCGCCGGGACGCACCTCAAGCGAGGCGCCGCGCACCACGACGGCGTCGCCGTAACCGCTGTGCAGATCCTTGACCTCAAGCATGACGCGGCTTCCCGAGATAGACTTCTTGAACCTGCTTGTTGCGTCGGATGCCTTCCGGCGGCTCCTCCACCAGCACGCGGCCTTCGAACATACAGGTCACGTAGTCGACCAGACCGAGTGCCAGATCCATGTCGTGTTCGATCAGGATCACGGTGATCGCCGGATCGAGCGAACGGATCACCTCGGCAATCATCGAGCGCTCCGACGGCGACAGGCCGGCCGCGGGCTCATCCAGTAACAACATGGTCGGCGTCGTCACCAGCGCAATCGCGATTTCGAGCTGACGCTGCTCGCCATAGGACATTTCCTTGACGATGATGTCGGCGCGTTCGGCGATCCGTGCGGCATTCAGCGCGGCCGCGATACGTGTAGCCTCGCTATCGTCCGGATCGGGCGAACCGAACAGCGAAAACTTCTTCGGCCTCAGTCCACGCAGCGCTAGCATCATGTTGTCTTGCACGCTCAGCGTGGGGAACAGATTGGTGATCTGGAAGGTGCGCGAGATACCGAGCTGGGCACGCCGGTGCGGCGGCAGTCTGGACACGTCATGCCCGTTGAATTTGATCTTGCCGGATGTCGGCGGATGCGCGCCGGCGATGGCATTGAACAACGTGGTCTTGCCGGCGCCATTGGGGCCGATGATGGCGCGGCGCTGGCCCCGCGGCACAGTCAGGCTGACGCCATCGACCGCCCGCAAGGCATCGAAGGCCACGACCACATCTGTCAGCGTCAGGATCGGTTCGGACACGAATAATTCCCAGTGAACGAGACGCGGCGACACGGCCGCGCCTCGATGTCAGCAATATTGAATCAGGTCTTCTTGATGCCCTGGAAGGTCCGCGAGTAAGGCGGCTGCTTCAGATAGGTCGCCGGATCGTATTTCCAGAATTGCGAGACATTCGGATAGGTCTCGATCGGCACGTTCCAGTATTTGCCATCGGCGCGCTTGACGACCTTGCGAATGTAGACGTCGTAGATCGGGTTGCCGTAGTCGTCGAACTTCACGGTCTTGCCGAGCGGCGAATTGTCGAGCTCGGTCTTCAGTACCGTATCGATAAAGGTTTCGCGGTCCTCGACCTTGCCGCCCATCTTCTTCAGCGCGGCATCGATCCACATCATGCCGGAATACATCGAGAAACCGTAGAGCGACGGGATCTTGCCGTACTTCGCCTCATAATCCTTCTCGAACTTCGCCGTGGTCGGAACGTCCGAACCTTCGGCGAAATGCGCCGCTGCGATGATGCCTTCGCATTCTGGGCCCATGGTGCGGATCACCGACTGGTCGGTGCCGTTCATCGCCATCAGCAGCGGCGTCTTTTCCTTCAGGCCGAATGACGCATATTGCTGGATCAGACGAGTCGAATCAGCACCGGTTTCCATCGCGAAGATGGCATCGACCTTGAGATCGGCGAGCTGGCCGAGATAGGGGCTGAAGTCGGCGGTGTTCAGCGGATGCCAGAACTGCTGCACGATCTGCCCGCCCCCTTCGGTGAACACCTGGGCGAGACCGCCGCACTGTTCGTGGCCGAAGGTGTAATCCTGGCTGATGGTGGCGATCTTCTTGTAGCCCTGCTTCAGGGCCCAATCACCGAACGGATGGGTGAAGGCGCTGGCAGAATAGCCGGCGACGCGGATTACGTTCTTGATGCGGGCGCGCTGGGTGAGATCGTCAGCCGCGATAATCGGAATGAAGTAGGGCGTGCCGGTGCCCTTAACGTAGTTGGCGACAGCAAGGCCAGTATTGGCGAGCAGATTGCCGATCAGCATGTGGCAATTGCCCTGCTCGACCAGACGGCGCGCTTTCTGCAAAGCGGTGTCGGGATTCGACGCATCGTCCTCGATCACCAGCTCGACCTTGCGGCCGCCCATCTCGTTCTTCACCTGATCGAGATAGAACTGCACACCCTCGACCATTTCCTTGCCGCCCGAAGCGACAACGCCGGTCAGCGGCGCCAGCAGACCGATCTTGATCGGGCCAGCCTGGGCCTGTGCGGAGCGCCACGGAGCGACGCCGACGCCCGCGGCAGCGACAGCCGCCGTCGTGTTCTTGAGAAATTGCCTGCGATCCATCTCGAAGTCCTTTCGTGAGCAACCCGATTGAAACGTGAAACCGACTTATCGCACCTTGCGCGAGGTGATCGCGCGCAGCTTGCCTATGATGCCCTCGGGGGCGAAGATCATGATGAGAACGAAAGTGATGCCAAGCACCATCAGCCAACGCTCGGTATAGGAGCTGACGATATTCTCCAGCACGATGATCGCCGCTGCCCCAACAAAGGCGCCGAACAGTGTGCCTACACCGCCGGCGATCATCATCAACACACCCTCTACCGATTGTGCGAGCGCGACGGTCGAAGGGCTAACGAAATTGTTGAACATCGCATAGAGCCCACCGGCGATGCCCGCGAAGATGCCGGACACCGTGAAGCCGATGAACAGATGCAGAGGCACATTGTAACCGAGGCTGCGCATGCGGCTCTCACTGTCGCGGATACCGCGCAACGTCAGGCCGAACGGCGATCGCACGAACCGCCACATGGCAAAAGATACAATGACGGCGCCAGCGAGCACCGCCCAATAGAACGCGCTGTGGCTCATCAGGGCCGCCGGCCGCACATCGGCGCGCATGCCGTTCTCGCCGCCGGTGACCTGTGTCCAGCGCAGGCAGACGCCCCACACGATCATGCCGAGCGCCAGCGTCAGCAGCAGGAAGTAGACGCCGGAGGTGCGCACCGCGAGCAGCGCAAATACCGAGGCCACCGCGGTGGCCGCCAGCACACCAAGCGCGAAGCCCGCCCAGGGCGACAGGCCGGCCTGGCCAGTCGCATAAACGACGACATAGGTCGAGACACCGAAGATGGCACCATGCCCGAGGGAAGTCCGACCAGCAAAGCCGGCGAGAATATCGATCGACATGGCGAGGACTCCGAAGATCAACACTTCGGTGGCGAGGCCGACCTGATAGCTCGACAGCACCATCGGCAGGCAGGCCGCGACGATCACCACCAGCGCGGCGATGACGAGCGCACGGCTAGTCATGCCGGCGAGAACTGACGTTTTGGATACGGGCTGCGTCATGTGGCACGTCCGAACAAGCCGAGCGGACGGAATGCGAGCAACACCGCCATCGGGCCGAAGATCACGAAATAAGCGAGTTCGGGGAACATCACCTGGCCGAGCGTATTCAGAAGCCCGACCAGCAGGCTACCGACACCGACGCCGACAAGGCTGCCACGCCCGCCGATGATAACGACGGCGAGACTGAAGGTGAGGATTTCCGCGTCCGCCGACGGATAGAGCGACAGGAACGCGCCTCCCATCAGGCCGCCAAGGCCGGCCAGCGCCGAACCGAACAGGAAGGTGAAGAGGAAGACACGGCGGATATTCACGCCGGAGGCTTCCACCATCTCGGCATCGTCAACGCCGGCACGGATCAGCGCGCCGAGCCTTGTATGATTGAGCAGCACCCACAGGCCGATGAAGACGAAGATGCCCATGCCCAGCACAAACAACCGGTAGATCGGATAGAAGGTGCCGAACACCCGCGTGCCGCCGCGCAACATCTCCGGGATCGGCACAGTGAAGCTGTCGCCGCCCCAGATCACCAGCGCGAGATCGTTGAGGAAAAAGGCGACGCCGAGGGTCAGCAGCACCTGCCGCAGCTCATTGCCGCGCACGAAACGGAGCAATCCCTGATCGAGCACGAAGCCGATGGCCGCAATCGCAGCCATGGCGCCGATGCCGCCGAGCACAAAGCTGCCGGTCTTCACCGCAACGCTATAGCCGATATAGCCGCCGAACAGATACAGCGCGCCATGCGCGAGATTGACGATGCGCAGCAGACCGAAGATCAGCGTGAAGCCGCTTGCCACGACGAACAGCAACGCGGCGAAAGTCAGGCCGTTGAGGAGTTGAAAGAGACTCATGCCCTGCTGCTTGCCTGATCTATGCTTCTGGCGCTTTCGGTCCGACCGAAAGATACCAATCGAGAATCTGTTCGCCGGTCATGAAAGCCACGTCGGATTTCTTCTGGATGGTCTCGAAGATCCGGCGGAAGTGCTTCAGGCGATGCGGCGCGCCCATGATGTAGGGATGCACAACCAATGCCATGACCCGGGTCGAATTCTCGGAATCCTCGTAAATCTGCTCGAACTGGTCGATGGCCCGGTCGTAATATTCCGACGCCTTGTGATGCTGGATCAGCATCATCGCGACGTCATTGCATTCCTGCGTATAGGGCACGTTGACGATCGGTGTCGTCGTGGTCTTGAGCCATACGGGCTGATCGTCGAGTACCCAGTCGGCGACGTAGTCATAGCCTTCCTGTTTCAGCAGGTCCGGCGTTTCCCAGGTCTCGGTCAGACCCGGCCCGAGCCAACCGCGCGGCCGCTTGCCAGTGGCCTTCTCGATCACGTCGGCAGTCTTGCGGATATCCTCGCGTTCGTTCTCCACCTTCTGCATATTGCGCTGGGTGAAACCATGACCCATGAATTCCCAGTTACGCGCCTTGGCTGCCTCGACGATGGGCGGGTAAGCGGCAATCGCCGAACCATTGATCGCCAGCGCGGCGGGGAGCTTGTAGTCGTCGAACACTTTCAGCATGCGCCAGAAGCCGACACGATTGCCGTATTCGTGCCAGGCCCAGTTGGGAACATCCGGCGATGGCGAACCGCCGGCCGGCGGTGTCAGCACCGTACGCGGCATCGGCTGCTTGGCGTCCCATTCCTCGACATTGACGATGATCCACACTGCCATGCGCTTGCCATTCGGCAGCTTCAGCGGTGGACGAGCGTCAATCGGCGAGTAGGAAATGCGTTCGGTCGGCAACATGATCAGGTCTCCGGCTCAACGATGGTAATGCCGAGCGACGGCAGGCCTTCGATCCGCGCGTCGATAACGTCGCCCGGAACGACGGGACCCACGCCGGCAGGCGTGCCCGTATAGATGAGATCGCCCGGCTCGAGCTTCATCTGCTTCGACAGCTGCGCCACGATCTCCGGCACGCTCCAGATCATCTGGCCGATATCGCCGCGCTGCTTCTCGACGCCGTTCACCGACAGCGTGATCGCGCAATTGTTGAAATGCCGGGCATCGCGAGCCGGCGCAATTTCGCCACAAGGCGCGGACGCGTCGAAGCTTTTGCCCATTTCCCAAGGCAGTCGCATATCGCGGGCATCGCGCTGGCGGTCGCGACGGGTGAGATCGATGCCAACGGCATAACCCCAGATGTGATCGAGCGCATCCTCCACCGCGATATCGCGGCCGCCGCGTCCGATGGCCAGCACCAGCTCAACCTCGAACTGGAAGTCTTCGGTGAACGCCGGATAAGGCACGCGCGCGCCGTCCGGCACCACGCTGTCGCGCGGCTTCTGGAAGAAGAACGGCGGATCGCGCTCGTCGGCTTCCTTCATCTCGCGGATGTGGTCGAGATAGTTGCGCCCCACGCAATAGACGCGGCGTACAGGGAAAAAACCGCCACCCACGACCGGCACGCCGGTGACGGGAATTGCGGGCAGCATCTGCTGGGACGTCACGCTCACTTGGTCACCTGGGTATTGTACCAGTCGAGGATCTGGGCACCATTCCAATGCACCACGCCTTCAAACTGGTTCACATAGTCATAGATCGCTTCGAGATACTTGATGCGGAACGGCTGACCCGAAATATACGGGTGGATCGCGATCGACATGATCTTCGGCCGCTCTACGCTTTCAGCATAGAGGCGATCGAACTGATCCTTGGCACGGTTCAGTAGCTGCGTACTCTCGTGATGTTGCACCATCATCATCGGGATGTCGTTCATCTCCACTGTGTAAGGCAGCGTTGTGAGCGGCCCCTTCTCGGTACGGATCACGGTCGGTTCGTCGTCATAGACCCAGTCACCGATATATTTCACGCCGGCTTCGGCGAGGAATTCCGGGGTCTCCAGCGTCTGCGTAAGACCCGGCCCGAGCCAGCCCACCGGGCGCTTGCCGGTGAAGTTCTCGATCACATCCATCGAGCGGTTGATCATCGCCTTCTGGTCGGCTTCCTTGTGGATAGGCCCCTGCTCATAGGCATGGCCCATGAACTCCCAGCCAGCGTCCTTCGCCTGCTGGGCCACGCGTGGATAGTCCTCGCAGACGCGCGCATTGATCGACAGCGTGGGCTTGATGCCGAGCTTCTTGTAGAGATCGAAGAAACGCCAGACACCGACACGCATGCCGTATTCGTGCCAGCCCCAATTGGCGACATCGGGCAGCAGCGGAATGCCGGTCGGCGCCGGCAGCACCTGACGCGCCATCGGCTTGGCAATATCCCAGACCTCGAGATTGACGATGGTCCAGATGATCATGCGGGCATTGCCCGGCAGCTTCAGCTTGGGACGATCGACGATGGCGGAATAGTCGCAACGCTCGCGCGGCTGCATGGGACCGGTCATGGCTGGATGCCCTTCGAAAGTGGGAAGTTGTATGGGATCATGCGGCGCGTCCTGCACCCTTGAGGCCATCGAGCTGCATCACGGCATCGGTATCCATCACGAAACCGAAGGCGGTGCGGATGCAGGCGAGGCCGGCGGCATGCAACTCCGGCCCGTCCATGCTGTCGACGCAATCCTCGACGACGATCACCGAGTAGTCCCGCACATTGGCAGCCGTCGTCGTCGCCAGCACACAGGAATTGGTGTTTACGCCGGTGACGAGCAGCGTGTTGATGCCGTGCGAACGCAACACGAAATCGAGATCGGTGCCCAAGAAGCAATCGTAGCGCTTCTTGGTGTTGACGATGAAGTCGCTGGGGTCCAGCAGCTCCGGCATCACGGTGCAGCCGGGGCCGCCCATGATATTGTGCCGCATCACATTCTTGCGCGTTGCTTTTGGATCCTCGGCGCGGGTCCGCCAGAACGGATTGGCGCGGATCTCGGCCTCGTCGCGATAGGACGTGACCTGGTGGATCACGGGAATGCCGACACTACGGCACCAGTCGAACAGCCGCTTATTGGCAGCGATCACCGTCTTCGCGACATCCGGCGTGGTCGGCATGGTCGCCACCGACATGTCCAGATGACCGCGATGCAGGTCGATCGCGACAACGGCAGCCTTGATCTGATCGACACCAAAATTCATGATCACACCAGCGGGTTCAACGAAGTTTTCAGCAGAGTGCGCTGATCGATCTTGAATTTGTCGGCGAGCCAGTCGGCCAACACTTCCTGTCCAATGGTGGGATTGTCGTGCTGGCAATGTTCGGCGCCGGTCTCGTCCGGCTCAAGCACGCGCAATGTCGCATCAACACCATTGGCAATCGCATGGTCATAGGTCGAGCGCGCCGCGGTCACCGTGAGCACGTCGTGGCCGCCATGCAGCACGAGATACGGACACTTCATGTGTTCGAGATGGCCCTTCAGCGTAAAGGGCTTCATCAGCTCATGAGCTTCCTTCATGGTCTTGGCGCCAAATACCCAGCGGATATGCATCGCCAGACCGAAGTCGTCGCCCTTCTGGCCCCACATGTCGTGCACCGACCAGACAGCCCCGTGCGAGATCACCGCCGCGAGGCGATGCTCGTAACAGCCGGCGCGCGCGGCGTAGTAACCGCCCATGCTGGAGCCGCAGACCGCGATGCGCGAGCTATCGACATCGGCGCGCTTTTCGAGCCAGTCGACACATTTGCCGACCGGCACTTCCGTATCGGCGCGGGTTGCAAGTCCGTGGCGGCGCAAGGTACCGCCCTGCCCGGGCAGATCGACCATCAGCACCGAGATGCCGCGCTGCAGGCAACCATGGGCCTGCATGAACCACATCTCGTCCTTGATGGAGTCGAGACCGCCCATGCAGATCAGCACCGGCAGCTTGTCTCCCGGAAATGGCGCACGGATGAAGTAGCCGCAGATCGGCTTGCCCGGCTCATAAGGGATTTCGACCACTTCGCCGGGCGGATTGAGATAGGAAATGAACTTATGCGAGCAGGCTTCCATCTTCTCGAAGGTCGGCAGCCGTCGCGGATCGGTCGGCTCGAGATGAAATTCGGCTTGGCGGTAATAATCGGCAGCCCGCAGGAAACAGTTCATCGCCGTGCGGATGTGGCCGAGCTTTTCTTCGGAAAGGCCGCGCTGCCAGTTGGCATCCGCGATCACCATCCACTCTTTATGCCAGCTTTCGAGGTCGCCCGGGATCATCCGCGAACCGGCCAGCATCACCTCGGACACGCTGCCGCCGCCCTCCTGGGTCTCACCGAGACCGCGGCGGAATTGATAGGCAAGCCAGGGATGCTCCGGCCAGTGATGCCAGCCAAACGGCTCATAGTGCGGGGTGCGATCCGCCGTGATCTCCTCGATGGCGTTTTCGCCGATCGACTTCCCTGCCGCCATGAGACGCGTACCGCCTGCTTCTTGTGAACGTGACCGCATCATTGCGGGTTCGGGTCACGAGTCAATCGGAATTACATACACTTTTTCAGATGCTCATCATTTCCGCGAATTGCCTCCCCTTTATGCGCGATATTTATGCAGTAAAATTGCGCTTTCCTGTATGCTGAGTAGCAAAGACGGATCACACTCGGATTGAATTGTATTCACTTTGCTGCGGAGCACCACCGATGCCCGACTCATCCCCCTTGCCGCCGCCTGAAGCTGGCGGCCCCAGCCGCGCCGCTAACCGGTCGCTATCGGTGACGGATCAGATCCGCGACGCCATTCTGGATGGCACGGTCAGCGCAGGCGAACGGATCAACGAAGTTCGTTTCAGCAAGACGCTGGAGGTCTCGCGGACCCCCGTCCGGGCCGCCTTGCAGGCACTGGCCGGCGAAGGGCTGCTCGACTACGCCCCCAATCGCGGCTTCACCGTCCGTGAATTCCCGCTCTCGGCCATCGTCGATGCTTATGAAATTCGCGCATCGCTGGAAGGCGTGGCCGCACGCTTCGCCGCCGAACGTGGACTGAGCGCCGAGGAGCGCGCCATCATCGAGGAAAGCCTTGTCGCCGGCGATAAACTGCTGGCGCGCGGTGAGTTTGCCGAAGGCGATCTCACCATCTATCGCGGCATCAATGGCGACTTCCACGACACCCTGCTGGGCGCCGCCCGTAACCGCATGCTGGCGGAGATGATCCGGATCTGCCACCACGTGCCGATGTCATCGAGCCGCAACATCGTCGCCTTCGAGCATCGCGACGTGCGCCGGCGTCATGATGATCACCACCGGATCTACGACGCCATTATGGCCCGCGAGCCCTGGCGCGCGGAGGTACTGATGCGCGAACACGTCTCCGGCGTGAAATCCTCGCTGGTCAAATCGCTGATCGAGCGCGGCGAGCAGGCCGATATCGTCAATGGTTCGGCGGCGGGATAGGCCACCGCGGCGTATCGACATCGTCGCGATGGCGCAGCGTCTTAACCTATCATTCACCGAAGTTCGTAACGGCGCGTTGGCGGTCCCCCCGGTACAAAACTACGCATGGGGCAAAACGACGCAAAGTCGGGGGAACGGTCTGATGGCGCTGGCGGCCTTGCTGGCTTCGCCGCGCTGCGCCGTTTCCGATTTCAAGGCGGGCCGATCCAAGGCCTCATCCTGTGCGGCTGCCTGCTGATTACCGCCATCGCCATCGGCACGGCCTACATCACCGTCCATTTCAGAGACCGCTCCATCGAGAGCAAGAAGCGCGAACTGGACAACACGGTTCTGCTGGTCGCACGACACTTCGACCAGCAGTTCGGAGACCTGCAGGGCATCCAGAACGACGTCATCACCTATATGAAGTCGGCCAACATCCAGAACAGCGCCGCCTATCAGCATCTGATGTCGGGGATCGACGTCCACCGCATGCTACGCACCAAGCTCAGCAGCCTGCCCTATGTCGGCGGCATCAACCTGTTCGATTCCGAAGGCAAGCTGCTCAACTCGTCGGAAACCTGGCCGGTGCCTGCCATCGACATTGCCGACCGTCAGCATTTCCAGACGCTGCAGGCCGACAACGGGCCCGCGGTCGTATTGGCCGAACCCGTCATCAGCAGGGTGACTGGTGCATGGACCGCCGTGTTTTCGCGCAAGCTGATCGGACGCCATGGCGAATTCATGGGCATCATCAGCCGCGGCGTCGAGCCGGTTCACTTCGAGAGCTTCTTCGCATCCCTCGCGCTCGAAAAAGACGCCAAGATCTTGATGATCCACCGCAACGGCACCGTGCTTGCTCGCTATCCGCAGAACGAGACCGTTATCGGCCAGAACCTCAGCAACAGCTCAGTCTTCAAGGACCTCTGGTCGACGGGCGGAACCTCGACGGGGCACTATATCAGCCCCATCGACGGGGAAGACGAATTGGGCTCCGCAAGGCGCCTCGCGGCGGCTCCCGTGATGATCGTCGCGACCACCAGCATGCCCGCGGCCCTGCATGACTGGCGCGAGCAGACCAAATATCAAATCATCGGTGCGACACTTGCCGCATTGGTGATCCTGGCGACGCTGTTCCTGATCGTCCGGCAGTTGAACCGCCAGCACCGCTCGGCCGAACGGATGCTGGCGCAAAAATCGACACATCTCGATACTGCAATCAACAATATGACGCAGGGCCTGCTGTTGTTCGATGCCTATGGCCGGCTGGTCGTCTGCAATCAGCGCTTCATCGACATGTTCGGACTATCCGACAAGATCGTGAAGCCAGGCTGCTATTTCCGCGACCTCATCCAGCATCGCAAGGACAACGGAACCTTCATCGGCGATGTCGACGAATACTGCACGTCGTTCTTGCGAAGCGTTGCTGAAGGCCCTGTCCACGATACGCTACTGACCACGCCGGATGGTCGTTCGATCCAGATCCTCGTTCAGAGATCGGGGGACGGCGGCTGGGCCTCGACGCTCGAGGACATCACCGATCGCAAACGTTCGGAAGAGCGCATCGCCCATCTTGCGCATTACGATGCTCTGACAGATCTCCCCAATCGGGTGATGTTCCGTGAGCGCCTCGAAGCGGAAATCGCAACGCTGCATGACGGCGCGCGATTTGCGATTCTCTATATCGATATCGATGAGTTCAAGAGCGTCAATGACACGCTCGGTCATGCGATCGGCGACGAGCTGCTGAAAATCGTGGCCACGCGGCTGCGCAGCTGTGTCGGTAATGCGGGCTTTGTCGCGCGACTTGGCGGCGACGAATTCGCCATCGTGCATACGGGAATTGCCCGCCGCAGCGATGTCACCCATCTGGTGGTGCCGCTCTATGACGCCATCCGGCAGCCCTATGAATGCCTTGGTCACCAGATCACGACCGATGCCAGCATCGGAATCGCTGTAGCCCCCGATGACGGCTCCGATCTCGACGAATTGCTGAGACATGCCGACCTCGCAATGTATAGCGCCAAGGCCGCCGGACGGCGCACCTTTCGCTTCTTCGAGCCTGCCATGGATGAAGGCGCAAGGGCGCGGCGCGCGCTGGAGCAGGATCTGCGGAAGGCGCTCGCGGAAGACGGACTTGAGGTTCACTATCAACCCGTCGTCGATATCGCCAGCAACGAGATTACTGGTTGCGAAGCGTTGCTCCGCTGGCGGCATCCGGTTCGCGGCATGGTTTCACCGGCAGAGTTCATTCCGATCGCCGAAGAAACCGGCCTGATTACCGAACTCGGCAATTGGGTATTGCGAACGGCATGCGCTGAGGCGGCCTCCTGGCCGGCGCCAATCAAGCTCGCTGTCAATGTATCGCCGATTCAATTCACGACGCAGACCCTGGCCTTGAATGTCACTCGAGCCCTCGTGGCAGCCAACTTGCCAGCTCACCGACTCGAACTTGAGGTCACGGAAACAGTGCTGATCCGCGATGATGAGATGGCGCTCGCGATCCTCCATCAGCTCCGCGGCATCGGTGTCGGGATTGCGCTGGACGATTTCGGGACCGGCTATTCATCGCTCAGCTATCTGCAGCGATTCCCGTTCGACAAGGTCAAGATCGACCGCAGTTTCATCCGGGACATCGTGGCGCCCGGCGGATCGTCATCGATCGTACAGGCGGTTGTAACCATCGCGGCCGCCCGCAACATGATCACCACGGCGGAGGGCGTTGAGACAGCCGATCAACTCGACGCACTGCGTATGCTCGGTTGTACCCAGATGCAGGGTTTTCTTTTCAGTGCCGCCAAGCCGTCACGAGAGATTCGCGCCATGCTCCAGAAGCGCGAGATCGCCGTCGCCTGACGCCAGGAGGTCCGAAGTCGTCGCGAAAATGGCCTGTTTTGGATTAAACAGAAGGAAAGCTGGCGATCCCGGCATGACTCGAACATGCGACCTACGGTTTAGGAAACCGTCGCTCTATCCGGCTGAGCTACGGGACCGCGATCCCGGTCAGGAACACCGGGCATGGACAGTTCCATATCAGAGCCGTTCGATCATCGCTACCCGTTGGCAATTCAAATAGGACGGGGCCGGAACCGGCGTCACATGCCCTTAAAAGATCGGGACATCTATCGCGGAACGTCTCGGACCGCCCATCGTTGGCTGGTTGTCATAATAACGATGGAGAATCCCGCATGACAAAGATGAAACTTCTTGCTGCTGCTGCCGTGGTCTCTGGCTTGATCGCTACGCCAGTGATGGCAAAGGACCCGATGAATCGCCGGGCGCAGGCCACGCAGGACTATCGCGCCAGTACAGTCGATAGCGGCTATCGTGATTCGGGCTTCTGGCCGGGTGACGTTGCGGCAGGCGTGGTTGGCGGCGCGGTCGGTGTAGCGGGTGCGGCTGTGGGCACCGCCGGGGCCATCGCAACTGCGCCGTTCCGGAACAGCTACAATTCCTATGATGGCTACAATGGCGTCCCGCGCGATTCCTACGCACAGCGCATGGGCTTCGTGTGTCAGCCGGGAACTTGGTTCCGCGGCGAGGACGGCCGACGACACATCTGCCAGTAAGACAACTGACATCTGAGAAAAAGGGCGGCCCAAAGGACCGCCCTTTTTCGTGTCTGTCATCGGATAGAGTCCCAGGCACACGAAACGAAGCGACAACACCGCTCCATCGGACGTGAGCCCGTCGCTTCGCAAACTACGTGTGGTCCCGTGTAGGTGATTGCGCGTCGAGTAGCAGCGCGATCCGAAAACTACTGTCAAGAATGACTCAAAACTCTGAAGTCATCAATTTCAGTGATATGAGAGCAGCCACAGATCTCTGCCTGAAAACACTTCCACATCAGCGTTGTATCGCGAAATAACGCCGGTCTGCGTACCACATGACCGCACTGATGCAGTCATGCTGCACTTGCTCCAAAAGCGGGGAGAAGTAACACATCCGAGGTTGAAAAATGGCCCACAAATGGCGAGAATTGGGTTTGTTATCTACATCGGAACCCACGTGGCTCATTTGTCCGCATACAAGTCACTCATATTTGCGCTACTGACGACCGCATCACTCTCCGGTCTCGCGTTGATGTCTTCGCCTGCTCGTGCGCAATGGTGGACTGCCGCGCCTGCGGATTATGAAGATTGCGCCGAGCGCATCGAAAAATCGACGGCTTCGAAAGACGCCAAGGCTGTGGCGCTGTCGGATTGCGAAAGCAAATTCGCGGGACGGCGCAAGCGCGGTGGCGGCTATACGTATCACGACTTCATGCAGAACCGCAGCTTTGATATCGCTGGCCCGAACCCAACCACGGCTGAACAGAAGGCGATCGACGAGCAGTACAAGATCTATCTGGACAATCAGCGTCGCAGCGTCATCGTCGCGGCCTTCGCTGAAAAGCAGCGCGAAGCGCAAACCCAGGCTGCGCTCGAAACGGACTTTCGGCAGACCGCGGAAACCCCAAGCGATGCGAAGCCTGTCCTGCTACCTAGGCCTCGGCCCAAAGTGCGCGCCAAGGAGCCGGATTGCGCGATCGAGCCCCTTACCTGTGGGTGGTCCAAATTGTCATCGGGGCTGAAAGACATCAAGGACGCGCTGTTCGGCACGAACGCGCCGGCCAAGACCAAGCGCACTTGAGCCATAGCAACCTGTCAGGTATCAATCCGTGATGACCATCGCCCAGAACATCCGGTAGGTCGACTTGGGATTGGCGACGTAAGCGACGCCGACCTTGCGTGCGCCGGACATGAGCAGGTTCTCGCGATGACCTGGGCTCTCTTCCCATTGCCTCAACGTTTCGGGAAATGTCAGGAAGCCCGCCGCGATATTCTCTGCTGCTTTGGATTTGCGGAGCTTCCCCACACGCGCGGAGAAAACACCGCCGACCTCGTGGCTGACCTTGCCACTGGATGACATCGCCTGCGCCTGAGCAAGCGCGACCGCGTTCAATTTACTGTCCAGCGTGACAGAGGAGAGCTTGTGCGCTCGGCGAAAGGCACTGATCTGGCTCGCATAATCAGCCGCTCTGCTTTCGACAATGGTTGCCATGATCAACGCACCACAGAGCACAAACAACCTCAGGGGGCGGTAGGTCATGACAATCGCTTCACGGATCAGATCCAATGACTATACCGACGACGTTGCGCAGACGATCGCGGCAGCGGGCTTGCGAGCATGCGCAGGCGCCTGCACTTCAGTCGCGCGTCGTTGCTCGGCAAGCCGGGCATCATAACCCGGCGACGGGGTGACCGTCGGAGGAACCACAAATGCAGGTGCGATGGCACCAATGCTTAGTATCGCCGCAACCACAGCGATAGCGGCGCAGGATTTCCGCTTCAAGACCTTCAAAAACAGGGTTCGCATCGATCGCTCCACCCAAGAAAACGGCCTGAAGCGCTAACGAACTTCAGGCCGGCTTCGTTCAGTACGAAAGCTTACTTCTTGGCCTTCTTGGCCTTTGCAGTCTTAGTCACCTTGGTAGCCTTCGTGGCGACCTTCTTCGCCTTGCGGCGACGATGACCGAGCGGAATGCCAAGCTTAATGGCTTTCTGACGCAGCGAACCACCGGTGCGCTTCATCTCCTTGGAAATCTTCTCGAGCGGGGTCTGGGCCTTCGAATGCGCCTTCAGGATCTTCACGTCTTCCTTGGTGTACTCGCGACGGACGAGTTTCTTTTTCGCTTTCTTGGCCATTGTAGCTCCGATTGTTAGTTGAATAATTCGACCGGCACACGCTTTGCCGATGATATGAAAGGATCAAACGCCCAGCCCGGCGCGCGAAGCGCGAACCACCGTCAAATCACGCGGCCTTCTATACTAAAGATGTCGCGAATGACATAGCCCCTGATGTCACATCATGATGTCTAGTATTGAACCAGCCGTACTCCTGCGAGCCTTCTTCACGACGCGAACTGCTACTCGTCTGCGAATAACGGGCTAAAAGACGCTTTACATCTCATTTACTGAGAATTCACCGACGCGTATCCGCAATTGATATTTAACGGATAATCATCGGCTTAATGCGAATGCAACGGATAATGGTACCATCGCATTGACCGGCAGACGCAATTGGAGCATTCGGATAGTTGAGTCCGCCGATAGTAGCCGAAACGAATAGTAACATTCTCGTAATGATAGCGCCGAAGCCGGTCCAACAGTCCCTTCGGCTCAATCAATGTCACGTTCACTGCGAATCTGATCTGGCTTGAGTGCGGGCGATCCCTTGCCTGACGTCTCTGCGTGCTTGATCAGTGTCATCACGCGCAGCGATAGCGGAGCCGTGATCTGATATTTCGCCGCCAGCTCAACGACGACACCCTGCAAATAGTCAATCTCGGTGCGTCGATCGCGCTGCAGATCCTCCCACATGGACGAGCGCGCATTTGCGTCGATCTTCATCGTCCGCCCGAGCAGCATATTGAACAGGCCGTCAGGTAGCCGCAGCAAATGCGGCGTTAGTCGCGCAGGGATCGGCGTCGCCGAGATGGGCTTGATACCGGCGACTTTCAGAACGGCCAGGCCTTCCGCCATTTGATCGGCGAATAACGAGCGCCACGCGCGCTGTGCAAGCTGCGACCGCAACGGTATATCCGACAGCGCATTGAGCGCGTTGTTCAAATTGACCAGCAGCTTACCCCACTGGACACCGACGATATCGTCGCTCGCAAGGACGGCAAGATGCGGCACGGATAGCTTCGAAGCGGTATCGGCCCCATCGCGTTCGACGACGATGTTTCCGGACGTTGCGCGGTGAACATGACCATCGTCCTTTGCGATGACATTAAATGGCACCATTCCGCCGAGGATGCGGCGCCCGGGCAGAGCTGCGCGGAGGACCGCAACATTGCCGACGCCGTTTTGCAGGCTGACGACGATCGCGTCTTGCGCTGCATGATCCGCGATCAGCCCCGCCATCTCCGCCGTATCGCCGCTCTTGACCGCGACCAGAATGATCTTCGCCTCGCTCATGATGGCGGGGTCATCCGACAGCCGCAGCTGGCCGGGGGCGAGACGTTGATCAAGTCCCTCGAAGCTCGTCAGCCTCAGACCGTGCCCCTCGATGCTGTCCACGATGCGCCGCCGCGCCAGTATGGCGACGTCGCGGCCGGCTGCCGCCAGGATGCCACCCACGAAACAGCCGATACTGCCGGCACCGGCGATACAAATGGGCCGCGTTTCGATCACGTCATCTCCCGTTCATCCAGCATCCGTTACTAGCAAAATGCCGCAGCGCTGCCTATCGGCGGAACCGACGCGCCTTGTAGGCGTCATACCGCGCAGCTATGCTTTCGCCGGGCTGGCAGAACAGGAGATGATCATGGGTTTGCTCGACATTCTGAATGGCATGGCCAACGGGCCGCGTGGCCCCAGCGATCCCGACGACAAGAGCGGCGGCATGTCGCCGATGACGATGGCGATCCTCGCGCTGCTCGCCTACAAAGGATACAAGCACTTCACTGGTAGCCAACCGGCGGCACAGGGGCACTCGCAAGAAATCCCGCCGCCGAATACGACGCAGGCCAGCGCGCAAGATAGCGGCCTTGGTGGTATGCTTGGCGGCCTCCTCGGCGGAAATTCTGGCACTGCAGCAGGCGGTGGCGGCCTCGGCGACCTTCTGAAGGGCCCGCTCGGCGGTCTGTTGGCGGGCGGAGCCGCCGGCAGCGTGCTCAGCGGTGGCCTCGGCGACCTGCTTAAGCAGTTCCAGCAGAACGGCCATGGCGACGCCGCGGATTCCTGGGTCAGCTCCGGCCCGAACAAGCAGATCTCGCCTAATGATCTCGGCGCCGCACTTGGCGCGGATCAGATCGCGCAACTGACGTCGCGCACCGGCATGTCCCGCGAGCAGCTTCTCGCGGAGCTGAGCAACGAACTACCCGATGCCGTTAATCAGTTCACACCGCATGGCCGGCTACCCACGGAAGACGAAGTTAAGTCCAGCTGGGTTTAACGCTCACTTAGAAGAGGGGATATTGCTATGATCTGGATTCTCGTTGTGGGCTTTGTCGCAGGCATTATCGCCCGCCTTCTGTCACCGGGGCCAAACAATCCCAGCGGCTTCATTCTGACCACTATCCTGGGTATTGCCGGCGCATTCCTGGCGACGTTCATCGGCCAGCAGATCGGCCATTACGGCCCGAACCAGGGTGCCGGCTTCATCACCGCCACGATCGGCGCGCTGGTGGTGCTGTTCATCTGGAACAGACTGGTTGCCCGCCGGATGATTTCCGATCCGGGCAATCGCTGATCTGCCAGCAATCGAGAATGAAAAAGCCTCGGGCATTACCCGAGGCTTTTTGCTGTTTGACGCAGGTTTCCGATCAGGCCAGCAGATGCATGCCGGCATCCATCCGCACCAATTCGCCCGTCATATTGCTCGATGGCGACGTGGCGAGGAAGCAGATCAGGGCGGCGACGTCCTCCGCGGTCGAGGCCACCTTCAGTGGAACTCGCGCGATTACGGCATCGCGAACTTTGGCAGCGCCGTCCGCACCGCGTCCCTTGGTGAACCATGGCGTATCGATATAGCCAGGGCAGACCGTATTGACGCGGATCAGCGGAGCCAATGCACGGCCGAGCGACAGCGTCATCGAATTCAGCGCGCCCTTGCTGGCGGCATAGGCGACTGACGAACCGCCGCCTGTGATACCGGCCATGGACGAGACATTGACGACGGCCGAAGCACGACCCGACGCCTTGGCGCCGGCTTCGAGCAAGGCACGCGCCGCACGCACCATCTGATAGGGCCCGATCGTGTTGACCGCATAGATGCGCTGGAAATCTTCCGCGGACAGGCCATCGAGATCGTGATGCGGCACATGCTTGGTCATGCCGGCATTGTTGATCAGCGCATCGATCCGCCCCCAGTGCTGGGCAGCCGCGACGATGTTCTTGCAATCGTCGTCCTTCGATACATCGCCTTGAACCACGATGACTTCGGTTGCACCAGCATCGCGGCACAGCTCGGCAGTGGCTTCGGCTTCCTTCTGACTCGACGAATAGTTGATGACAATACGGGCGCCGTCCTTGGCGAGAATGGCGGCGGTCGCAGCACCAAGCCCCGATGCCGACCCTGTAATCACGACGCACAAACCGTCACTTGCCATCTGCATTTCCTCTGCTTGTTCTGACGCTGATGCGATCTACCATAATGCGGTCGCGCTGGTATACAACGCGGCACAAGTTCGCTTTGCGGAATTAAATTGCGCTGCACCAACACATCATGCCGCCACCGCAGGCCCCTCTGCGGCCAGCCCGCTTGTCTTCCTTCCACCTTTTCCGCATCATGAATGCAAGAAAAGTGGCAGCGCCCATGCCCGGCATTCCCTGCCGAATGAGATGCGCTAGCACACGGGGAACGCCTTGACGGACGCAGACAATATCGTTGCGGAAACCGCGGAACGTATTTTCGCCGATCTCGCTGACGCACAGACCATCAATCACGACAAGAACGGCAGCTGGAAAGCGCCGCTCTGGCAGGCACTGACAGATGCTGGCCTGCCGCTCTCATGGGTGCCTGAAGAGTGCGACGGCTCCGGCACCAGCATGGCCGAAGGTTTCAGTGTCCTCAGCGTCGCCGGCCGCGCTGGCGTTGCTGTACCGCTCGCCGAGACCATGCTGGCGGGCTGGCTGCTCGCGCAGGCCCAGATCAAATCGCCCGAAGGCATGATGACCGTCGCGCCGGCAAGCCCGCGCGATCGCCTCACGCTCAACGCCGATGGTACAATTACCGGCCGCGCGCGCGGCGTGCCGTTCGCGAGGGATGCGAAACACATCGCCATCGTCGCCTCCGGCATCGGCGGAGCCTCTATTGCGCTGGTGGACGCCAGCGCCTGCCGGATTGAAGCCGGGCTCGGTCTGGCCGATGATCCGTCCGACACGGTGCATTTCGACGCTGTGAGGCCGGTCACCCTTCGATCTGCGCCATCGGGCTTCGATCAGAAAGCGCTGTTGCTGATGGGCGCACTCGTGCGCAGCCAGCAGATTGCCGGTGCAATGGAAACCATGCTCGGCATCGGCGTGAACTATTCTGGCGAGCGCGTGGCGTTCGAGAAGAAGATCTCGAAGTTCCAGGCGGTGCAGCACAATCTGGCGAAACTCGCAGGCGAGACCTCGGCAGCCCTCGCCGCTGCCAGCTCCGCGGCTGACGCCTTCTCCAGCGGCGCACCACTCGATGACGCGCTCTTCCTCGAGGCCGCCGCTGCAAAGATCCGTTGCTCCGAGGCCGCCGAAAAGGGCGCCGCCATTGCGCATCAGGTTCTTGGTGCCATCGGCTTCACGCAGGAACACATCCTGCATCGCTACACGCTGCGCGCATTGGCATGGCGCGATGATTTCGGCAGCGAAAGCTACTGGGCGGTCGAACTCGGCAAACTGGTCGCTGCGCGCGGTGCCGACGAGCTGTGGCCTCTGGTCGCGTCGCGCTGATCGAACACAAGAAACGAGATCCTTTCACATGACTGCAGCCCTTCGTTTCGATCCGATCCGCCTGCCGCCCGAATGCGAGCAGTTGCGCAAGGAAGTCCGCGCGTTCCTCGCCGAGGAAATCGCCGCTGGCACTTTCGATCCGCACAAGCCCCAGCGCGAGGACTCGGACAATCCCGAATTCAGCAAGCGCGTCGGCGAGCGCGGTTGGCTAGGCATGACCTGGCCCAAGAAGTATGGCGGCCACGAGCGCTCGTTCCTTGAACGCTACGTTGTTACCGAAGAGATGCGCGTGGCCAACGCGCCGGTGCGCCGCTTTTTCGTTGCCGACCGCCAAAGCGGCCCGGTGCTCCTGAAATACGCCCCCGAGCACATCAAGATGGACATCCTGCCGCGCATCTGCCGCGGCGAGGTCTGTTTCTCTATCGGCATGAGCGAGCCGAATTCGGGCTCCGATCTGTTCGCTGCCAAGACCAAGGCCACCAAGACCGACGGCGGCTGGCTCATCAATGGCAGCAAGATCTGGACGACCTCGGCGCATATGGCCGACTACATGATCGCGATCTTCCGCACATCGGCCCCGACCAAGGAAAATCGCCGCCACGGATTGACACAGTTTCTGGTCAATATGAAGAAACCGGGCATTACGGTGAACCCGATCGCGCAGATCACCGGCCAATACGAATTCAACGAAGTCGTGTTCACCGATCACTTCGTGCCGGACGACCACATGCTCGGCGAGCTCGACAGCGCCTGGAAACAAGCCACCAGCGAGCTCGCTTATGAGCGATCCGGCCCCGAACGTTTCCTTGAAACCTATTACGTGCTGACCGAACTGGTCCGTGCTGTCGGCCCGGAGCCGGACACTCGCAGCGCCGAAGGCATCGGCCGCCTCGTCGCACAGCTGCACACGATGCGCCGCATGTCGGTGTCGGTGGCCGGCATGCTGCAGGCCGGCAAGGAGCCGGTGGTGGAAGCGTCCATCGTCAAGGATATCGGCACGATCTGGGAGCAGCAGTTGCCCCATCGCGTGCGCGAACTCGCGGCTTTCGTCGACGACAGTGCCTCCAATCACGCCACGCTGGACGAGATGCTGGGCTTCGCCATCAAGACGGCGCCAAAACTGACCATTCAGGGCGGCACCACCGAAGTCCTGCGCGGCATCATCGCGCGCGGACTTGGTCTGCGCTGAGGCTCGTCGTTCCGGGGCGCACGCGCATCTTGCGCGTGTGAACCCGGAACCTCGACATGGTTGAACACATCCAGATTCCGGGTTCACACCCGGCAAGCGCCGGGCGTGCCCCGGAATGACGAGGAAACACATGACCACCTACAAAGACATCGGCGTCGAGACCCGCGGCCACATTGCGATTATCGAGATCCGCAAGCCGCCACTGAATTTCTTCGACATCCTGCTGATCCAGCAGATCGCCAATGCGCTCGACGAGATCGACGCCAATCCCGAGATCCGGGCGACGGTTCTGTGCGCGCAAGGCAAGGCGTTCTGCGCCGGCGCCGATTTCAGCGACCCGAACCGCAAGGAGACCGAGGCAGCCGCCAAGAGCGGTGACCCCGCCGACAATCTCGGCTCCATCGGCCATCTCTATATGGAAGCCGTGCGTATCTTCCGCGCCAAGAAGCCAATCGTTGCGGCCGTCCAGGGCGCAGCCATCGGCGGTGGCCTCGGCCTCGCGGTGTCGGCCGATTTCCGCGTCGCCTGCCCGGAAACGCGCTTCGCTGCCAATTTCACCAAGCTCGGCTTCCATCCCGGCTTCGGCCTCACTGTTGCGTTGACCGAGCTGATCGGCAAGAACAACGCCGAGCTGATGTTCTATACATCGCGCCGCGTCGGCGGTGAGGAAGCCTTGAAGATGGGCCTGGCCAATGTGCTGGTGCCGCAGGCCGAGGTCCGCGACGCCGCCATCAGGCTTGCGGAAGAAATCGCGGAATGCTCGCCGCTCGGCCTACTTTCGACCCGCGCCACCATGCGCAACGGCCTCGCCGATCGCGTGGCCAAGGCGACCGAGCACGAACTGGCCGAGCAGACGCGCCTGCGTAAGACAGAAGATTTCAAGGAAGGCGTTGCGGCGACTGCCGAACGCCGGGTGCCGAACTTCAAGGGGCGCTAAGTCCCCGTCGGGTTTTTTTCAAACCTCACTGTGAAATGGCCGGGCAGCGCGAAGCGAGCTTCGCTAGACGCCCCGGCCATTTTTATTTGACGGCCGCCTACCCCTTCCGCACCACCAACGCATCGACGATGGTGACTCCCTCACCCGTGGGATGCACCAGAACGGGATTGAGTTCGATCTCTGCGAGATCGCCCTTGAACTGCGCCGCAAGTTGCGAGACCTGTGCAATCAGTGCCGCTGCCGCTGACACGTCGGCCTTCGGCGTCCCGCGAAAGCCATTCAGCAACGGCGCAGCCTTGAGTGCGCCTAGCATGGAAGCAGCCTCAGCGGCACTCACGGGCGCCGGGCGATAGACCACGTCCTTGAACAATTCCGCCGTCACTCCCCCAAGGCCGACCATCACCATCGGCCCGAAGGTCTCGTCCAGCAGCGTGCCGACGATGATTTCGACACCCTTGCTAGCCATCGGCGAAACGAGCACGCCCTGCAGCGCAGCCCGCGGCCGGTGCTGCCGGGCGCTGGCAGTCAGCGCGTCATAGGCAGCTACGGCTTCATGCTTCGTGGTGATGTTGACCCTGACGCCGCCAACCTCGCTCTTGTGCGGAATGTCGCGCGACTGGATTTTCATCACCAGCGGGAAGCCTATCTTGGCAATCGCTGCATCCAGCGCCGATCTGTCGGCAACAAGAACCTCGCCTGGCAGCGCGACACCGGCAATCTGCAGCAGCGTCTTGCTGTCATACTCGGAGAGCGTCGGCGCAGTCAGATGCTCAACTAAATCGTTCGGCGCGACGATGGCTGTTGCGACCGGATCTGCCAGCCTGAACCTAGCGTGATCGACCAGCCGCCGCAGTGCGACACTCACGTGAGTCAGCCCGGATAACACGACCACGCCGGATTCGGCGAGACCGGTGCGCGCGAAGTTCGACGGTAGCGTATAGGACCAGAACACGATCGGTTTGTTCTGCGCGGCAATGACGGGCTTCAGCTCCGGCGTCTTGAACGGCATCCGCGTCTCGCTCGACAGCGAGATGACCACCAGGATTGCATCGACCTCGTCAGACCTGTCGAGCAATTCAATGGTCTTTTGCAGCCCGCCGCTGTGCACTGCCTGGGCCGTGATATCGATCGGATTGCACGGCGATCCGTAGGATGGGATCAGCCCGCGAATCGTCGCCTGAACGCCGTCCGACAATTCGGGCACCTGCAGCCCCTGCGCCGACACGGCATCAGCGCCCCAGATGCCTGCGCCGCCCGAGACGGTGACGACAGCGACGCGATCGCCCTTCGGCAGCGGCGACGTGGTCAGCACGGCGGCGATGGTCACCGCTTCGTCGAGATCGTTGGAGACGATGAAGCCATGACGCGCGAACACCGCATCATAGGCGGCCGTCCAGCCCGCCATGCTGGCGGTATGCGAGGCTGCTGCGCGCCCGCCAGCACCGGAGCGGCCGACCTTTACGACGATGACCGGCTTGCCGAGCTCCGCTGCCTTGCGAGCCGCGGCGAGAAATTTGTCGACGTCGCGAATGCCCTCGATGAACAGCAGGATCACGTCGGTTGCCGTATCCTGCACCATGTAGTCGAAGAATTCGCCGGCGCCGAGATCGGACTCGTTGCCGGTCGAGATCACGGTGCTCAGAGCAATGCCGAGCGACTTGGCGCGGTTATAGATCGCAAAGCCGATGCCGCCGGATTGTGCGACGATGCCGACCCGCTTCGTGGTAGCGGCCAGCGGCAGCTGGTCCGGCCTTACATCAACGGTTGGGCTGAAGGTCGCGGCAATGCCGGCGATCTGGTTGTAGTACCCCTCGGCGTTCGGTCCGGAGATCCGCATCCCCGTGCGCTTCGCCAGCGTCGCAATAGCATCCTGCATCGCGATGGAACCGCCGCCTTCCTCGGCAAAGCCGGAGGAGATGATGATGGCGTGTTTGACGCCGAGCGTCGCGCACTCCTCAAGCGCGCCGAGCACGACACGCGCAGGAATGATCACGATGGCGAGATCTATCGGCTGCCCGATGGCTGCGATGCTCGGATGGCACGTCAGCCCATCGATATCCCGATAGTTCGGATTGACCGGATAAATAGCGCCGGAGAACTGATTCTTGCGCAGAAAGGAGAGAAGCAGGCCCGGGATCTTCATGACATCGCGGGAAGCGCCAATGATGGCGATGCTGGATGGATTGAAGAACGAGTCCAGCGGATGCGGACGTGTCACTGTCATGGCGTTTCCGGTTTATTGTTGTTGCCGTAGCGTTTCCGAGCGAAGTGGATACCGGTTCGCATGAAGGAAACGCGTCAGAAAAGAAGGGATCGTGCGGCGATTGCCGCGATCACGCAACGACGCGAAACGTGACCCCGGCCAGCAGAAATGCATCCCCGGCGCAGGGACATCCGCGTGCCCGTGCGCTGCCGAGCACCTGTGCGACGTCGTTGACGCGAAAAGTGATCCCGGTCATGGCTTCGCTCTTACCCTTGGCGAAGCGCAAACAGCCGTTCGTGAACGCGATTTGCGGATCGTCGTTGCGGGCCGAGGTCAGCGGCACGCCGATGATATTGCTCCAGTGCTGCGCCAGATCGTAATGGTCCGGACTCTGCAGCTCGACCTCGGTCAGCGCGCGCGTGATGTCGTGGCGGATCGCCTCCTGCCAGTCCGGACCGGCCGGCGGATACGGCCCGAAATCGTCGTCGCTGTCTTTGGTGTGATTGAACTCGATGAAGGCGGCCCGGCAATCGCGTGGATGCAATTGCACGCCGTGATAGGGCGGATGATCGATCACATTGGCGGTGCGCACGCCGATGTTGGCGGCGAAGCGCCCACGCTCGTCGGGATCCTCGCAGGACAGGATCACCATATAGCCGCCGCGCCCACCGGATTTCTCCATGAACCGCCCGGCCGCCGTGCCCGGCTGCGTCGGCGCGACCACTTCGAGCAACGTCGCCTCAACGGGCATCAGTGCATTTTCAAGCCCGTATTTGCCGACATGAGGATCGCGGTAGCAGACATTGAGGCCAAGAATGGCCGCGATATCGCTCACCACTGGCTCCAGATGCGGAGCGACCAGACAAACTTGCCGCAACCGCATCTGGCTCATGGTCATTGCCCCTTGAAGACCGGCTTGCGCTTCTCGACGAAGGCCTTGGCGGCCTCCTTGTGATCGTCGGTATCGCTGCAGCGGGTGTGATGGATCGCCTCGCCGTCGAAACAGGCTTCGAGCGTCATCGTCTCGGCATTGTTGATGTTGGTCTTGATATAGCCGTAGGTGATGCTCGGGCCTTGGGCGAGTGACATTGCCAGGTCACGCGCCGCCGTCTCCACCTCGGCGTCATCGACGACCTTCGTCACCATGCCGAGCGCCAGCGCTTCCTGTGCGGAGAGCACCGGCGACATTAGATAAAGCTCGCGTGCCTTGGCGCTGCCAAGCATCTTGGTCAGGAAATAGGTGCCGCCATAATCACCGGAGAAGCCGACCTTGGCGAAAGCCGTGGTGATCTTCACCGATTTGCTGGCGACACGGAGATCGCAGGACAGCGCGATCGAAAGACCGGCGCCTGCGGCCGCACCGTCGAGCTGCGCCACCACCGGCTTCGGCATCTGGTGCAGAATGCGCGACACTTCCATGCCGCGGCGCAGGTTGGCGCGCTTGGCCTCGAACGGCAGCGGCGCGCGACCAGCCGCCATCGATTTGACGTCACCGCCGACGCAGAAGGTGCCGCCCGCGCCCTTGATGAGCACGGCGCGGACGTCGTGATCTTCCTGCGCGCGGCGTGCTGCCGCAACCAGGCCCTGTGTCATCTCCGGATTGAGCGCATTGCGCCGATCCGGACGATTCATGGTGATGGTCAGAAGACCGTTGTCGAGGTCCTGCAGGACAATGTCGCTCATGATTGCGCTCCTTGTTGTTGTTCTTGATCGTCCGGCAAGCTTCAGACCCTGACGATTACTTCTTCACCAGCGGGCAGCGCGAGGCTTCCAGCGGCTGGAATGCCTGCTCTGCGGGAACGGTCGCGAGCAGCTTGTAGTCGTCCCAGCGGCCCTTGGATTCCGACGGCTTCTTCACCTCGAACAGGTACATGTCATGCACCATGCGGCCATCCTCGCGAATCCGGCCATTCTTGGCGAACATGTCGTTGATCGGCGTCTCCTTCATGAGCTTCATGACCGGAGCCGAGTCCGTGGTGCCGGCAGCCTTCACAGCCTTGAGATAATGCAGCACCGATGAATAGACGCCGGCCTGGGCCGACGTCGGCACGCGCTTGGTGCGCTCCTGGAAGCGCTTGGTGAAAGCGCGCGTCTCGTCATTGAGATCCCAATAGAACGCTTCCGCCAGGATCAGGCCCTGCGCAGTATCAAGACCTACACTGTCGATATCGGAGATAAAGGCCAGCAGCGGCGACAGCTTCTGGCCACCGCTACGCGTCAGGCCGAATTCGGCCGCCTGCTTGATCGCGGTGATCGTATCACCGCCGGCATTGGCGAGGCCGACGACCTTGGCTTTCGAGCTCTGCGCCTGCAGCAGGAAGGACGAGAAGTCGGACGTATTCAGCGGATGCTTGACCGAGCCCAGCACCTTGCCGCCAGCCTTGGTGACGACGGCCGTGGTGTCTTTCTCGAGATCCGCGCCGAATGCATAGTCGGCCGACAGAAAGAACCAGGTGTCGAGACCATTTTTCACGGTGGCGAGACCGGTCACATTGGCCTGTGCGTAAGTGTCGAACACATAATGCACGGTGTAGGGGCCGCAGGCCTCGTTGCTGAGGCGGATCGAGCCTGGGCCGTTAAAGATGATGATCTTGTTGCGCGCGCGCGCGATTTCACTCGCAGCCAGCGCGGTCGCCGATGCCGCAACGTCGATGATCGCCTCGACGCCCTGATTATCAAGCATGTCGCGTGCGATGTTGGCGGACAGATCAGCCTTGTTGAGATGGTCAGCAGCAATGATCTCGATCTTGCGGCCCAGCACTTCACCGCCGAAATCTTCCGCGGCCATCTTGGCTGCGGTCTCGCTGCCGACGCCGGTGATATCGGCATACAGACCCGACATATCGAGAATGGCGCCGAGCTTCAGCGGCTTGGTCTGCGCCATGGCACTTGTGGCCGCGAATGCCATTGCTGACGCCAGCAGACCTGAAATGATCTTCTTCAAAAGTCCCTCCCTCAGACGCGCCGTTGTTGTTCGTGCGCGGTGTTGTTGTTATCGCGATCATGCCGCAATGGAACAACAGCGGCAAGCGGCGGCGCTGCCAAGAATAGCTGCAAAGACATCAAGGTTTTCCGCAAAGCGGAATGGATTGCTGGCTATAATAGACGAGAGGTTGACCGGAGCTCGCAAGGTGGCGTGATGCGTGCCGCATCAGCAAAGTGTGACGTGTCGCGTGCCGCAGCGCTGTTGCTGGCAATCGGCATTTTTTCAACGTCCGCGCAACCTGCGTCGGCGGCCTGCATGTTCGCCGCGCAGGGCGAAGGTCGTGTCGCCGACGTGATCGATGTCAGAACATTGCGTTTGAGCGACGGCAACGTGATCCGTCTGGCGGGGATCGAGCCGATCGCAAACTCATCAGGGCCGACGAATGATCTCTTCGCACTGGCCTCCGGCCGTGATGTCACCTTGTACGGCGAAAGCGACATGCCGGATCGCTACGGCCGACAACCGGCCTTTGTCTTCGTCGATCCCACTGCGCCGTCGCTCCAGGCGCAGCTTCTAGCACAGGGCGCCGCCCTCGCCTCTGGCGCGATTTCCGACAAGGCCTGTGCGGCGGAACTCGCCGCTGCAGAAGGCTTGGCCCGCCGGCTGAAGCGCGGAATCTGGGCTCAAACCAACGTCATAAAAAACGCGGAAAGTCCCGGCGATATCTTGGCCGATGTGGGGCGTTTCGGGGTGGTCGAGGGGCGGGTTCTGTCGGTTCGCCAGGCCGGGACGGTGACCTACGTCAATTTCGGGCGTCGCTGGACTGAGGACTTTGCGGTGACCGTTTCAAGGCGCATGATAGCCGCCTTCGAGACGGCAGGAATTATACTTAAGTCCCTGGAAAGACGACATATTCGCGTTCGGGGATGGATCGAGAGGCGCGGCGGGCCGCGGATCGAGGCGCTCGGGGTGTGGCAGATCGAAGTGGTCGGGGACAAATAGGCCACTTGGGCAGCAAGATCGCTTGAGCGAAGATGATTTGGGCGAATGGGCTGTTTGGGCAGAGAGTGGACGACGTGACTGGTGTGGGACGGCAAACCAGCTTGAGCCGCCGCCTTTGGGCTGCGCCTGCCCTGCTGTGCGCCGCGCTCGCTCTATCGGCCTGCGGCGATGCCAGCCGGTTCGAGGCCGCCTCGTCGGTCAAGCCGACGGTGCCGGCCAAGCCGCCGAAGCCTGCCGTGGTGCAGACCCCGGCCGCCGAGAAAGAACACGAGCGCATCCTCGCATCCTATGGCGGCGCCTATGACGACCCGCGGCTGGAATCACTGATCACCAAAACCGTCGATCGGCTGGTCGCTGCCTCTGAGCGACCGGACCTCGCCTACAAGGTCACGATCCTCAATTCCGGCGCCGTCAACGCCTTCGCCCTGCCGACCGGACAACTCTATGTCACGCGCGGCCTGATCGCGCTGGCCAGCGATACATCCGAGATTTCATCGGTGCTGTCGCACGAGATGGCGCATGTGCTCGCCAAACACGCATCCATCCGCGAGGAGCAGGCACGGCAGGCATCGATCGTCACGCGCGTCGTCACCGATATGGGCAGCGATCCCGATCTCACTGCGCTCGCGCTCGCCAAATCCAAACTGACGATGGCGAGCTTCTCGCGCGCGCAGGAATTCGAAGCCGACGGCATAGGCGTAGGCATCTCGGCCCGCGCAAAGTTCGATCCCTATGGCGCGTCGCGCTTTCTCTCTGCGATGGAGCGTAACGCGGCGCTGAAGGCCAGCCGCACGCCACTCGATCCCCGCGCGCAGGACTTCCTGTCATCCCATCCGGCGACGCCCGAGCGCGTGCAGAATGCGCAGGCCAATGCGCGGCAATATTCCTCGCCCGACGGCGGCGAGCGCGATCGCGAGACCTATCTCTCGGCCATCGACGGCATCGTCTATGGCGAGGACCCGAGCGAGGGTTTCGTGCGCGGCCGCCGCTTCCTGCATCCCAAGCTCGGCTTCACCTTCCAGGCGCCGGAGGCCTTCACTCTCGACAATACGGCGCAGGCGGTGATCGGCGTGCGCGAAGGCGGCAATCAGGCCATGCGCTTCGATGTGGTCCGCGTACCATCCGAACAGACGCTGAGCGACTATCTCAATTCCGGATGGATGGAGAATGTCGACAAAGCCACCACGGAAGAGCTGACCATCAACGGCTTCCCGGCAGCGTCCGCCATCGCGCGCGGCGACCAGTGGCAATTCCGCGTTTACGCGTTGCGCTTCGGCAGCGATGTCTACCGCTTCATCTTCGCTGCCAAGCAGAAGAGCACCGAGAGCGAACGCAACGCCCGCGACACCGTCAACTCGTTCCGCCGCCTGACCCTGGCCGAGATTCAGGCCGCCCGTCCGCTGCGCATCAAGGTGATCACCGTGCAGCCCGGAGACACCGTGGAGTCACTGTCGCATCGCATGAGCGGCGTCGATCGTCCACTGGAGCGCTTCCGCGTATTGAACGGGCTCGAGAACAATGCCAGCGTGAAAGCCCGCGACCGCGTCAAGGTCGTGGTGGATTGAGATCCACCAAGTACTTTCTCATAGACAACAAAAAAGCCCGGCCTCTCGGCCGGGCTTTTCGTATTCAACTTGCGAGACGCTGCTTATGCAGCCTCGTCCGCGGCGGCGACATCATCGTCACCATCGCTGTCGGCCTCGTCAGCACCGGCTTCGGCGCCTGCCTCGGCCTTGGCGCCACGGCGCGGGCTCTTGGCGAGCTGGCCTTCGATCTCCTTGACCGCTTCGGTCTCGGTGACGTGCTGAACCACAGCGATTTCGCGCGACAGACGATCGAGAGCTGCTTCATACAGCTGACGTTCGCTGTAGGACTGCTCGGGCTGCGAGTCGGAGCGGAACAGATCGCGGACCACTTCGGCGATGGCAACGATATCGCCCGAGTTGATCTTCGCTTCGTATTCCTGTGCGCGGCGCGACCACATGGTGCGCTTGATGCGGGCACGGCCCTTCAGTGTCTCCAGCGCGCGCTTGACCAGCGCCGGCTCGGACAGCTTGCGCATGCCGACATTCGCGACCTTCGCGGTCGGAACGCGCAGGGTCATCTTGTCCTTCATGAAATTGATCACGAAGAGTTCAAGCCTGGCGCCTGCAATTTCCTGCTCTTCGATGGCGAGGATCTGGCCAACACCATGCGCCGGATAGACAACGAATTCGTTGGTCTTGAAGCCCTGACGCTGGGTCAGTGGCTTCTTCGGCTCTTCGACGCGCGGAGCCGCAGCGGGCGCCGGCTTGGCGGCAACCGGTTTGGCAACGACCGGCTTCGCAGCAACCTTGGCAACTTCCTTCGGCGCAGCTGCCTTCACAGCAGGAGCGGCGGCGGGAGCCTTCGCGGCCGGTTTCGGCGCAGCAGGCTTGGCGGCAGTGGTCTTCGAAGCAGCAGCCTTCGGGGCAGGTTTGGCAGTCTTGTTGGGCATTGCACTTCTTTTATTTTTGGAGGACTTTTCAGCCGCAGCCTTCGCGGCGGTCCGGGTGTCCTTGACAGGAGCCCGGGCACGGCCTTTGGTGACAGAATTCTTCGCAGCAGGACCCTTCACAACGCGGCTCGCCGCAGTTGTTTTCTTGGAAGCCTTCGGATCCAAAACCTTCGAAGCAGTAGCCTTCTTCGAAACAGCAGCCTTGGAAACACTCTTTTTACGCGTTTTCTGTGACACAGCCTGCGCGTGGAAACCGCCACGCCCCTGTTTGATGTTTAAACGGGAACCCGGCAGGGCCAAATCGAGCGGCACCACATGGTCCAGCTTCTTGAATTGTGCCTATTATAGCACATTTCCCGCAAAAATCAATGATTTATGCCCTGTCGCGGCCGCTCGGCGGCCGCTTCCGGGGCATAATCGGGGCTAGGGTAAATTTCGTGTGGCTGGGGGTATCGGGGTCACCCAATCAATTGCTTGATCGTTGTGACCGGGGAACTCAGTCGCCCTTGCCAGGCGCCGCCGAGAAATACTTCTCGTACTTGCCTTCCTGACCATCGAATTCCTTGGCTTCGGGCAGTTCGTCGATCTTCTGGGTGATGTTCGGCCACGTCTTGGCGTGTTCCAGATTGATCTGCAGCCACTTCTCGATATTGCCTTCGGTATCAGGCTTGATCGCGTCCGCCGGGCATTCGGGCTCGCAGACACCGCAATCAATGCATTCGTCCGGATGGATGACCAGCATGTTTTCACCCTCGTAGAAGCAGTCCACGGGACACACTTCGACGCAGTCGGTGTATTTACATTTGATGCAATTGTCGGTGACGACGTAAGTCATCCAGAACTCCGGAAACGATCGATATTCAATGTTTGCGTAGCGCACCAACCCCGCTGCCGCAAGGGATGCAGCCGGCATAGGTCAGGGCATTTCGACCAAGGAAAAAGCCTGCCACGAAACCATCGTTGGACGCGGCATCTAGCCTAGATAGTTACTCCGGAAGGTGTTGCAAATCGGTATAGAGCACGCGCGCCGCAGTGGCATCGCCACGCCGTTCCGAGAAGCCCTCGACCTTCATCACCCGCACGGTGCGATCCAGCGCCACCGTGAGCACGTCGCCGATCTTCACACCATGGCCCGGCGATTTCTCGCGCTCGCCATTGATGCGAACCTTGCCGCCTTCCACCAGCGCAGCGGCACTGGTGCGGGCCTTTACCACCCGCGCGTGCCACAGCCATTTATCGAGACGCTGGCGCTCCAACCGACACACCACCAAATGGCGGCTCGGTGCCGCCTTACATGACCTGCATCAATCCTTGCGGCCGCTGAGCTGTTCCTTGAGCGCGGCGAGTTTCGCGAAGGGGGAGTTCGGATCGATCGGACGGTCCCGTTCGCGCGGTGCGGCCGATGTGGCGAATGGACGGGTCGCCCCGCCGCGGTCGTTGCCACGGCCCTCACGGCCCTTGTCGCCGCCCTTGAAGGGCCCTTTGCCCTTGCCCTGGAAGCGTTCGCGCTCGCGCGGCGGACGACCGGCATCGCCCGGCTTGTTGTTGTCGCGGTTACCGCGATTGCCACGGTTGTCGCGGTTCGGCGCACCTTCAGCGGAGACCGCGGCGGCCGGCGCGTCGCTGCGCGGACGGCGGAACTCGTTGTTATTGTTGCGATCGCGGCGCCCTTGGCCTCCGCGGTCATGCCGCTCGCGCTGCGCGCCATCGGCCACGGCGTCTTCGGCGGGAGCCGATTGCGCAGCGCCCTGCGGGGCGTTGGTGTTGCGATGGTGGCGGTTGCGGTCATGGCGCGGCGGACGGCGTTCTTCCGAACGGCCACCCGGGCGCCAGACTTCGACCAGTTCGGGCTCGGCAGCGACGGCAGGAACCGCAGCGGGGTCGCTCTCGGCAGGCGCAGCAGCATCAGCCGCTGCGGTCTCGGCAACAGTCCCGGTTTCGGCAACGGCCGCAGCGGGCTCTGGCTGCGCTTCGACGGAAGCCGTCTCTTCAACGGGCGCAGCCTCAGGCGCGGTGCTGGGCACCAGCGCGACTTCAGGCAACAGCGATGCCGACGGCACGGCTGCAGCTTCCTCGGCCGGGGCCGCTTCGGTCGCAACCTCGGCAGGTGCGACGTCCGCAGCCGCGATCTCAGCCGTCTCGGCGGCCTCAGCGGCAGCCTCGACCGCAATGACATTGTCCTCACCGGGCTTGTCAGACTCGGCAAGTCCCACCAGGGCGTCGGGCTGATCGCCGGTGTTGTCGTCTGCCTTGACCTCGATCGGCGTCGTCGCAGCGACCGGCTTCGGAGCTGCCGGCGGCAGCGGCGCCTTCTTCTCCATGCGATAGCCCAGGGCACGCAGGATCGAGGCGAAATCTTCGCCGGCCGAGCCGGTGAGCGAGGTCATCGCCTGCGTCACCACGAAGTGGCGGCCATCAAAGGCACCGGCGGGCTTCTCGCCCGGTGACGCTTCGCGCCAAGCGAGAGCTGGACGGATCAGGTCGGCCAGACGTTCAAGAATATCGACGCGCACGGCGCGCTCGCCGCACTGGCGATAGCCGAGCACGCGATAGGCATCGCGATCGAGCAACTTGTCGACCGGGAAGGATGTACGACCCGACCCTGCGAGATGCTGCGCGCTCGACAGCGCCGACATATCGACATTGTCCTGCTTCAGCGCCCAGAGCAGCGCCGCGAGCGAACGCCCCGCAGGCTTCAGCAGACCGGGAATATAGATGTGATAGGCGCCGAAGCGCACGCCGTATTTGCGCAAGGTCGCGCGCGACGGCTGATCGAGGTCCTTCATCTCGGTCGCGATCTTCTGCCGCTCCAGCACGCCGAGCGCTTCGGTGAGCTGGAAGGCAATGCCGCGCGCGATGCCGGTGATGTCTTCGGCCTTGGTCAGATCGAACAGCGGTCCGAGCAGCTTCTCGATATGCGTCTTCAGCCAGAGATCGAGGCGGGCCTGCACCGCATCGCGCGGCGCGCCGGAAAGGCGCTCATCGGCGATGATGCGGAGACGGGGATGCAGCACATCGTCGGCTGCGACCAGACGGGCTACCGCGTCGCCGGTCCAGCGCATGGTGCCGTCGGAGGCGAGCACGAACTGATCGTCCGGCGCGTTGCCGAGTTTCTCGGCGCGCGCGTCGATCTCGCCGGCCAGCGCCTTCAGCGCCGTGGCCTGCAAGGCCTTCGCATCCGAGCCAGCCTCGGCCGCATCGGGCAAAAATGTAAATCCGTCGAGACGGCCAATTACATGGCCCTCTACGATCACTTCGCCCGTCTTACCAATTTCAGTATTCAGCATCGTGTTTTCCCGCAAGCGGCGCATCAATACACTGGTACGACGATCAACGAAACGCTCAGTGAGCCTCTCATGAAGGGCATCTGACAGTTTATTTTCCAATTCGCGCGAAATTCCCTGCCAATGATCAGGATCTGAGAGCCAATCGGGGCGATTTGCCACGAATGTCCAGGTCCGGATTTGCGCGATTCGGCCCGATAACGTGTCGATATCGCCATCGGTTCGGTCCGCTTGCGCGATTTGAGCGCCAAACCAGGCATCCGGGATGCGCCCACGCTGCATCAGGAAGTTGAAGATAGTGACTACCAGCTCTGCGTGTGCAGCGGGCGCGATGCGGCGGTAATCTGGAATCTGGCAGGCGTCCCACAGTTTCTCGACGGCGGCCTTGCCCTGCGCCATTTCGCGCACGTCGACGTCACGGACGGCATGATCGAGCACGCGCAGGTCTTCGGCGATCGGCGCACGGGTCAGCGCCTCGTGGCGCGGCACCTCCGCCAGCGACACCTGCAGCGACGCGATCGACGAGAAATCCAGCTTCGAATTGCGCCACTGCAGCACCTTCACCGGCTCGAAGATGTGGTTCTGCAACTGATTGACGAGCTCCGGCTCGAACGGCTCGCAGCGACCTGTGGTGCCGAAAGTGCCGTTGCGCGTGGCGCGGCCGGCGCGGCCGGCGATCTGCGCGAATTCGGATGGCGTCAGACGGCGGAATTGATAGCCGTCATATTTGCGATCGCTGGCGAAGGCGACGTGGTCGACGTCGAGATTGAGGCCCATTCCGACCGCGTCGGTTGCCACTAAGTAGTCAACGTCACCATTCTGGAACATCGCGACCTGCGCGTTGCGGGTGCGCGGCGACAGCGAGCCCAGGACCACCGCAGCGCCGCCGTGCTGGCGCTTGATGAGTTCGGCGATCGCGTAAACTTCATCGGCGGAAAATGCGACAATCGCTGTCCTGCGCGGCTGCCGCGTGATCTTGCGATCGCCGGCAAATTCCAGATGCGACAGACGCGGCCGCGTGACGATGCTGGCGCCGGGCAGCAAACGCTCGATGATCGGCCGCATGGTCGCGGCGCCGAGCAGCAGCGTTTCGTCGCGGCCGCGGCGATGCAGGATGCGATCGGTGAAGACGTGGCCGCGCTCCAGATCTGCCGCGATCTGGATTTCATCGACGGCCAGAAACGACACGTCGAGATCTCGCGGCATCGCCTCGACGGTGGAGACCCAGTAGCGCGGCTTGGCGGGCTTGATCTTCTCTTCGCCGGTGATCAGCGCCACGGCTTCGGGGCCGACGCGGTCCAAAATTTTATTATAGACCTCGCGCGCCAGCAGGCGCAGCGGCAGGCCGATGATGCCCGACGAATGCGCGAGCATGCGCTCGATGGCGAGATGGGTCTTGCCGGTATTGGTGGGGCCGAGCACCGCGGTAACGCCGGCGCCGGGGGCCCTGCCGTTGGACAGCGTGGGCGGAGAAGACAAAAAGGCCATGTTTTTCAGATATTTCCGCGTCGCCGACTGTCAAGGACCGAGACAGGTTACGACGCTTCAGAGCCGCGCTTTTTGATGGTTTGGAACGAGTCCGGAACGAAAGCGGCCCGAATCGGTGACTCGGCACCTCCCTGGCCGCATCACCCCAACATCTCGCGCTGACATTCTCCGAGACTGACTAGATCAAGTTTGTGACAGCGCAACAAGGGCCGACAAATCCCCGAAGTTATGAACAGCGCACGGACTCCGAACCGGCTTTGAGTCAAGCCGGGATCCTGCGCAAATCCTGCGGCGCGTTTGCGACGATGCTGCGATGGCGCACTTTGTCTTGCGGCATCATTGCGGCAGCGTCCCGTCTCGGTCCCTCATGGTGAGGAGCGCGGCTTCGCGCGTCTCGAACCATGAGCTGGCGGGGTCGACTCAGTTCGTCTTCGCCACGGCCTTGGCCGGCGCGGGGGTGGTGACGAATTCGGTGGCTTCCAGCATGGCGACGCCAAGCGGGGTTGGTACCACCATGCGATAGGGCACCAGCACGCGGGTTCCGGCGATCGGCACCAGGGTCACTTCGATATTGCGCTGGGCGGCAAGATATTTGATGGCGGCGCGGTCGGGCACATAGCCGGCGATCGGCGTGAAATAGACGGCGCAGACGATGGCAGGCCCGCGATAGCCCTTCTCGGCCTTCACGCTTTCCATGCGCTTGTAGTCGAGCTTGAGATCGTAGCGCATGCGGCCATCGAAGATCGACGCGCCGGTGCGGCACGAATCCGGCGTCAGCAACTCGCCGGTGCCGCCGACGCGCATCAGCGAGCCGGTCATCGGATCGATCACGTTGCGGCGATGCGCATCGGTGATCGGAATCTTCTCGGGATCGAGCGGCGGCTCCGGCTCGATGGAGAACTCCTTCACATAGCCCGGCGTGATCAGCATCTTGATCGTCTCGGACTTCTTCGCGGAGGTGGTGACGGCCTGATAATTCGACGGCACCAGCGCGCCCGCGACCACGCGGCCGGTGGACTGGCCGGAGCCCGAGCCGCCGGCAAATGCCTTTAGCAGACCCGCGGTGCCGCCACTGGCGGTCGCGGAATACTGGTCTTCGTTGATGTCGATGGCCCACTGGCCCTTGCCCACCGCGATGCCGGCGAGGCTGGCTTCATATTTGGCCTCGAGCTTGCCGCCGGCCAACACCGCCTGCGCAGGGGCCTGAACCGGCACGGCGGCCGGGCTCTGGCCTTGAGCTTGGCCTTGGGTCTGGCTTTGGATCTGGCCTTGCACCTGCGCCGAGGCGTCCACCGGCAAAACCGGCAGCATCAGGCCCGCGGCGACGGCGAAACGCGCGCCAAAACCCGCAAATCGTACTCTTGCGGGCGCGGCGGTCCGCGGGATGGTCACCGGTCGGGTCACAAAGCGGGGCGTGCGAAGGCTCACTTGCTGATATCACCTGGTCGGCGATCCCCGGCCAAAGGCGCAGGGCCGCATCGCTCAATTGGGCTGGAGCGACCTGTTTCCGGCCCGAATACGTCGTTTATATGATGGGAACCGCGCCAGATTCCATGTGGTTTCCGCTCGTAGGCCGGGCTATACAGAACCCGAATGCGCAGGCTTTTGCCGGTTTTGCCGCGACTTTCGCTGTCCGGATATCTTGACGATCGCGGCCAAGCCCCCTATACGTCCGCCACTCCTGAAATGGACGTGATTTTTGACCCCCTGCCCGGCTTTGGGCTCTTCGCCTTTTAGCTGCGGGGATGACAGAGGATTTTCGCCATGTCTCGGCGCTGTGAACTGACACTGAAGGGCCCCCAGGTGGGCCACAAGGTGAGCCACTCGAACATCAAGACCAAGCGCCGGTTTCTGCCGAACCTGGTCAATGTCACCTTCCTGTCCGACGTTCTCGGCCGCGGCGTGCGCCTGCGCGTGTCGGCCAATGCCGTGAAGTCGGTCGACCACCGCGGTGGCTTCGATGCCTATCTGATCAAGGCCCGCGAGAGCGAGCTGTCCCAGAAGGCCGTGCTGCTCAAGCGCGCCATCGAAAAGAAGAAGGCCGAGACCGCAGCAGTCGCGGCCTGAGCCTGACCCGCCGCTCAGCTTGAGCGGACTGAAATTTGAAAACGGCCGGATCGCAAGATCCGGCCTTTTTTATTTCTTCTTCATAGCTCGCCTGAATGTGAGCTTGGCGGCAGTATTCATTCCTCGCTCCCACATACGGTTGGTCCACATTTTTCCGCAGAGAACTTTGGGATCATTTCGATCAAGCTCAATCCATGCAGCGCCGCAGAACGCATCATTGTCGCCGATTTCCTCAGTGTCGTTTCGTTGCTCGAAGATGTAGGCCAACCCATGCCGTCTCCCTTCGTTCTTACGAAACGGCTCAACTAACAAAGTCCTCGACTCTTTGATCGGGCCAATTTGGCCTGGATTCCACAGTTGAATCTCAAAAGTGCTCCAAGACTGAGTGATCTCGGCTTTCATCTTGTAGCTGCCCATCGCGGGTAACAACGACGGATTGCCCTGCCTGAAATCAAGCTGAGGCAGCTCTCCATTTGCTGTTTTTAACAGGGCATCGATCCGAGGCCAGTTCGAGGTGAGTTCGACATCCCACTCTCCGTTCAAATCTGGGTAGATCCAGTTATTAAGCTGCGGCCACCATTTCCAGAATTTTCGCCAGAGCGGGGAAACTAGTACGAGCGCAATCAGGACCTGAACGACGCTCACCGTAAGGCCGATGCCTATCGTTAGACCGGCCCCGTCGAGAATTACTCGGTTCGCAAACGTTATTGCCAAGCCCACCATAGCGGTGAGCCACGCGACTATCCCCACTAGGTATTTCGTTGGGCATAATTTGAACATAACATGAACATGCTATAGAAAGCTAGAGTATGAATCAACTACAATGAAAGACCGATTCTTCCAGGCAACTTGAAGGGGTGCCTCAATGAAGTTTCTCGCGAATGCGAATGCGTTGTTCATCGGTTTGCGAGAAACCAAGAGCTATCATGAAGCTCTTCAGGTTGGCCCCGCAAGGCACGCAAAGCTGCTTGCGGCGCGAGGTCTGATCCGAGAAAGAATTCGAGAAGAAGCCAAACGGATCCGAAGCGAAGACCAGTTTTGGGATGCGAGCTTTGCAATTCGCGCGCGACGCACGCGGCCAGAAGTCTCGCCTAAATTTTTTACTCAAGGCTCTGTTGCCTACAACCTGCTAGTGGATCCAGTTTTACGGATCGTTCAGCAACTAGACCTTGATGACGGCATGTATGTCGGCGTCGAGTACTTGCAGAATGGGAAGCCTGCACTCGTCGCGCAGGCACTGTTCAGTCTTGTCGAAGAGGCTCTCGCTTCGCTCTGCAAAGAACAAGGTTGGGAGCTCGACAAATCCAAAGAAACATGTGTCCGAGTTGTATTGGATGCTGAAAGTCACATCGACATTCCAATCTACTCAGCACCTGCTGATCGAATGATCGCAATGGATGCCGTGGCCCTTAACGCTCGCGCTGACTCGGTCATCCTCAAGCGAGCTGGTCACGAGTACGCGAAGCTGCCTACTGACAAAATCATGCTCGCACATCGCAATGGCGACTGGGATCAATCGGATCCACTAGCGCTGCACGAATGGGTAGATCGCTGCGTTGAACGATATGGCGAGCTTTTTCGACGAGGGTGCCGCTACTTCAAAGGATGGCGGGATTTCCGTTGGTCCAACGGGCGCCTTACTTCGATTACGATCATGGCGGCTATCGCCGAGGCGCTCGAACACATGAATGGCGCGCATCGCAGCCTTAGCGACGATCAAGTTGTTTACGAGATTTCGCAGCGATTACCTGACATTCTCGAACGAGAAATCTTGAATCCTGCATTTCCAGGCCAGCAAAAAGTTCTCAACGATTGGTCAGCGAACGACCGCAGAGAAATTGTCCGGGCGGCACATGCGCTTGCCGAGCGAATGACTGATGCTTTGGTAAACACGGGCGTTGCAGAATTGGTGGTCGACGCCCTCCGCAAGGCATTCGGTGACCGCATCCCGAACCGTCCGGACGTCATCAAAATCGTTCCGCCGGTTGCTGCGGCAGTAATAGCACAAGCAGCGGTCGCTACACCTGTTCCAAAGGTCACGGCTTCCACATCGGGGTAGTTTCGTGCGGGAGCCCCTTTGGGAAATTGACAGGACGCTGAAGGCGAAAGGCTTTCGACTTTCGAATCCACCATCAACTTACATCGGTCCAGTTTTTCCTTACGGAAACAAAGTTATCGTTGAAATTGAAATTTCTGATTTCAGTTTCTCTGAACTGCCAGTTGTCAGATTAATCGATGCAGACGAGTTGCCAGTTCAGCATTTGGCGCACGTCAACACGGACGACACGATCTGCTATACTGGTCAAGGCGGATTGCCGCTGGACATTTACAATCCTGGCGGATCGATATTACGAGTTTTAGAGGAGGCAAAGGAAACGCTGGAGCGATCTTTTGCCGATGGAGCAACTGCTGAATACGAAGCAGAACTAGCTTCATACTGGAAAGGAACCACGATCTACGTGGCGCTCCCTTCGTCAGAAACCAACGCCATATTTGATTCGGAGTTGATTGTTTTTGGGATTGGCGAAAAGCAAAAAAGAGCTCTTGTCCCAACCGGGAAATGGAAGAACGCAAAGACTTCTTCACGCCAACCAACAACGACAATCTCGTTCAATTCAACGCTGAAACATACACCAGCTTTTAAATCAGAAAATCTGGCTGATTTTATCGACTGGATCAAAAGACAACCCAACGGTCCCGCAGGGCTACAAGAGAAAATTATCACCTCAGCCGCAGATTCAAAGCCAGTTTTCGTCGTTTCGCCAAATGCTCTGATCGGTTGGCACCCCGTCTTTCCTCCCAACATACAACTACTGAAAAGTGCAAGCGGGGTGCGCAAAAGTTTTCTTCGCAAGCAGCTAGTTAATTCGCTTTCAAACGTGGGCTTAAGGAAGATGACAGGACTTCAACTCGATCTGAAGCAGGTTGTTAAGCGAAATCTATATGGCAAGACAACTCTGATTGAGAAAAAGATATCCATGGTGGGATGCGGTACCATCGGCGGGCACCTCGCGAAGCTCTTGGTTCAATCGGGAGCGGGTTGCGAAGAGCGTTTCAATATCTACGATACCGACATCCTTCGCCCCGGAAATTTGGGTCGTCATGTCTTAGGGTACTCAGACCTAGAGCAACCAAAGGCGATCGCCCTCGCGGAGCATCTTGGCCAATTTCATCCTGACGTTCAGATTGCCCCATTCCATAGAAATGCGGTTCAGGATTGGTCAAGCATTGAGCGATCGGACCTAATCATCGATGCAACCGGAGACTACAATGTTGCGACGGCGCTCAACGAATTGCGCATGAATTCAAAAAGATCAGGCGATGAGCTGGCTATTCTCCACACTTGGGTATTTGGAAATGGCATTGCGGCTCAATCTTTCCTGAACTTAAATGACGGCTTGGCCTGTTATCACTGCTTGAAACCTATTTTTGGAGGGAGTTGGCGCCAATCGCCTGCCAAAGACGTTAAAGCGCCACAACAAATAGCGCCGGCTAATTGCGGTGAAGCAGGCTACGTTCCCTTCTCAGCCGATGCTCCAACTGTTGCTGCGGCCCTTACTTTACGGGCAGTTCTTGATTGGGCCGAACATCAGCCGGGACAAAGACTGCGTACCGTGACTTTGAATCACGCGGAAGGAAACGATGTTAAGTGGACATCTCCGAAGCGCAGCAACAGTTGCGGGGCATGCAACGGATGAGTACCGAAATCTCTTCGACTATTCTGGTGTCCCTTGGGGCACTGGAAGAGATAGTTTCCGATGTAAGATCGTTTGGCCACGACAAAGAACGTGGCGGCATACTTCTTGGAAAACGGCGCGGCCCTCATCTGGAAGTTACAGAAGCCACCCGTCCAATGCGCTGGGATTCCAGCACAATGTTTTCATTTTGCAGGTCTGCCAACGGTCATAGCGAAATCGCTATTAAACGGTGGAAGCAGTCGAGTAATATCGTTGATTGGATCGGCGAATGGCACTCTCACCCAGAGAACGACCCTACTCCCTCATCCATTGATGTTCGAAGCTGGAATGAAATCACCGAGCAACGGACTGCGCCGATGGTTTTTCTTATCGTTGGTTGGAAGAGCTGTTGGATAGGCCTTTGTGTGCCGCACGAACGCACGCCCATAACGTATCGGGAAGTTGAACGATCTGCGGATGGAATTGCTTTTCAAGTGCGAAACAGAGCGGTCCAAGATTCCTCTATTTAGTTTTCTCTCACAAAATCGCCTCATCCTCCGGGAACGCAGCGCCGCGCGTCGTTCTTAACTCGGTTGCCCCGCGCGCGGCGCTGGCAACTCACGGCTCTTATCGCAATCAAAGAATCGCCTCAAAGCCCTTGCGGCGGATGAGATCGAGCAGGACGAGCGTCGGTCCTTTCGGGCTTTCCGTGCCGCGTTCGAGCGTGGACACATAGCCGACTGTCAGCTTGAGGTAGCTTGCAAACACCGCCTGGCTGAGATTGGCCTGCTGATAGAGATATCACGGGATTGGTAACATTGAGCAGATGGATCGCCCGTCTGTCATGAGCCCCCTCACCGCCGCGAAGACGCGGCGACCTCTCCCCGGCGGGGAGAGGTGCGGCACCGCCCTGATGTGCACGCGAAGCCCTTTCGAAAATGAAAGACGCGGTGATATCGGTACGAGGTGCCGGTCAACGAAGTGAGCGAGCGGTTTCGGTCCGGGTTGGTGCCGTCGCGGTCGTCATTTCCGTCCGCGGTGCCAGAACTCTCAGCTGATGCAGAGACGCCGTGGAGGTTGGCGCCGCCGACTGCTCCTGGACGTTCGCAGCTCCCAGCACGCGAACCTGCACCGCCGATATCGGCAAACCCGCCGATCCATAGGTCGGCAACTCCGCAGCGAAGCCGGCGCAGCCACCCGCAATCGAGATCACGGCCGCGACGGTGATCGATAAGGTCATCTTCACTGTTAATCTCCTCGTAGGATTGAACGAGGGAGCCTAGACTTCTTTTGCTGCATTGCACAGTTCAATACCGCATTGCAACATTGCAGTTTCCGCGCATCGCGCCAGCCAGCCCCGGCCTCCCGAGGCTGCCCCGGCGCGACCTGAGGTGCTTTACGAATATTCCGATCACAGACTGCGACGAAACGCTCATCATCGATCTGGTGGTCTCGGCACTCCCTTACGCCAAACGGACCATCGGTTCCTCATGTCGTGGATCGCGCCGTTACCGAACGCCTTCGGCAGTTCGACGACATGGCATTCTGGGATCGGTTTCTGGCGCCGTTTCTCATAGCGGTTTGTGCTTTCGAGCGAATGTCATGTGTGCGACCCCGCCCGGAGAGGATGTCGTCTCGATCTCGTAGTCCTTCTCAAGACCCTCCACGCCATCCCACAGGCGCACGCCGCGGCCGAGCAGGATCGGAACCACCACGATGTGCATGTGATCGACGAGCCCGGCGGCAAGGAAGTCGCGGATCGTGGTGGGACCGCCGCCGATGCGCACGTCCTTGCCGGCCGCAGCCTCGCGGGCCGTCTCAAGGGCCTCGGCAGGCGAAGCGTCGATGAAGTGGAACACCGTGCCACCCTCCATGTCGATCGATGCGCGCGGATGATGGGTGAGGACGAAGACCGGCGTATGGAACGGCGGGTTGGGACCCCACCAGCCTTTCCAGTCCGGATCCTCATGCCATGTGGGAGGACCGAACTTCCTGGCGCCCATGATCTCGGCGCCGATCCCGGGCGCGAACAGCCGCAGGAACGCGTCGTCGATGCCCGCCGTGCCGCCGGGCTGGCCGAGCATCTGGCGACCCCATCGGGTCGCGAACATCCATTGGTGCAGCCGCTCGCCGGCGTGACCGAACGGCGCGTCAAGGCTCTGGCCTTCGCCGGTGGCGAAACCGTCGAGCGAGACGGAGACATGTTGGACACGGGCGAGTGACATGGCTGGCGCTCCTTCTGCTGTTGGTCGCGTTTCCTTAAACCATTCCGGAAGCGACGGCGGCGCTACTGGTTGATCTCGGGCTCGACGAGTTTCGTGAGCTTGCGCAGGGATTCCTGCCAGCCGAGATAGCAGGCCTCGGGCGGGATCACGTCGGGCACGCCCTGCTGCTCGATATTCACCTCCGTGCCGACAGACACGGCCTTCAACGTCACCGTGACCTTCATCTCGCCCGGCAGGTTGGGATCATCGAAGCGGCCGGTGTAGACGAGACGCTCACCGGGAACGAGCTCCAGATAGGTCCCGCCAAAGGAGTGACTGCCGCCCGTGGTGAAGTTGCGGAATGACATCCTGTGATGGCCACCGACCTTCGCATCCAGCTCATGGACGGTGCATGTGAACCCGAAGGGCGGAAGCCAGCTCGCAATCGCGTCAGGCTCGAGGAACGCGCGATAGAGCTTCTGCGGCCTGGCGGCAATGACGCGATGCAGACGGATCGTGCTGGGCATGGGCTTCTTCCTGTGGCTCGGTTACTTCGGTTGTCGTCCGGCGGGCAGCTTCCGCCGCCCGATACATCCATGACGAACGGGCCCGCCAGGCCCCGACATCTCAGCGGAATAAAAATCCTGACAGTCTCTATATCGTGCTGAAGGATGCGCCCGGCGCCGGGAGCCGGGAAATCGTCGCAGGGCTGGTGGTCGATCGCGACGCCAACGGCGATGTGGTGGGCTTCGCTATCGATCAGGCATCCGGCAAGCGCGACCTCACGCGAATCGAGACGTTCGCTGCCAGCGGTGAGCGCAGCAGAGTAAGCGCAAGGCCCCTCACCCGCGGGTGTTGCGGTTTTTCACCAACGCTTTGCCAGCTTTCTTTGTCATCACTGACCTCGACCAAAAATCTCATTCGTGAGAGTGCTGATGTGCTGCTGCCAGCATAGCGCATCACCGCTTTTCCCGCACCAAATCGCCTCATTTCCTCCGGGAACGCAGTGCAGCGTGCACCGTTCTTAACCCGGTTGCGCCGCATGCGGCGCGTGGGACAGATGAGGAGATTTCGATGCAACAGATTTTGAAGAAGGCCGTATTTTCGAAGGCCTTGCTTCCGCTGGCACTGGCGGGCGCGATTGGCGTCGCGGCGCCGGCCTTCGCCGCCGACGTCTATATGCGGCAGCCCGCCCCGCGAGCCGCCGTGGTGGTGCCATCGGGCCCGCTGACGCTGCAGGATGCGCTGGCGATCGCCTCGGGGATCGGCGTGGTGACGGTGCAGAACACCCATTTCGACGACAACGAATGGGAGATCGAGGGCCGCGATCAATACGGCAAGTGGATCCAGGTCGACATCGATGCGCGCACCGGCGAAGTGCGTCATGTGGATCGGTCGATTATCTGATCGGGTGGGAAGTGAGCAAGCGGCGCGCGATGAGCGCGCCGTTTGTTTTTGTGTAGCACTGATGTGAGACGCGCCGCGGCTGGTAGACTCCCTCCCCCTTGCGGGGAGGGTCGGCCGATAGGCCGGGGTGGGGGTGCCACACGTGACATCAGAGCTTGGGGCACCCCCACCCTGACCCTCCCCGCAAGGGGGAGGGAACACTGCTGTCCGCGTTCGCGGCTTACGTCAGCTTCAATCCCGTCGCAGCTTCGAGCTCCGCGATCGCCTGCGCGGCGGATGTCACCTTGATCGTGGTCATCCCCAGTTCGCGCGCGGGCTTGAGGTTGACGCCGAGGTCGTCGAGATAGACGCAGTGTTTCGGATCGACTGACAGTTTGTCGGTCATCATCGTGTAGATGCGCGGATCGGGCTTGCGCAGGCCGATCTTGGCGGACTCGATCACGTGATCGAACAGCACCATCACCTCGGCCACATAGAGCGCGCGGCCGTCGGTGGAGCCCATCGCATTGGCCGGCAGGTTGTTGGTGATGCAGCCGGTCTTGAACGCCGCCTTGATGCGGCGCAGCGCCTCGACCATGTCGGGGCGGATCTCGCCCTTCAGCAGCTTGACCACATCGCGGCCGGGCACTTCGGCGCCGAGCGCTTTGGACTCGGCAGCGAACAGCGCGTCGAAGGTGGCGAGATCGATTTCGGCGCGCTCGAATTTCGCCCAGGCATTCTCGAAATGGTTGTCCGCATTGGTGCGGCGGATGATGTCCTTCGGCAGGCCATGGCTCTGCTCGTAATGCGCAAAGGCCTCGAAGGGCGAGGAGGTGATCACCCCGCCGAAATCAAAGATCACCGCAGAGATCATGAATGTTCCCTTTTGTTACCCGGCCGCTTTTATGAATCGACCACGCCGCCTCACACTCCGACGTCATACGCGGGCTTGACCCGCGTATCCATCTTCGTCTGCGCTCGCGGCTTAAGGTGGATTGCCGGGTCATCTAGCGAAGCTCGCTTCGCGCTGCCCGGCAATGACGTGGGGAGAGGACGGAGTATGGCTGGGCGAACTCCGCGCGTGCGGAAAGTCCCCCTCTCCCGGCGCTACGCGCCACCCTCTCCCGCCTAGCGAAGCTTCGCTTCGCCTGGGGGAGAGGGGAAGAAAAGAGCGACGTCACCCCGCGACGCGGGCCTCGCCTCCGAGCACCGGGCCGCGCGCGGAGCCGACGTCGCGGATCGGGGGCTGGCCGTAGAGCCGGGCATATTCGCGGGAGAATTGCGACGGGCTCTGATAGCCGACCGCATAGCCGGCGCTGCCGACATCGAGCCGCTCCACCAGCATCAGGCGGCGCGCCTCGTGCAAACGAAGCTGCTTCTGATACTGCATCGGCGTCATCGCGGTGACGGTCTTGAAATTGTGGTGCAGCGAGGACTCGCTCATGCCGACGCGGTCGGCGAGATCCTCGATGCGGAGCGGGCTGGCATAGTTGCTGCGCAGCCAGGAAATGGCCTTGGCGACCTTGTTGCTCGGGCTCTCGGCCAGCGCGATCTGCCGCAGACGCGCGCCGTAAGGGCCGACCAGCAGGCGATACAGCACTTCCTGTTCGAGCAGCGGCGCCATCACCGGAATGTCCTGCGGCCGGTCGAGCAGGCGCAGCAGCCGCAGCGTGGCGTCGAGCAGATCGGCGGAGGCCTTGGCGACGACGACGCCGCGCTCGGGGAGCTGCGGATGCGCGGGCGCATCGGCATGACCGTTGCCGAACCGGCCGAGCACCTCCTTCAACAGTTGCGGATCGATCGCAAAGCCCATGCCGAGATGCGGCTGCGCTTCCGAGGCCTCGACGATGCAGGACGACATCGGCAGATCGAGCGACACCAGCACATAATCGCCGGCGGCATAGGTGTAGGTCTCGGTGCCCAGTTGCAGCCGCTTGGCGCCCTGCGCCACGAGGCCGAAACACGGCCACTGCGCGGTATGCACGAGCTGCGTCGGCTCGGTCTGCCGCTTCAGATAGAGGCTGGCGAGGCCGGTCGGATGGTCGCTGCCATTGGCGGCGTAACGGGCAATGATGTCGGCAATCTCACGAATCGTCTCGGTCACACGCAAACCCCTCAAGCGGCAGGCCTTTTATGCCGAGGTGTATCTAGGTGCAGTGCCGTGGCAGGGAAATGGCTGCGGGATCACTTTTGCAGGATCGTGCAAAACAGATGCAGGATCGCGCTAACACCGACGCGGCTGCATTTGCGATAACGGCGTCAGCCACAGAGCAGATCGGCGAGCCGCCCGCGGGCCTCGGATCTGCCAGGCCATACGGGTATCGGGTCGAACTCCCCGCATTGCGCGTCCAGACTGTTGTCGGGGCGCGATCACGCCCGGATCGATTCCGCCTCAAAATCTACGCACACGACTGACGATCAAGACAGACATCATCCAGATCTAAGGACATGCCATGACAAGACTGGCAGGAAAAGTTGCGCTCGTGACCGGCGCCGCGGACGGCATCGGCGCGGGCATTGCGCGGCGCTTCGGCGCAGAAGGCGCGGCGGTGATCGTGCATCACGCGGACGATCCCCGCGGCGCGGCGCGCGTGGTCGCCGAAATCGTGTGGCGCGGCGGCCGGGCCATCGCCGTCCAGGGCGACATCGCCCGCTGGCCGGACGTGCGGCGGCTCTATGAGGAAATCGCGGCGACCTTCGGCCGGCTCGATATTCTCGTCAATAACGGCGCCCTCGCGCGCAGCGAGGTGGCGGACGTGGTGTCCGAGGACGAGTTGCACCGGCAGCGCGAGCTGAAGGTGTTCGGCGCCATGCTGCTGTGCCAGGAGGCGGTGCGGATGTTCGGCGTCGCCGGCGGCAGCATCGTCAATCTCACCGCGCTCGATGGCATTCCGACAGCGCCCGCATCGCTGCCGGACCCCGGCGCCGACGCCGCCATCGATGCCATGACGCGCGGATTGTCCCGCGCCTATGGCACGCGCAATGTCCGCGTCAGCACCATCGCGCCCGGCATGCTCGGCCCGGAGGAACCCGCCGCCATCGACGTGCTCGACGGCAGCGTGCGGAACCGGCAGTTCATCGCTTTGCCCGCCGCGCGCAACCACACAACTGAAGGCATCGCCGACATCGCCGTGGCGCTGACCTGCGACGACAGGGCTGATCGTTCCGGCCGCGACATCATGGTGGCCGGCGCCATGCGGTGATGCGGGAACCCGCTTTCCCAGGTTCCTCCCGACGCTTGTGGGCGTGCCTGCGCGGCACGCCCATATTTCTTTTTGCGCATTCGCCGGCCAAAGCGTCTCGATTTCTTTCACATCCTATTAACCGCCCGTCACAAAACGGCGAAACGAAACTGTTGATCACCGCGTAGCTGTCAAAGAATTACCGGTTCTGATGCTATGCGTCGGTGATTGTAACGCAGTCCTTTTTGATCGACGAAAGCCAATGCTGGCCCGTAATACATCCGAGACGACCCGCCGGATCTCCCCGCGCTGGCTGCTGGCCGCTGCGGCGATCGTCGTTGTCGGATTCACAGTCATCTGCGGCAGCGTACTGCTCAGCATGCGGCGCGGCGACGAGAAGCTGGCGCACCAGACGCTCGGCAACCTCGCCTCCAGCATCGATGCCGATGTCGCCCGCAATGTGGAACTTTACGATCTGTCGCTGCGCAACGTGGTCAGCAACATGACCTCGCCGGAACTGGTCGAGATTTCGCGGCCGATGCGGCAACTGATCCTGTTCGACCACGCCGCCACCGCGCGCCACTTCGGCGCCATCCAGGTCACGGACGTCGCCGGCAACGTGACGCTGGATTCGTCGACGCTGGATCCGAAGCCGCAGAATTTCACCGATGAGGAATTCTTCAAGGTCCACAAGCGCGATCCGCTGTTCGGCCTCTATATCTCCAAGCCGATGCTGCATCAGGGCAGTTACGGCATCGTGCTGAGCCGCCGCATCGCGGCGCGCGACGGAACTTTTCTGGGCATCGTCGCCGGCTTCATCCGCTACAGCTATTTCCACGAGATCGCCGATCGCTTGCAGCTCGAGCCGAACGACGTGATTTCCGTCATCCGGCAGGACGGCGTGTTGATCATGCGCGCACCGTTCGACATGGAGATCATCGGCCGCGATCTCAGTCGGGTCCCGGGCGTACAGAAAGCGCTGGCCTATTTCTCCGGCTCCCATATCGGCGATTCCGCGACTGACGGCGTGCGGCGTCTTTTTGTCTGGCGTGAAGGCTCCCACCCGCTGATCGTGATGGTGGGGCGGTCCACCGACGTGATCTTCGGCCAGTGGCGCAAGGAAGCGCTGCAGATCGGCGGCGCCATGGCCGCACTCGGCCTGATCGCCTGCGCGCTGATGCTGATCCTGGCGCGCGAGATGGGCAAGCGCGGCGAGATGGAAGACAGGATGGCGCGCCTCGCCATGACCGACGGCCTCACCGGTCTCGCCAACCGACGTCATTTCGACGTGGTCATGGACAAGGAATGGCAGCGCGCCCAGCGCGCCCGCGCACCGATCTCGCTGCTGATGATCGACGCCGACCATTTCAAGGTGTTCAACGACAATTTCGGCCATCAAGCCGGTGACCTCGTTCTGTGCGGGATCGCCTGGAGCATCGCCCGGCATGCCAAACGCGCCAGCGATTGCGCCGCGCGCTATGGCGGCGAGGAATTCGCGCTGATCCTGCCGGGCCTCTCCCTCGCCGACGCCATCGAGCTCGGCGAACGGATCCGCGTCGAAGTCGGCCATCTCGAGCGCGACGGCATGACCACGACGACGATCAGCGTCGGTGCAGCGTGTCTCGTGCCGTCATCGCTGACCACGTCGAACGACCTGATCAGCAATGCCGACAGTGCGCTCTATGCCGCAAAAGCGCACGGTCGCAACCAGACATGGCCGGTCGCACCGCAGCAGAAAAGCCTTGCGGCGTAAGCAGATACCATTTGTACGGTTGTAATTAACCCGCGGTTCACCTGACTTCCTAACGCGTCTTCCACCCTTGCTCGGGTATTCCTATGCACGAGGGGTAGGAATTCATGCGGCTGCTGGGGAGGCGAATGACGAACGACGTGCGCGTTTCAGCGCCGGGCGCCGCCGAGCATGGCGATGGGCGCTCAACGACACGCCGCGCGCCGGTGCGCTGGCTCGTGCTCGTTGGCGCCGTGCTGATCGTCACCATTGCCGCCGGCACGGCGATGACTGTGAACAATTTCCGTCAGCGCACCATCGACAATTCCAACCGCGAACTTGAAAACACCGTGCTGCTGCTCAGCCGGCATTTCGATCAGCAGTTCCAGGATCTCCAGCGCATCCAGAAGAGCCTCACGGCTCATCTTCTCGCCAACGGCGTGATGTCGGTGCACAGCTTTGCCAGCAGCATGTCGAGCTACGAATCCCACATGATGCTGAAGTCGAAGCTGGATGATGAATTCGCCAACGACATCACCGTACTCGACGCCGAAGGCCGTCTGGTCAACTGGACAGGAGCCTGGCCCGGACCGGATCTGGTGCTGGCCGACCGTGAATATTTCCAGAAACTCAAATCGCAAGACCTCACTTTTGACGACGAGATCGTACAGCCGGTCCTGAGCCGCATCACTGGCAAGTGGAAGACGCTGTTTGCACGCCGTATTCTAGGCCCGAAGGGCGAGTTCTTCGGCGTCGTGACACGCAGCGTCGAGCCCCATCAGTTCGAGAAGTTCTTTGCCTCCGTCACGCTCGGCGAGAACGCGACCATTGCGATGTTCCACCGCGATGGCACCTTGCTGGCGCGCTACCCGCAGACGCCCTCTTCGATCGGCAAGGTTTTCAATAGCGGCCCGCTGCTGCAGCATCTGCGCTTCAGCGACGCGCCCGCAACCATCCGCACCGTCAGCCCCATCGACAATATCGATCGGCTCGGCTCGATCCGCCTGCTGCAAAACTTTCCGGTCGCGCTGGTCGCAACCACGACGGTCGAGGGCACACTGGCCAACTGGCGCGACCAGACCAAATTTCTCGTGATCCTCGCGTCACTGTCGGCCCTGATCCTGGCTGGCCTGCTTTATCTGATGATCCGTCACATCCAGCGGCAGAGCCGTGCAGCGCAGTTGCAGATGACGCTGGAGAAGAACCGCCTCGACACCGCCATCAACAACATGACGCAAGGCCTGCTGCTGTTCGATGCGCAGGCACGCGTGGTGGTGTGCAATCAGCGCTATCTCGACATGTACGGTCTATCGCGCGAGGTCATCACACCCGGCCGTCCGTTCCGTGACGTGATCGCGCATCGCAAGGAAACGGGCTCCTTCGCTGGCAGCGTTGACGCCTATGTGGCGGAAGTGTTGCCCGACGTCGGGCGGTCGCACATCCAGATCATGCAGACCGCCGATGGCCGCACCATCCAGATTTCGTCGCGACCGGTGGCCGACGGCGGCTGGGTCGCGACCCATGAAGACATCACCGAACGGCGCAATGCCGAGGAGAAGATCGCGCATCTGGCGCATTACGATGCGCTGACCGACCTGCCGAACCGCACGCTGTTCCGCAACGAACTCGAACGCGAATTGAAGCGCGTCGCGCGCGGCGCGCAATGCGCGGTGCTCTATATCGACATCGACGAATTCAAGGGCATCAACGACTCGCTCGGCCATCCCGTCGGCGACGAACTGCTCAAGGGCATTGCACTGCGGCTGCGCGGCTGCGTGCGCAGCTCCGACGTGGTGGCGCGGCTCGGCGGCGACGAATTCGCCATCGTGCAGACCGGTGTGGAGAGCCATTCCGATATCACGGATCTTGTCGGCCGCATCTATGATGCGATCCGCCAGCCATTCGATTGTCTCGGCCACAGCCTGCTCACCGACGCGTCGATCGGCATCGCGCTGGCGCCGCGCGACGGCGCAGACCTCGATACGCTGCTGAAGAACGCCGACCTTGCGATGTATGGCGCCAAGGCCGACGGCCGCCGCACTTTCCGCTTCTTCGAGCCCGAAATGGATGCGCGGGTGCAGGCCCGTCGCTCGCTGGAGCTTGAACTGCGTCACGCGGCCGGTGATGGCGGCTTCGCCAAAGGCGGCTTCGAAGTCTATTATCAACCGCTGCTGACGCTGCGCGACGACACCATCGTGGGCTGCGAGGCCCTACTGCGCTGGCGTCATCCCGAACGCGGCATGATCTCGCCGGCCGAGTTCATTCCGGTCGCCGAAGATATCGGCATCATCAATGAGCTCGGCGAATGGGTGATGAACACCGCCTGCGCCGAGGCTGCCAACTGGCCCGACGACATCCGGGTGGCGGTCAATGTCTCGCCGGTTCAGTTCCGCTGCGCGTCGCTCGCCCTGAAGGTGACCTCCGCCCTCGCCGCGTCCGGACTGCCGGCGCGGCGACTGGAGCTCGAAATTACCGAGGCCGTGCTGATCCGCGACGACGAGACCGCACTGGAAATCCTGCACGGGCTACGCGAGATCGGCGTGCGCATTGCGCTGGACGATTTCGGCACCGGCTATTCCAGCCTGAGCTATCTGCAGCGTTTCCCGTTCGACAAGATCAAGATCGACCGTTGTTTCGTGACCGATATCGCCGATGCACAGGGGTCGTCCTCCATCGTGCAGGCCGTGGTGAATATCGCGAGTTCGCGCAACATGACGACGACGGCCGAAGGCGTCGAGACGCCCCGGCAGAAGGAGCTGCTGCGCGCGCTCGGCTGCACCGAGATGCAGGGCTATCTGTTCAGCCCCGCCAAGCCCGCAGCAGAATTGCGGGATCTGTTGATCGCCCATCAGGCCAAGCAGTCCGAGGCTGCGGCCTGATCGCCTATTCCAGCAGCGTGAACTGCATCAGCAGAGTTCGCTGCAGCATCGAGAAATTGTCGTCCGAGATCAGCGTCAGCACCGTGTCGCCCTCCGGCGTCACATGGACATCGAGCCCTTCGAAATTGTCGATCTCGTAGCCGAGATCCGCATCGAAGATGGTGGGACCGTCGATGACGGCCTCCGGCACGATCGATGCGAGGAGAATGCGGCGGATGCGGACGCCGGTATCGCCGAACAGCGAGAACTTGCGTTCCAGCAGCAGCAGATCGCCGGATGGCAGCAGCGCCGCATCGCTGATGTCGTAATTCTTGGTGCGGCGGACCGAGAATGTTGCAGGTGCCTTGCCGCCAATGATCCAGGCTGAGATGTTGCCGGCGCTGTCGAGCCCGCGCTCCGAGATCGCCAGCAGCATGCCGGCCAGCGGCGAGGTCTTGAACCTGTCCCTGCGCACCATCACCAGGGCTTCGAGACTGCCATTGCTGGGCAGCTTGCGCATGCCCGGCGGCTGCGGGATCGGTTCGCCCCGGGCGCGCACGCCATCGCGGCCGAAGTCGAATTTCAGGATCTGGTGCACGCGTTCGAGGCCGATATAGACCGTCGGTCCGTCCACCGCGATGGACTCGGTATCGTACCAGCCGCGCGCGGTGATCGGCCTGCCGTCGGCGCCCAGCATCGGCGCCGCCTCGACATCGACAATGCCGACCATGGCATCGCCGCTATAGGCGATCTTGCCGGTAAACCAGTTGCCCTTGTCGCTGATGGCGATGAAACCCTCGCCCTTGTCGTCCAGGCGAAGACCGGAGATGCCGCCGAAGTCCTTGTAGCGCGACGTCAGGACCAATCCGCTGCGATATTGCAGCGACCCGAACCGTGTATGCGCGCGGTCGCGCGTATCGAAAGCCGGGATCGGCCGCGCTTCGATCTCGATCGACACCGGCGCACGGGCCGATGGCGTTGCCGGCGCCAGCACGGGCTGCGCACGGGCAAGAGATGGCAGCGCGGCTGCTGAAGCCGCGACTGCAAGAAAGTGACGACGGGTGAGATGAGCAGTCAAGCGATGGCCCCGGAGGATGGGTAGAGCAAAGCAAAACCCATCCTGTAAAGCCTAATGCGTCTTGCGTCGCCGACCATGGGTCGGCGCCGGTCCCGCCGTCTCGCTGAACAATTCAGCCAGCTTCTCGGTGATGGCGCCACCGAGCTCTTCGGCGTCGACGATGGTCACGGCGCGGCGATAGTAGCGCGTCACGTCATGGCCGATGCCGATGGCGATCAATTCGACCGGCGAGCGGGTCTCGATCTCTTCGATGATATGACGCAGGTGGCGCTCCAGATAGTTGCCGGGATTGACCGACAATGTGCTGTCGTCCACCGGCGCGCCGTCGGAAATCATCATCAGGATCTTGCGCTGCTCGGGACGGCCGAGCAGGCGCTTGTGCGCCCAGTCGAGCGCCTCGCCGTCGATGTTCTCCTTGAGCAGACCTTCGCGCATCATCAAGCCGAGATTCTTGCGCGCGCGGCGCCACGGCGCATCGGCCGACTTGTAGATGATGTGGCGGAGATCGTTGAGGCGGCCGGGATTGGCCGGCTTGCCGGCGCCGAGCCACGCCTCGCGCGACTGCCCGCCCTTCCACGCACGCGTCGTGAAGCCGAGAATCTCGACCTTGACGCCGCAGCGCTCCAACGTGCGTGCGAGAATGTCGGCGCAGGTCGCAGCCACGGTGATCGGGCGCCCGCGCATCGAGCCGGAATTGTCCAGCAGCAGCGTCACCACCGTATCGCGGAACGTCGCTTCCTTCTCATGCATGAAGGACAGCGGATGATGCGGGTCGGTCACCACGCGCGACAGGCGCGCGGGATCGAGGATGCCTTCCTCGAGGTCGAAGTCCCAGGCGCGGTTCTGCTGCGCCATGAGCTTACGTTGAAGCCGATTGGCGAGGCGTGCGACCACGCCCTGCAGGTGTGCGAGCTGCTTGTCCAGATAGGAGCGCAGCCGCTCGAGCTCGTCGTGATCGCAGAGGTCTTCGGCGGCGATGACCTCGTCGAATTTCGGCGCGAAGGCGTGATATTCGGGACCGCGCGGCTCGTTCGCGCCGCGCGAATTCGGACGCGTAGCTTCGCCGGGCGTTTCGTCGTCGCCTATCTCGCCGTCTTCGTCGAACGTGTCCGATGCGGAGGCCTGCGCGCTCTCCATCGAACTGTCCGACATTTCGTCGGACGACTGCTGCGCCTGATCGGCGCTCATTTCCTGCGAGGCGTCACTCTCCGGCGAGCCTTCGGCACCGGCCTGATCGTTCTCGCCCTGGCGCTCGTCGTCCTCGCTCTCCTCGTCATCCGGTTCGGCATTGCGGTCGTCGCCGAGCTCCAGCGCCGACAGCAGGTCATGCACGGCATCGCCGAACTTGGCTTGGTTCTCCGCGAACCGATCAAGCTGGTCGAGGCGATCGCTGATCTTGTCTTCGAGAACCGGCCGCCAGAGGTCGACCATCTTCTTCGCGGCGGCCGGCGGCGCCATGCCGGTCAAACGCTCGCGCACCAGCATCGCCAGCGCGTCGGCCAGCGGCGCATCGGCGCGGTCGGTGATCTCGTCGAACTTGCCGCGATGGAAATGATCGTCGAGCATCGCCGTGAGGTTCTTGGCCACGCCGGCCATGCGGCGCGACCCGAGCGCTTCCACGCGGGCCTGCTCGACGGCTTCGAACACGCCGCGCGCCTGTGGATTGCCCGGCATCAGCTTGCGGTGAACCTTGGGATCGTGACAGGCGAGTTTGAGCGCGATCGAATCCGCGTGGCCGCGCACGATGGCGGCGTCGCGCTTGCTCATTTTTCGCGCGGGTTCAGGAAGACGGGCTTTGCCCGGTGAGAGACCCGGCCGCTCGGCCGCGAAGGTCACTTCAAGCTCGGGCGCTTTGGCGATGGCGCGCAAACACGACGTCACCGCGCGCTTGAACGGCTCGGTCGGCGCTTCCTTGGAGCCGGGGCGGAATTTGTTGGTCGTCGTCGTGCTCATCGCCAGTCCCTACAGCGCCTTGGTAAACCAGTGGCGCGTCACGCCGCCTGGATAACCATCGATGGTGCCTAAAGCTTCATAGTCACAGGCGCGGTAGAAGTCTGGCGCCTGAAAACTCATCGTATCAACATAGGCACGCACCGCGCCGAAGTTTCGCGCTTGATCCTCGATCGATTCGATCAGCGCCTTGCCATGACCCTTGCCGCGAAACTGTTGATCGATCCAGAAGAGCTGAATGAACAGCACGGTCATCCAGACTTCGCCAACAATGCCGCCGACGACCTCTTTCTTGTCGCGCAAAGAGATGGCGAAGCTCTTGTGCTTCTGCTTCCCCATCTTCTCGACATTGTAGCGAAACAGGCCACCTTGAACCGCGCGCTTGGTTGCTCCAATCGTGCGCTCCACGGTGACCTTCGCCATCACATCAGCTCAGCGCCACATTCACCGAGCTTTCCGCCAGCTCTGCATTGAAGCAACGCTGATAGAATTCGGCGACCAGCGGACGCTCGAGTTCGTCACACTTGTTCAGGAAGGTCACGCGGAACGCGAAGCCGATATCGTTGAAGATGTCGGCATTCTCGGCCCAGGTGATCACCGTACGCGGGCTCATCACCGTCGACAGGTCGCCATTGGCGAAGGCGTTACGCGTGAGATCCGCGAGGCGCACCATCTTGTTGACGATGTCGCGGCCCTCGGGATTCTGATAGTGTTTGGCCTTCGCCAGTACAATCTCGACTTCCTCGTCATGCGCCAGATAATTCAGCGTGGTGACGATCGACCAGCGGTCCATCTGGCCCTGGTTGATCTGCTGCGTGCCGTGATAGAGGCCCGACGTATCACCGAGACCGATGGTGTTCGCGGTCGCAAACAGACGGAACGCCGGATGCGGCTTGATGACCTTGTTCTGATCGAGCAGCGTCAGGCGGCCGGAGACTTCCAGCACGCGCTGGATCACGAACATCACGTCCGGACGGCCGGCGTCGTATTCGTCGAACACCAGCGCCACATTGTGCTGCAACGCCCAGGGCAGAATGCCGTCACGGAATTCGGTGACCTGCTTGCCGTCGCGGACCACGATGGAGTCCTTGCCGACGAGGTCGATACGGCTGATGTGGCTGTCGAGATTGACGCGCACACAGGGCCAGTTGAGGCGGGCAGCGACCTGCTCGATATGGGTCGATTTGCCGGTGCCGTGGAAGCCCGTGACCATCACGCGGCGATTGCGCGAGAAGCCGGCGAGAATGGCAAGCGTGGTGGCGCGATCGAACCGGTAATCGGGATCGGTGTCCGGCACATGCGGATCGGATTCGGAGAAGGCAGGCACTTCGAGGTCGGAATCGATGCCGAACAACTTGCGCACCGACACCATCTTGTCGGGAATGCCAATCAACGCGTCGGTCTTTTCTTGCAGTTTGGTCGAGGCGGCGGTCATCAATCCTCCGTGGTCCCGGATATCCCGAAACCAGTCTAGTAATGGCTGCGGATGGGGTGCTTTGTGGAACGTATCAGAGAGCCGCGGCTGGACAAAGCCCAGCTCTTCATCAAAGTTCCCGAATGTTATCATCGAGATAGGTTCTAACGGCAATTTTTGGAAGTCTGCCCTGCGAATCAGCCGATGCTCCGGGCCGATCAATTTGCAGCGGTATTTGGGGATCGAACGGCGCGGCCGGCCATTTCAATCATATATGCTGTCAGTTGGCTGAGGCACCCCGCGCTGGATCGGAATTTCGTGACGTCCTTCATCGATTCCCTGACCCATTTTGTCGCCGCGCATGCCTGGCTGGGCTACCTCACTATTTTCCTCGCTGCCCTGCTGGAAGCCGTGCCGGTGCTCGGAACATTCATCCCAGGCACCACGGTCATTCTGGCGCTGAGCGCCCTGATTCCGGCAGGCGACCTCGATCTCGTGGCGGTGCTGGCGGCCGCCGTGGCGGGCGCCGTGCTCGGCGACGGGAGCGCATTCTGGATCGGGCATGTCCGGCAACGACAACTGCTCGACGCGTGGCCGCTTTCGAATTATCCGGGCGTGGTGGCGCAGAGCGAGGCCTTCTTCCATCGCTTCGGCACGCTGGCCGTGTTCCTCGGCCGCTTCGTTCCGCCCATCCGCGCTTTCGTGCCGGTCACGGCCGGAGCATTGGGGACCGCACCGGCGAAATTCTATGCCGTAAACATCCCCGCAGCATTGCTCTGGGCGCCGGCGCACGTGTTACCCGGCGTGCTCGCAGTGTCGGTGCTGGACCGCTATGGCGGCATTGCCGGCCTCGAAGGCCAAGCCAAACACTACTGGATTCAGGCCGTGATCGTGGCGGCCGTGCTGGCCGGTGCCACCATCTGGTGGTGGCATCGCCGCAAGCGCAACACAGCAATGGAAACGTCATAAAAAGGCGCTTGAACGTTGAAATATCTCTTTGATTTTTCAAAGTAAATGACACCTTCGCGGCTTGACTTGCAGCCCCGATTGACTTGAAAAGCCTGCACCGGCAGTTTCGCCCGCCGTCCGTCCTTCCCATATCCAGTGAATGTCCGAACCCATGCGCAGCTATCTCGACTTTGAAAAGCCCGTCGCCGAACTGGATTCCAAGATCGATGAATTGCGCACGCTGGCCGCCAGCGGCAGCGACATCGGCGAAGAGATCGTGCGCATCGAGGACAAGGCCGTCGCCGCTCTGCACGAGCTCTATGCGAACCTGACGCCGTGGCAGAAGACCCAGGTCGCGCGGCATCCGCAGCGCCCGCATTGCATGAATTACGTGGAAGCGTTGATCACCGAATTCACGCCGCTCGCCGGCGACCGCAAGTTCGGCGAAGATGAAGCGCTGGTGGCCGGCTTCGGCCGTTTCCGCGGCGAGAGCGTCTGCGTACTCGGCCAGGAAAAGGGCAACACCACCGAGAGCCGCCTCAAGCATAATTTCGGCATGGCCCGCCCCGAAGGCTACCGCAAGGCGGTTCGCCTGATGGAGATGGCCGACCGTTTCAACATTCCCGTGCTGTCGCTGGTCGACACCGCCGGCGCCTATCCCGGCATCGGTGCGGAAGAGCGCGGCCAGGCTGAAGCCATCGCACGCTCGACCGATGCCTGCCTCGGCCTCGGCGTTGCCAATGTCGCCGTGATCATCGGCGAAGGCGGCTCGGGCGGCGCCATCGCCATTGCCACCGCCAACAAGGTGCTGATGCTGGAACACGCCATCTACAGCGTGATCTCGCCGGAAGCGGCATCGTCGATCCTGTGGCGCGACTCATCCAAGGCGCAGGAAGCCGCGACCAATATGAAGATCACCGCGCAGGATTTGCTGCGTTTCGGCGTGATCGATTCCATCCTGAAAGAGCCGCCGGGCGGCGCACACCGCGACCCCGCCGCCATGATTGCTATCACCGGCGACGCCATGGCCCAGGCTTTCAACGACATGCGCGGCATGGACGCGGCGACTATTCGTCAGCAGCGCCGGCAGAAGTTTCTGGATATCGGCCGCAAGATCGGCTGAGCTGACGTTCTCTCACGCGTCCATCTGAGACCGCGCATTTCGGCGGATCACCTGCGGCGGCTGGCCATAGGCGCGCAGAAATGCGCGGCGCATGCGGTCACGATCGGCAAACCCCGTCTGCTGCGCGACGGTGTCGATGGGATGCCGGCTCTGCTCCATCATCAACCGCGCGGCCTCTAGCCGCAGATGCTCGACGGCCTTGGCGGGCGATTGGCCTGTCTCGGCGTGAAAGGCGCGGCTGAACTGCCGCGGGCTCAGGCTCGCAGCATCGGCGAGATCATTCACCGTCAGTGGCTTTTGCAGATTGTCTCGCGCAAAAGCGAGCGCCTTCTGGATACGGTCCGACTTCGGCGCCAATTCCAGCAGCGCGGAAAACTGCGACTGACCGCCGGCACGGCGGTGATACACGACCATCTTTTTCGCGATGTTGCGTGCAACGTCCTCGCCGAGATCAGCCTCGACCATCGCCAGTGCGAGATCGATGCCCGCGGTCATGCCCGCCGAGGTCCAGACCGGACCGTCATTCACGAAGATGCGGTCTTCATCGACCCTCACTTTCGGAAATTGCTTCTGCATGTCGCGCGCATAGAACCAGTGCGTGGTCGCGCGCCGTTGATCGAGAATGCCGGCTTCGGCGAGCACGAAGGCGCCGATACAGATAGACGCAACACGCCGCGCATGTTTGGGCGCCTGTCGCACGAAATCGATCAGGCCGGGCGTCGCGGATTCGACCGTCAGACCGCCGGCAATGATCAGCGTGTCATAGGCATCAGCCGCATTGAACGGTTCGGTGGTCAAACTCATGCCCAGCGAGGTGCCGACCTGACCGCCCCGCTCCGACAACACATGCAGATCGTAGGTGGGCGGATCGGTCAGCATATTGGCTAGTTCAAAGACCGACATCGCCGCAAGGCTGATGGGCGAGCATCCCGGGGAAACAACAAGGCCGATGCGCTGCATGTGTCAGCTCTCTCAAGACAAAACGTCCTAAAACGCCGCTTATATGACATTTAAGACACGCTCGCGCAAGACTAGCTTTCCTGACACGGCCGCTGCGGCCGAGAGCATTCAGGAGAACGACAATGACGAATTCACATCAGGGCACGGCACTGATTACGGGCGCTTCGACGGGCATTGGCGCCGTCTATGCGGACCGGCTGGCCAAGCGCGGCTACGACCTCATTCTGGTGGCGAGGAACCAGGACCGTCTGGCGGCCCTCGCCGAGCGACTGACCAGCGAGACCGGACGATCGGTCCGCACGCTGGCCGCCGATCTCGGCGACAAGGCCGATCTCGCCAAGGTCGAAGCCGCGCTGCGCGACGACGCGAGCATTACGATGCTGGTCAACAATGCCGGAGTCGGCGCGGTGGCATCGTTGCTCAATGCCGATGTCGACAAAATGGAAGACATGATCACGCTGAACGTCACCGCACTGACACGGCTGACCTATGCCGCCGTGCCCGGCTTCGTCGCGCGCAACAAAGGCACGATCATCAACATCTCATCGATCGTCGGCATCGCCGCGGAGATGCTCAATGGCGTCTACGGAGCGAGCAAGGCCTATGTGCTCAGTTTCAGCCATTCGCTGGTGCATGAACTGGCCGACAAGGGCATCCGCGTGCAGGCAGTGTTGCCGGGTGCAACGGCCACGGAGTTCTGGGACATCGCGGGCTTCCCACACCAGAATATGGATCAGGCCATCGTGATGCGCGCGGACAACATGGTCGATGCTGCATTGGCGGGCCTCGACCAGGGTGAACGCGTCACCATTCCGGGCCTGCAGGACGGCGCGAACTGGACCCGCTTCGAAGCAGATCGCCGCGCCCTCTCGACCAAATTCGGTCATGCGACGCCAGCGCCGCGCTATCGGGTGACCGTGCCGGCATAGACGTTGTCGGCTCGGCCGGAGATTATCTGCCAAGCCCGGCAACTAAAACTCCGTCATGCCCGGGCTTGTCCCCGCCATGACAGCGTATGTGTTACAGGCAGCGAAAAGCCCGCCCTCTCGACAGAGGGCGGGCTTTTCGGGTCCAGAATTACTTCTTCGCCGGAGCCATCTTGCTGTCGGCCGGCTTCGGCGCGTCCTTGGCAGCAGGCGCGGCGGGTGCCGCCGGAGCAGGCGTTGCGGCGGCCTGATCGATACGCTCAACCTTCGCACCTTCACGCAGCTTGGTGACGTAGTCGGCCTGCGCCTTGCGCACGACATACTGTTCGATCTGCGGCTTCACCTGGTCGAATTCCGGCGCCTTGCGGTTGCGCTTTTCCTCGACCTTGATGATGTGCCAGCCGAACTGCGACTTCACGGGGTCCGAGATCTTGCCCGGCTCCAGCGCGAAGGCGACGGCGGAGAATTCCGGCACCATCTGGTCCTTGGTGAAGAAACCCAGATCGCCGCCATCGGCCGCGCCCGGATCCTTCGACTTCTTCTTGGCGAGTTCGGCGAAATCGGCGCCCTTCTTCAGCTCGTCGGCGACCGTCTTGGCCTCGGCCTCGCTCTCTACCAGGATGTGGCGGGCATGGACTTCGGCTTCGCCGGTGATCTGCTTGGCCGCGTCCTCATAGACCTTCTTCATGTTGTCGTCGGTCAGGGCTTCCTTGCCTTCGACGGCCAACAGGTTGTCCATGAGCAGGCGGTTACGGGCGAAGGCCAGCTTGGACTTGAAATCCTCACGATCGGCGATCTTCTTGTCCTCGGCGGCCTTGGCGACGATCTTCATATCGATCAGGAACGACAGCACATTGTCCTTCCGGGTCGCGGGATCCATCTGGGCGAGGCTCGGACCGAGCTCCTCCTCGGCAATGGTGACGTCGCTCTGGCGGATTTCCTGGCCATTGACCTTGGCGAGGACCGGATTGGCGTCCTGCGCGTAAACCGGGAAACTGGTGAGAAAGGCCACCGCAACGGCGCCGGTCAGGGCAGCCAGGGTGCGGCCCGGGCGCAGGCCCGGCGTCAGGGCGAGCGATACGAAGGTCATGGAAAATCCTTATCTCGGATAAGAGCCTGTTGGGGACGGCGGACACTCTCCCAAACGTACCGTCTTGGCAACGCGAAAACTCTGTCAAAATGATGAAATCCTTGAGAGGTTCGCGCCGTTGACAACCCCCCATACGGGCCATATCTCTCCCCGACCGGGCCGGTGGCGAAGGCGCGATTTCGGCTGCGCCGTGGTCATTGAACCCCTGATTGCCCTGCTCCCACTCATCTCCCGGGGTCTTGCTTTTTTGGCACTCCCGCACCGGGGTCCAGACAGCAATCCGCCACAGACTTTGGATATGACGAGGCTGGGCGACCGCTGCACCATTCCACGGCCCTCGGGCCGCATTGCTAAAGACAGGATTTCGTGATGATCGGCGCGCTCGCCCGCAAGTTCTTCGGCTCTGCCAACGACCGCCGCGTCAAGGGATATCAATCGCGTGTTGCCGCGATCAACGCGCTGGAACCTGAGGTCGCAGCGCTGTCGGACGATGCGCTCAAAGCGCGCACCGCCGAGTTCAAGGCGCAACTCGAAGCCGGCAAGACTCTCGACGATCTCCTCGTTCCCGCTTTCGCCACCGTCCGCGAAGCCGCCAAGCGCACCCTCGGCCAGCGTCACTTCGACGTGCAGCTGATCGGCGGTATGGTGCTGCATGAGGGCGACATCGCCGAGATGAAGACCGGCGAAGGCAAGACGCTGGTCGCCACCCTCGCCGTCTATCTGAACGCGCTCGCCGGCCAGGGCGTGCATGTCGTGACCGTCAACGACTATCTGGCCAAGCGCGACAGCGGCTGGATGGGCCAGATCTACAGCTTCCTGGGCCTCACCACCGGCGTGATCGTTCACGGCCTCGACGATGCCGAGCGCCAGGCGGCCTATGCCTGCGACATCACCTACGGCACCAACAACGAATACGGCTTCGACTATCTGCGCGACAACATGAAGTACCGGCTGGAGGACATGGTCCAGCGCAAGCACTTCTATGCCATCGTCGACGAAGTCGACTCGATCCTGATCGACGAAGCGCGGACGCCGCTGATCATCTCCGGCCCGCTCGACGACCGCTCGGAATTCTACAACACTATCGACACCTTCCTGCCCAAGCTCGAAAAGGTCATCGACTTCGAAGTCGACGAGAAGCAGCGCACCGTGACGCTGACCGAAGCAGGCATGGAGAAGATCGAAACCCTGCTGCGCGATGCCGGCCAGCTCAAGGGCGAGACGCTGTATGACGTCGAGAACGTCTCCGTCGTGCATCACATCAATCAGGCGCTGCGCGCCCACTCGCTGTTCAACCGCGACAAGGACTACATCGTCCGCGACGACGAAGTGATCATCATCGACGAGTTCACCGGCCGCATGATGCAAGGTCGCCGTTATTCGGAAGGCCTGCACCAGGCGCTGGAAGCCAAGGAACATGTGACGGTCCAGCCGGAAAACCAGACGCTGGCCTCGATCACGTTCCAGAACTACTTCCGCATGTACAAGAAACTGGCCGGCATGACCGGTACGGCTCTGACCGAAGCGGATGAGCTGTTCGACATCTACAAGCTCGAAGTCGTCGAAGTGCCCACCAATGTCGGCATCGGCCGCATGGACGAGGACGACGAGGTCTATCGCACCCAAGACGAGAAGCACGCCGCCATCCTCGCCGAAATCGAGCGCGCCAATGCGCGGATGCAGCCGGTGCTGGTCGGCACCGCGTCGATCGAAAAATCGGAAGTGCTTGGCGAGTATCTGCTCAAGAACGGCTACAAGCTGATCGACTTCACCAAGCCGAAGGCGATGGACAAGCTCTATGCGGCCGCGCGTTCCGGCAAGCCGGCGAAACTGTTCGCGGTGCTGAATGCGCGCTTCCACGAGCAGGAAGCCTATATCGTCGCCGAAGCCGGCGTTCCCGGCGCCATCACCATCGCCACCAACATGGCCGGCCGCGGTACCGACATCAAACTCGGCGGCTCGGTCGAGATGCGCGCGCAGATCGAAACGGCCGAGATCGCCGACGAGGCCGAGAAGGCCGCCAAGATCGCCGAGATCAAGGCCGAGATCGAGCGTTTCCGCGAGATCGTGCTGAACGCCAAGGAAGTGGTCGAGATCGAACCCGCCAAGGGCAGCAAGCCGGCCAAGACCGTCGAGAAGCCCGGCGGCCTCTACATCATGGGCTCCGAGCGCCACGAGTCGCGCCGCATCGACAACCAGCTCCGCGGCCGCTCCGGCCGTCAGGGCGACCCCGGTCGATCCAAGTTCTTCCTGTCGCTGGAAGACGACCTGATGCGCATCTTCGGCTCGGATCGTCTCGATACGATGCTGACGCGCCTCGGCCTGAAGGAAGGCGAAGCGATCATCCATCCGTGGATCAACAAGGCGCTCGAGAAGGCCCAGCAGAAGGTCGAAGCGCGCAACTTCGACATCCGCAAGAACCTGCTCAAATATGACGACGTGCAGAACGACCAGCGCAAGGTGATCTTCGAGCAGCGCGTCGATCTGATGCAGAACGACAGCGTCGCCGAGACCGTCAACGATATGCGCCGCGCCTTCGTTGAGGACCTCGTCACCAAACACGTGCCGGAAAACCAGTATGCCGAGCAGTGGGACGTGGTCGGCCTGAAGGAAGAGCTCAAGCGCGTGCTCGATCTCGATCTTCCGGTCGACGAATGGGCCAAGGAAGAAGGCATCGCTGACGAGGAGCTGCTCAACCGTATCGAGCAGAAGGCCGACGAGCACATGGCCGCGAAGGTCGCCCAGTGGGGCCCCGACGTGATGCGTTACGTCGAGAAGACGATCCTGTTGCAGACGCTGGATCATCTGTGGCGCGAGCATCTGGTGATGCTGGACCACCTGCGTCAGGTCATCGGCCTACGCGGCTACGGCCAGCGCGATCCGTTGCAGGAATACAAGGCGGAAGCCTTCAACCTGTTCGAGGCCATGATTTCCAATCTGCGCGAAGCCGTCACCGCGCAATTGATGCGCGTCGAAATCGTGCCGCCGGACGTGCAGCCAGAACTGCCTGTCATGGAAGCGCACAAGCTCGACTACAACACCGGCGAAGACGAAATGGCTTTCGCCAATGCGGCGCTCGCGCCAATGGGACAGCAGCAGCCCGCCGTCGCCCGCGATCCGAACAACCAGGATACCTGGGGCAAGGTCGGCCGCAACGAGGACTGCCCGTGCGGCTCCGGCAAGAAGTTCAAGCACTGCCACGGGCGGTATGCGTAAGCCGAGTTGGGCGAGCGGGGCTGCTGTTGGTTTGAACGGATAGTTCATCGCCTGCGGTACCCCCATCCCCAACCCTTCCCCGCAAGGGGGAAGGGAGTCACAGCGTTCGGCTCAGGCGAAAGCGACCACCACAGTCTTTGAGATGTCCCGCGCTCTGCACTGCTCAAATTCGCAGTAAGTTGGCGACGCTATTAGTGCTCCCTTCCCCCTTGCGGGGAAGGGTCGGGGATGGGGGTCACCACGCTCTGAATGACCTGAAGCACTCCGTCGATATTCTCCAACACATCGTGATTCCAGAAGCGCAATACGCGATAGCCGCGGGCTTCGATATACGCCGTGCGCTTGGCATCAGCCTCCCGCTGCCAGTCGTGCTGGCCACCATCCAGCTCGATCACGAGCCTCGCCTTTCGGCTCGCGAAATCGACGATGAATGGGCCAATCGGCGCCTGACGCCTGAAATGCGAACCTGCGAACGCGATGTCATGGCGAAGCCGCGGCCATAGAACACGCTCGGCATTGGTGGGCTCAGCCCGTAATTTGCGCGCGAAGTATCTTTGACGATCTTCCATCGCAATCGTCTCGACTGGATCTGACGTCGCCTGTCAGGATTTCAGCACAGAAAAAGCTGACAACAAAATCGTCAGCTTCGCGCGAATCGAGTGGATGGAAAATCGAGCGCGCCTCAGCGCATCGCCGAGAAGCGATCCGTGAACGAATTCGCGGACACGACGGGTGCAGCGCCTGACAGCGCGGCTGTGCCGGCGCCGCCGCCGGAGGCTGGCGTGGATGGTTCGGCCGACAGCGTCGGCTTGAGCGGCGGGCGTGGGGTGGCGACGAGCGGTGCGGGTGCCGGCTTCGCGGCTACGGAGGTAGGCGCAGCGGGAGTAGTCGCAGCCGGAGCAGGCGATGGACCAGACTTGCTGGCGACGGCCTTCGGCTTGGCGGCCGGTGTCGGCACCGGAGCGGCTGGCGCCGTAGTTGCGGTCGCGGTCGTTTCCGAGCCGCCGATGCCGACCTTCTTGGCGAGATTGCTGAAGAAGCCACCATCCGACGAGGCCGACGCAACACGTGTGGAGGGCACGGCGACGACGGGTTCTTCCGATGCTGCGAACAGCGACGCCGAATAGGAGGTTGTCGCCGCAGCGGTCGCCTTCGGCGGATTGACGTGCGGCGGGATGGTGCCCGGTGCGCGCGAATAGGCGGCGGTCTGCACACCCGGCGGCTCCGGATCCGACAGGCCGGTGGCGCCATCGGGCAACTTGGAGGCGAAGACGCGGTTCATGCCGCCGTCGATATCGGGACGGCGCTGTGCGACCGGCGTGCCCTTGGCAACCAGTTCGGCAATCTTCGCATCATCCTGCGCCTGCTTGGCGCTGACGGCATCGGCGATCTCGGACGGGATCTGGTAGACCGGGCACTTGGCCGAGGCATTGAACACCAGCGGCTTGGTCGATCCCGCAGGCGCGGCCGGATCGAACACATACTTGTTCTCGCAGAACTCGACCTTCGGCTCCTGCCGGGTCACTTCGAAATGATCATAGCCCTGCTTGATCATCTTCCAGAACGGCATGTTCGGGTTGTTGCGATGCTTGGCCATGTTGACCGGCGTCATCTTGAACGGAAACGCCGCGAACTGGAACGAGCGCTGTCCGCCGAAGAAGGATTCACGGCCCAGCGAATAGATCTCGGCGATCTGTTCGTCGGTCATGGCGAAACAGCCCCGCGACGAGCAATCGCCATGCACCATCAGTTGCGAACCGGTGCGTCCCAGCGACTTGTCGAAGGCGTTGGGGAAACCGGTATTGAACGAGAGATAATAGGACGAGCGCGGATTCATCTGCGCCGGCGTGATCGCATAGAAACCTTCCGGTGCCTGGCGATCGCCTTCTTTGACCTTCGGACCGAGGTCGCCGGACCAGCGGCAGATCGGATAGGTCTTCAGCAGCGCAAACTGGCCGGAGCGGTTCTGCTTCCAGACTTCGAGTTCGGCTTCCTGCTTGAACACACGAACCAGCATCGGCGACTGCAGGTCCATGTCCTTTTCAGTCATCTCGGCGACGAGCTTGGGCGGAACGGGCTGGTTGGCCTTCGCGTTGCTGGCGAGCGACATGTCTTCGCCGTTGCAGCCGGCCAGCACCACGCCTGTCGCAAGTACGACCGACGTCAGCAGCGCGCGAACAAGCGAGCGATGTTTCAAAGCCAAGCTCCGCAGCCGACGGGACGTCGACACCCCAAGGAATAAAGACAAATGAGCCCTTATTCGTACGCAAATATTAGCCTTAAGGCCCCTTGCTCGCAAGGCAACTGGCCGTGAGCAACAGGTTCCGTTCCGGCGATGGTCAACAGAGATTGAAGATCTCAGGCCGGGCGGAATTGCGGCGGTATCTGGCGGGAAGGCGAATTAAGCAGGCGGCGATGGGTTATGCTTAATAGTTTGGCAGCGCTCTCGACCCTCATGGCCGGGCTTGTCCCGGCCACCTACGTCTTTGTTCACTCGCCGCCAAAGACGTGGATGCCCCGGCACATCCAGCGAAGCTCGCTTCGCGCTGGCCGGGCACGACGAACATTGGCAAGGGCGTGGACAACCTCGGAGCGCCTCAGGAGCCCCGGACCACGGTCTTCAAGTAGTTGTAAGCCTTGATGATTTCGATCAACCGGTCCTCGGTGGAGCGGTCGCCGCCATTGGCGTCGGGGTGGTGCTGCTTCACCAGCGCTTTGTACTGCGCCTTGACGTCGTCCAGCGTCGCGCTGGGGCCGAGACCCATGACTTGCAGCGCCTTGCGCTCGGCATTGAAGATCTTGCGGGTTTCTTCCTTGATCGGCTGCTGCGGCTTGCGGGCCCGGCCGCGCCCCATACCCATGCCGTTCATCTCGTTGAACATGGCAAACGGATCGATCGCGCCGTCGAGGTCGGGCTGCCCGGCCTTGGTTTTGTCCGCAGAGCCGTTGGCGCCCATCTTCCAGGTCGGACGATGGCCGGTCAGCGCATCCTTCTGGTACTTGGCGACCGCGTCTGGGGCCATGCCCTGGAAGAAGTTGTAGCCCTGATTGTATTCGCGGACATGGTTCAGGCAGAAGTGCCAGTATTCCTTGTCCTGCGCACGGCCCTTGGGCGCGCGATGCGGACCCTTGTTCTTGCACTCGGGCCACTCGCACATAATAGCTTCTTCGCGCGCAGCGGCCTGCTGCTTCGCGCTCAGCTTGTTCGGCTTGATACGGATGCTGTCGAAGAATTTGGATGAGTCGATGGGCATGGCTGACTATGACAACGCAATGCAAAAAGCTTCAAGTCTTGACATTCCGATTACCTCATTCGGCGCCCTGCGCCGCACCAATATGGTCGCCACATCGTGATTGACCATGAGCGGGGCAAACCGCTAAGCCGGCCATCATGACCATGAAAGATAACATCACAAAGAAGCTGACAGAGGCTTTCGCGCCCCTCAGCCTCGACGTTTCAGATGAATCGCATCTGCATGCCGGTCACATGGGCCACCGCCCGGAGGGTGAAACCCACTTCAGGGTCAATATTGTGTCGGAGGCCTTCGAAGGGAAGAGCCGGATCGACCGCCATCGCATGATCAACGAACTGCTGGCGGCGGAACTTGCGGGAACGGTACATGCGCTGGCGCTGAAACCGCAGACGCCGAAGGAAGCGGGCTAGGTTTCGTCGCGGCACCCTACACCGTCATTCCGGGGCGCGAGCGCCACTCGGCGATCGCGAACCCGGAATCTCAGCATGGGAGTCTCCAACAGCGCCAAGCCATGTCCAGCTTCCGGGTTCGCGCGCACGAAGACGCGCCCCCGCCCCGGAATGACGAGTGTGGGCTGGTCCTACTTCTTCAGCGACGCGATCGCCTCGAGGACGTTCGGCTTCAGCCCGGCGCCGCCCGCATCCAGATGTTCGAAGATCTTCTTCCGCATGCGCGGATCCCAGAACTTCTTGATGTGCTCGGCAATGCCGGCCACGGCGTGATCGTGGCCCTGGCTGTTGAAAAAGTCGCCGATCTGGTTGGCCATATAGATCAGCCGGTCAGGCGACGTCGATGTGTGGGTGTCCATGCTCTTGCCCTGATGCATCCGCGGTGACGCCGTGCTGACGCACGCGATGCTGATGTGTGAAAACTTCGAACCCGTCGCTGCGCGCGATCGCGGCCAACGTAATGCCTGCGGCTTCCGCCATACGGATGGCCAGTGCGGTGGGGGCCGAGACCGACACCATGAGCGGCGCGCCGATGGCAGCCGTCTTTTGCACCATCTCGACGGAGACGCGGCTGGTGAGCAGGACCATGCCCTGCCCTGCATCGACCTTGGCCTGCGCCAGCGCGCCGGCCAGCTTGTCGAGCGCATTGTGACGGCCGACATCCTCACGCAACGCGACGATGCCGTCGGCCGGCGTCCAGAACGCCGCGGCGTGCACGGCGCGGGTCTGGATGTTGACCTTCTGCAGCGGCGACAGCGTCTCCATCGCCGCCATGATCTGGTCGAAGGAGAACACGCCGCCGGGCGCGACGATGGCCGCCGGCTTAACGGCTTCCGAGATCGAGTCGATGCCGCACAGACCGCAGCCCGTCGGCCCGGCGATCTGCCGGCGCCGCGCGCTGATGCTCTCGGCCTTCTCGCCTGCGAGCCACATGCGCAGCTCAACGCCATCGTCGAATTCAACGGCCTCGAAACTCTCGATCTCGTTGATCGAGGTGACCACGCCTTCGCTCAGGCTGAAGCCATAGGCGAAGTCGCGATAGTCCTGCGGCGTCCCCATCATGACGGCATAGGTGCCGCCATTATAGGTGATCGCCAGCGCGGTCTCTTCCGGCACCGCGCGCAACCCCTCGCTGACGCCGGACTGGCGCCAGATCTTGCGGGGGACTGAGCGAACCGGCTCGTGCATGTCTGGTCTCCAGACCTACTCCGCTGCTTCCACGACAGGCATGGCGATCCGGCGCGACTGGCGAGCCTGCTCGTCATATTCCTTCTGCCACTCGGACGGACCGTTCGACGGCGAGATCTGCACCGCCGTCACCTTGTATTCCGGGCAATTGGTCGCCCAGTCCGAGAACTCGGTGGTGATAACATTGGCCTGCGTGGTCGGGTGATGGAAGGTCGTATAGACCACGCCCGGCGCCATACGCTCGGTTAGCAGCGCACGCAACGTCGTCTCGCCGGCGCGGCTCTGCAGCTTCACCCAGTCGCCGTCGCGGATGCCACGCAGTTCGGCGTCATGCGGATGCAGCTCCAGACGATCCTCTTCATGCCAGACCACATTCTCGGTGCGCCGTGTCTGCGCGCCGACATTGTACTGGCTGAGAATACGGCCGGTGGTGAGCAGCAGCGGGAAGCGCGGCCCGGTACGCTCGTCGGTGGCAATGTATTCGGTGAGCATAAACTTGCCCTTGCCGCGCACGAAGCCGTCCATATGCATAATCGGCGTGCCCAGAGGCTGCTTCTCGTTACACGGCCACTGCACCGAACCAACCTCCTCCAGCTTCGCATAGGAGACACCGGCGAAAGTCGGCGTCAGCGCCGCGATTTCGTCCATGATCTCCGAGGGGTGATTGTAGGACATCTCATAGCCGAGTGCCTTGGCGAATCCCAAGGTCACTTCCCAATCCTCAAGACCATTTTTCGGCGACATCACCTTGCGGACGCGCTGAATGCGACGTTCGGCATTGGTGAAAGTGCCGTTCTTCTCCAGGAAGGTGGAGCCCGGGAAGAACACGTGGGCGTAGTTGGCGGTCTCGTTCAGGAACAGGTCGTGGACGATGACGCATTCCATCGCCGACAGCGCCGCGACCACATGCTTGGTGTTGGGGTCGGACTGCAGGATGTCTTCGCCCTGCACGTAGAGGCCCATGAAAGTGCCTTCGGTGGCGGCATCGAACATGTTGGGAATGCGCAGGCCCGGCTCACTGTTGAGCTTGACGTTCCACATCGCTTCGAACTGCTCGCGCACCGCATCGCCCGAGATGTGGCGATAGCCCGGCAGCTCGTGCGGGAACGAGCCCATGTCGCAAGAGCCCTGCACGTTGTTCTGGCCGCGCAGCGGATTCACGCCGACGCCGGGACGGCCGATATTGCCGGTCGCCATCGCGAGGTTCGCGATCGCGATTACGGTGGTCGAACCCTGACTGTGCTCGGTGACGCCGAGACCGTAATAGATCGCACCGTTGCCACCGGTGGCGAACAAACGGGCGGCGGCGCGCAGCTCCTTCGGATCGACGCCGGTCATGATGGCGGTGGCTTCGGGGCTGTGGTTCGGCTGTGCGACGAAGGCCGCCCAGTCCTCAAACTCGCTCCAGTCACAGCGCTCGCGGATGAATGTCTCGTCGGCGAGGCCTTCGGTGACGATGACATGGGCCAGCGCAGTGAGCACGGCGACATTGGTGCCGGGCATCAGGGGCAGATGGTGCTGTGCCTCGATATGGGCCGAGCGCACGATATCGGTTTGGCGCGGATCGACCACGATCAGCTTGGCGCCGGCGCGCAAACGCTTCTTCAGGCGCGATGCAAACACCGGATGGCCATCGGTCGGGTTGGCGCCGATGATCATCACGACATCGGTGTCTTCCACCGAGTCGAAATCCTGCGTGCCGGCCGAGGTGCCGAAGGTCGAGGACAGGCCGTAGCCGGTCGGCGAATGGCAGACGCGCGCGCAGGTATCGACGTTGTTGTTGCCGAAGCCGGCGCGGATCAGCTTCTGCACCACGAAGACTTCTTCATTGGTGCAGCGCGACGAGGTGATGCCGCCGATGGAGTCTTTGCCGTGTTTGGCCTGGATGCCCTTGAACTTCTTGGCCGCGAAATTGAAGGCCTCATCCCATGACACTTCCTGCCATGGATCGCTGATCTTCTCGCGGATCATCGGATTGAGGATGCGCTCCTTGTGGTTTGCATAGCCCCAGGCGAAGCGGCCCTTGACGCAGGAATGGCCTCGATTGGCCTTGCCGTCCTTGTACGGCACCATGCGCACCAGTTCCTCGCCGCGCATTTCCGCCTTGAAGGTACAGCCGACGCCGCAATAGGCGCAGGTGGTCACAGCGGAGTGCTCAGGCTGGCCGATCTCGATCACGGCCTTCTCGGTCAGCGTCGCGGTCGGGCAGGCCTGCACGCAGGCGCCGCAGGACACGCATTCCGAACCCAGGAAGCTCTCGCTCATGCCCGGCGAGACGCGGCTCTCGAAGCCGCGGCCGGAGATCGTCAGCGCGAAAGTGCCCTGTACTTCTTCGCAGGCGCGGACGCAGCGCGAGCAGACGATGCACTTGGAGGGGTCATAGGTGAAGTACGGATTCGACTCGTCCTTCGCCATCCAGTGATCATTTTCGCAGGCTTCCGGCGAATTGTGATTGTGCTTCGGGCCAGACTTGGCGAACACATGGTTCTCGCCGTCATAACCGTAGCGCACGTCGCGCAGGCCGACGGCGCCGGCCATGTCCTGCAATTCGCAATCGCCATTGGCGGCGCAGGTGAGACAGTCGAGCGGATGGTCGGAGATATAGAGCTCCATCACGCCCTTGCGCAGCGCCGCGAGCCGCGCATTCTGGGTATGAACCACGAGGCCTTCCATGGCCGGCGTGGTGCAGGAGGCCGGCGTGCCCGCGCGGCCTTCGATCTCGACGAGACAGAGACGACAGGAGCCGAAGGCATCCACCATGTCGGTGGCGCAGAGTTTCGGAATCTGCGTGCCCATCTCCATGGCGGCGCGCATGATGGAGGTGCCCTCGGGCACCGAGACACTCTGCCCGTCAATGGTCAGCGTGACCATCTTTTCGGACTTCGAACGCGGCGTACCAAAATCGATTTCGTGAACGAGCGACATGTGTTGCTCCTTTACTCTGCGGCCTGAAGGCGCGTGGGCGCCGGGCCGAAATCTCCGGGGAAATGTTTCAATGCACTCATCACCGGATACGGCGTGAAGCCGCCCAGCGCGCAGAGCGAGCCGAACTTCATGGTGTTGCTGAGGTCCTGCAGCACGGCGATGTTCTCGGCGACGCGTTCGCCGCGGCGAATCTTGTCGATGGTCTCAACGCCACGGGTGGAGCCGATGCGGCACGGCGTGCACTTGCCGCAGGATTCGATGGCGCAGAATTCCATCGCAAAGCGCGCCTGCTTCGACATATCGACGGTGTCGTCGAACACCACGATGCCGCCGTGGCCGATCAGGCCGTCACGCTTGGCGAAAGCCTCGTAGTCAAACGGCGTGTCGAACAATTCGCGCGGGAAGTAGGCACCGAGCGGACCGCCGACCTGCACCGCGCGGACCGGCTTGCCGGTGAAGGTGCCGCCGCCGATATCATCAATCAGCTCACCCAGCGTGATGCCGAAAGCGACTTCGAAGAGGCCGCCGAACTTGATGTTACCCGCGAGCTGGATCGGCATCGTACCGCGCGAGCGGCCCATGCCGTAATCCGCATAGGCCTTGGCGCCGTTGTCGAGGATGAACGGTATCGCCGCAAACGAGAGGACGTTGTTGATGACCGTCGGCTTGCCGAACAGGCCTTTATGCGCCGGCAGCGGCGGCTTGGCGCGGACGATGCCGCGACGGCCTTCGAGACTCTCCAGCAGTGAGGTCTCCTCGCCGCAGACATAGGCGCCGGCGCCGACGCGGACTTCGAGATCGAATGCGTGCGCCGAGCCGCGAATCTTGTCGCCGAGATAACCGGCGCGCTTGGCGGCAGCGATAGCCTCATTCATCGCCTCGACGGCATGCGGATATTCCGAACGGATATAGATGTAGCCCTTGGTGGCGCCCACCGCGATGCCGGCAATGGTCATGCCTTCGATCACCACGAAGGGATCGCCTTCCATGATCATGCGGTCGGCGAAGGTGCCGCTGTCGCCCTCGTCCGCATTGCAGACGATGAATTTACGATCGGCTTTGGTATCGGCAACGGTCTTCCACTTGATACCGGTCGGGAAGCCAGCGCCACCGCGGCCACGCAGGCCGGATGTGGTGACGTCGGCAATGATGCCGGCGCTATCCAGCGTCAGCGCGCGCGTGAGGCCCCTGTAGCCATCATGCGCGATGTAATCCTCGACCGACCGGGGATCGACAACGCCGCAGCGCACAAAGGTCAGACGCGTCTGCTTCTTGAGCCACGGAATCTCCTCCGCGACACCAAGACGCAGCGCGTGAGAACCGTTTGCGACCATCGCATCGAGCACCGACGCAACGTCTTTCTCTTCGACCGGCCCGAAGGCGACACGGCCTTCCGGCGTCGCGACTTCGATCATCGGCTCCAGCCACAGCAATCCGCGCGAACCGGGGCGAATGATCTCGATTGCAAGCTTGCGCTTTTGAGCCTCCGCTTCGAAGGCACTGACGAGTTCATCGGCGCCGACGGAAACGGCGGCCGCATCGCGCGGAATGTAGATCTTCAGAGTTTTATCAGACGATGTCATCGCTGTGCCTCCGCGACCAGCGCATCGATGCGCTTCTCATCGAGGCGGCCAACCAGACGGCCATCGAGCATCGCCGATGGCGCCGTGGCGCAGAGCCCGAGGCAATAGATCGGCTCCAACGTAACACGCTGATCCGCCGTCGTGTTTCCAAACTTTACACCCAATTTCGCTTCCGCGCGCGCCGCAAGTGCATCGCCGCCAGCCGCCTGGCAAGCCTCGGCCCGGCAGATCTTCAGCACATGTTTGCCAGCCGGTTCATGCCGGAAGTCGTGATAGAAGGTGAACACGCCATGGACCTCGGCGCGCGACAGGTTACGCGCTAGCGCGATCATCGGGATTGCCGCCTCTGGCACATAACCAAAGGCTTCCTGCATCGCATGCAGAATCACGATCACGCCGCCTTCCACATGGGACAGGCTCTCGATGATCTCGGTGCCTCGGTCGGCACTCCAAGGCTCATAAGCATTCGGCTCGTAGGCTGCGTTCATCCCGGTACTCAATTGATCTTATGACTGGAGAACCAATCAAAATTGGAATCGATCCAAAGATCAATAAAGCTGTCTCATGCTGCGATACGGAAACGGTATCGACACCCGGCGAAATCGATGAATTTGAAATGGTTAGCTCGGTTGCAGCGCAGCAATTGCAGCACCCGAAACGAAGGTCTTACGCCTCCAGCGACGGCGCAACCTCCCGGGCGATCTGGACCAGAGTCGCCACCAGCGGGGTCATGGGATCGCGCTGGGGCACCACGAGGCCGACGCCGTAATTCACCACAGGATCGACGATCGGGATCATACGGACCGAGTCGTTGGCGGTCAGACCCAGCGTCTCCGCCAGCTTGGCCGGCATCACGCTGGCCCAACGGCCGGTCTTCACATGGGTATAGAGCACGATAATCGAATTCGACGTCAGCATCGGCATCGCCTCGGCGCCGACCGACTTCAGGGCACGATCGATGATGCGCCGGTTCTGCATGTCGGGGGTCAGCAGGCATAGCGGCACCTGGCCGACTTCGGACCAGGTGACACTCTTGCGATCGCCGAACATGCTGTCCGGCGAGGTCAGCAGCCGGTAGCTTTCTTTATAAAGCGGGATCGAACGCACTTTGCCGAGCGGTTCGTTCTCGATGTAGGTCAGGCCCGCATCGACTTCGAGATTTTCAAGCAGACCGAGCACGGCCGTGGAGGTGCAGGACACGATGCGAAACCGCACATCGGGATGCCGCGCACGAAACGGCGTCGTCAGTGAGGCGACCATGCCGAGCACCGTAGGAATTGCGGCGATGCGGATCTCGCCGGATAGACTGTCCTTGAGGCCGTTGATTTCCTGCTTCATCGCGCGAGCATCGCCGACGATGCGGCGTGCCCAATCGAGTGCGCGTTCGCCTTCCGGCGTAAACCCCTGGAAGCGCGAGCCGCGCTGCACCAGCATCACGCCGAGCATGTCCTCGAGCTGCTTGAGGCTGGTGGACATGGTGGGCTGCGTCACGCCGCAAGCTTCGGCGGCGCGGCCGAAATGCCGTTCCTTCGCCAGCGACAACAGCAGTTCAAGTTTTTCGATCAAGGGACGCCCCGCTCCGACCACATCATTTTTGCCGAGGTGCGGCGCGACGATCACGTGTGTGGCCTTCGGTACCCGCCCTCGGGGCAAAGCATATGGTGCGAAGCCGCTTTGCCGCAACCATCGCAGCAGGACGAGTAGAGATCAGCCCCGGCCAAGCTTCCCGCTTCAAGATAGAATCTGGTTGGGGTCTTTGGGGCGGTCTGCTTCGTCGCGGGGTCCAAGGCCCCGGCGACGACAGCAAACGGCAAGTACGATCAGCAAGAAGGCTGATCCGAGATCAACCCAGGCGGCTGATCTGCTCTTCGGTCACGACACGCTCGATGTTCTCGGACTTGCTCTTGATCCGGTAACGCGGGCGACCATCGGCTTCGATCGGAAGGCGAGAGGTGATGGTGTAGATGCTGCGTTCCTTGATGGTGGAACGGCCCTGCGGCCCCTGCAGCTGGTGGTGAACGTCCTCATTAATTGCGTAGTTATGCGCCATTATTCATACTCTCCACGATGAGCGGCTTTTAGCCACAACTTGCTCAAAAAGCAAGAAATCTCTAGCAATTTCGGTCAGATAGCTCGTCAGTCCTGATATGCAACGATGGGCAACAGGTCATAATTTGGATGTCTCTGCGACAGATTCCATCTCATGCTGCCGATCTGGTCAGCAGCAATTCTGCCGTTTTCAGAGGGGGTTGGACTGATTCAAGGGCGTGCCGGCATGACACAGTTCCCGCGCCCTTTCCGCGTTAGCAATAATCCTGGAATACCAGCGGGCCACTCGAAACTGGCCCCAAAAAAGCCGAAAAACCACCGGCAGGGCATTGCCGGTGGTTTCGGAGATTTACAGCAGAGTGCGCGAGTCTCCTCGAAGACTTAGGGCCGTCAAAAATTTGCCGGCTGCGCACGAAAATATTACATGAGCCAGAATGTTGAGCGCAATACCTGATTTGCTCAATCAAATATATTATTGGCCGCTATCGTTAGCGGGAAACATAATGTGGGCTGGCGCCAGCCCTGCCCGGACCCGTTCGGCCATTTTGCGAAATGCGGTTTCGATATCACGCGCCATACGCCGGGTATCGAAGGCCGGCATGTTCAGACGATTGGCCGATAATTTCTCCCGGATCGACGACAACCGCTCGGGATTTTCCGCCAGCTCGATCGCCATACGCTCATAGGCATCTCGCTTCGCGGCAATCAACTCCGGCACACCCAGATTCTGCAGAAGACTCGCGGCAACGCGCCCTGCAAAGGTTTCTCCACGACACGTCAGCAACGGCAATCCAGCCCATAATGCGTCGCTCGCTGTGGTATGCGCATTGTACGGCAACGTATCGAGAAATAGATCCGCACAACGATGCCGCGCCAGGTGCTCGGCCGGCAGCATGCGCGCGGCAAACACCAGACGCGCGGGGTCGATGCCCCGCAATTCCGCTTCGCGGCGCAGATTCGCCACAGCCGCAGCGCTGTCCTCCAACAGCCAGAGAACGCTGCCGTCAACGGCTGAGAGGATCCGCATCCAGCTGTCGAAGACATCGGGCGTGATCTTGTAGGCATTGTTGAAGCAACAGAACACGAAGCCCTGCGCAGGCAAACCGGCCTCCGCGCGCGCGAATGCACGTACCGATATCTCCCGGCGATCGTCATTGGCCTGATAGCAATTCGGCAGCCAGGCCACCTTCTCGCTATAGAATTGCCGGTGCTCGGGCGGCAGGACGTGCTGATCGGCGAGGATGTAATCCATAAAACTTGCGCCGAGCGTGCCGGGAAAGCCGAGATAATTGACCTGCACCGGCGCGGCCCTGCGCGCGAACACGCCGGTGCGCTGCTCGCCGAAATAGCCGTTGAGATTGACGAGGATGTCGATGCGCTGCGCGCGAATGGCGTCCACCGCCTGCGGATCGTTCAGTGTGGAGATATCGACGATCCCATCCACGGCGCCAGCGATGCGTCGCCTGATGTCGCTGCCGTCGTCATACCCGTTGTCGATGGCGAAAATCTCGAACGCGCTTTTGTCGTGCTGCTCCAGCACACCGACCAGCAGCAGCGACGTCGCCTGCTGACGAAATTCACCCGAGAGATAGCCGATGCGGATTTTTGCATTCGGCCCGGTCGGGGAAGCACGCAGCAGCGGGGCTTGCGTGGGAAAACGCGAGGCGTTGGTCAATTCGGCGCAGCGCTGCAGGCTGCGTTCCGAAGTGGCCACGCCTTGCCAGCCAAACGGCTCGGCGGCCAGTTTGCCCGCGGCAAGATCGGCCTCGATCTCGGCAATCAGCGCGTCGGTCCCCTGCCAGTCGCAGGCCAGCATCTTCTGATGCAGCAGATTGCCCTTGAGCAGTGGCAGGTCCGGATTGAGCTGGCGTGCGCGGCCATAGGCCTCCACCGCTTCAGGCGGCATCCGCATCTGGCCAAAGATGTAGCCGCGGCCAAACCAGGCTTCCGCCAGATCGGGCTGCAAGGCGAGCGCCGACTCGCAGGCTGCAAGCGCCTCGTCATAGCGCTTCAACTCTGCCAGCGACTTGCTCTTGTTGAAGAAGGCTGCGGCATAGCGCGGGTCGAGCGCCAACGCGCGATCGAAGTCAGCCAGCGCGGCGGGGTAGTCGCGCAGATCGTTCAGAACCGTGCCACGGTTATTCAGCGTTTCGGCATTGCCGGGATTGAGCGCCAGCGCTTCGGTAAAACGCTGCAGCGCCTCATCCGGCCGGTTCAGCGCCTTCAGCACCAGGCCGTAATTGTAGAACGTGGCATCCGATGTCGCATTGATGCGTAGAGCCGCCTTCAGATGCGGCTCGGCCTCCGCATGGCGCTTCAGCGCGACCAGGACGATGGCCAGAATGTTCAGCGCCGGGAAATGCTTTGGATCCTTGCGCAAGAACTTGCTGAACCCGCGCTCGGCCTCCTGGAGGCGGCCCTGCTGGAAGGCGGCGAATGCGTTTTGAAACAGTTCAGCTGGAGACGCCATGATCCTGCGGACTTCGGGCTTTGCGGCTTGCATGGCCGGGGGCCACGCCGCCCGGTATAGACGTCCGCCTCCGCGGCGTCGAGAACGCCCGGAGCGGCGCAACTACATTGCCCGCCTATCTTACTATCTATCGATGGTCCTAACGGCCGGCCTCAATATGGTCGGGCGGCAGGCCGTGGAGGTGGCGGCGATACATCTGTTCGTACAGCCCCTCAAGATCACGGGTGAAGCGGAAGCTATCGAATAGCGGACTGGCGAGGCGGCTGGCCGCTAGTTTGGCCTTGATGCCATTCAGGCGGGCGGAATCGGTGGCCAGCAGCACCGCGAGATCTTCATAGCTCTGACGATCGTTGGCAACGAGTTCGGCGAGGCCCACCGCATGTAACAGGCTGGCGGATACCCGCCCCGCGAAGGTCTCTCCCCGCTGCGTCAGCACGGGGAGGCCGGCCCAGAGCGCATCGCTGGAAGTGGTGTGCGCATTGTAAGGGAGGGTATCCAGAAACAAATCGGCGAGACCATGCCGGGCGAGATGATCCGCCAGAGGAACGCGCGCAGCGAAGACCAGTCGCACCGGATCGATGCCGCGCGCTGCGGCCTCGCGATTCAGGTTCCGTTCGGCTATCGCATTTGGCCGGAGCAGCCACAGTACACTGTTCGGAGTACGCTTGAGGATAGCCATCCAGCAGTCGAAGACATCGGGCAAAATCTTGTAAACATTGTTGAAACAGCAGAATACGGTACCGTCCTCCGGCAGACCAACTCCCGTCCGACTTAAGTGGCGCGCGCCAATGACTTTTTTCTCGTCATTGGACTGATAGCTGTGCGGGAGATAGGCAATTTTCTCCGTGTAATGTCCGTGAGCACTTTCGGGAATGACGATTTTGTCGGCCAGGATGTAATCCATCGCATCCAGGCTGAGCGTTCCGGGATAACCGAGATAGCTCACCTGTATCGGCGCGGGCCGGTGAAGGAAAATGCCGGGACGGCTGTCTCCCGTATAGCCTTTCAAATCGACCAGAATGTCGACTTCGGCGGACCTGATGTCCTGCGCCACCTCTGGGTTGGTACGGTCGCGCACATCGATCACGCGATCGAAGGGGGCGAGGATGCGCTTCCGCATGGCCGACCGATCGTCTGGACCGAACGAGACTGCCAGAAGCTCAAATCTCGACCGATCGTGTCGCTCGAACAGGCCAGCCATCAGTTGCGAGGTCGCATGCTCGTGAAAATCGGCGGATGCATAAGCGAGTCGGATCTTCGCATGTTTGTAGCGCTCGCCGTTCCACAACGGTTCGGTCGACGCGCGTGGCAGGCGCTCAGCCCATAGCGACGCATGCCGCTTGTGCAGTTCGCCCGACGGCAGCAAGCCAAGAGACACGAATGGCGTCGATAGCTCCCTGCCATCGCGAATAGCAGCCTCCAGACCGGCAAGTCGCACCTCGACATCGGTCCAGTCGGCGATATGCAGTTGAGCATGCAAACGTTCACCTTCGATATGGAAGGCGTCCGGACGCAAGCGATGGGCGGTGTCGTAGTCTGACAGTGCATCCTCGAAACGCTTCATCTGCAGGAACATGTTTGCACGGCTGTCGAATACATCGGTATCATCGGGCTTCAGACGCAGTGCCTCTCGGTAGCAGTCGAGCGCTTCGTCATAGCGTTTGACGAGGCCCAGCACATTCGCCCGGCAAAGCCACGCGCCCGGATGCATAGGATCGATCTTTCTTGCCTCGCCATACGCAGCAAGCGCGTCGTCGAAGCGTGACAATGAGGTCAGCAGATTGCCGAAGCTGATCCACAGGTCACTATCGCCGGGCACAAGCGTCAGCGCCGATCGGAACTCCGCTTCAGCCTCAGCGTGGCGACCGAGACGAAACAGCGCGGCAGCGCGGCCGCGGCGCGCCGCACCCGCCTTCGGCGCCAGTGCGATCACGGCATCAAAGGCGCGTAACGCTGCGTGGAAATCATGATGTCGGTTCATCACATCGCCTAGTGCGATCCACGCTTCGGCCGCGCTGCCGCCCAGCGAAACGGCCTTTTCATAGGATGCCGCCGCCTCCGGGAGGCGATCCAGCGACACGAGAACATGGCCGCGGCCGAGCCACGCGGGGGCGTGGCCAGCATCCAGCGCAACCACACGGTCGAAGGCATCGAGCGCCTCCTCGAAACGCGCACCTACGCTGAGGACATAGCCGCGGCCGAGCATGGCCGGTATCGAATCCGGCACGAGTTCAAGATGGCTGTCGTAGGACGTGAGGGCATCGCCATAGCGCGCCAGTTCCGTCGCGAGATGTCCGCGCCGCAGCCAGGTCTCGGCAGCGCCGGGCTGGATCTCCAGCACCTTATCGAAAGCCGCGAGTGCTTCGGTGAATGCGCCTTCGCTTGTCTTGATCAGCCCAATCTTGTGATGGGCTTCAGCATTCCGCGGATCAATCGCCACGATCGCCCGGCATGCTGCAAGGGCATCGGCAGCACGCCCGTCGTGCAGTTCGCAGGTCGACAGCATCGTGAGGGCGGCCAGATTGTTCCGGTCCAGGCCGAGAATTATCCGAGCCGTTGCCGCTGCGTCGGAAAATTTGTCCTGCTCGAGCTGCGTAATCGAGAGATTATTAAGCGAGGAGAGGTGGTTCGGGACCACCTCAAGTGTGGCGCGGAACAGCCGCTCGGCCTCCGCAAAGTTCTTCGCATCAAGTTGATCCAAAGCTGCGAAAAAGAAATGTTTCCCCGTATCCGATTGAGCCATCGCCCCTCAAGCATTCTCACCTGCCACGACAGGCAGCCCGAACCTTAAGTAGTGCCATCACCTTCGTCGGTAAAGGCCAAACGATTCCATCAGAAACAGTCGAGCAACGTGGATCGAAGGGTACAGACACATATCAGTCAAAGAAAGAGAGGGTAAGGCGCAGGCGCGCTCGGCTGGTGTTGGTGAAGCGGCGCTCCAGCGCAACCACCGTGAGAAGCAGAGGACTGGCTCGATGGTGAGGCTGCCGCGTTCGTCGAGCACAGTTAAGGTTCATCAAGCAAAAACCCCCGGCAGTTTTCTGCCGGGGGTCTTTGTTTCAAAGACTGGTCGTCGTGAGACGATCAGAATTAGAAGGAGCGCAGGATCTGCACCGAACCGTTGTAGAGGTTTTGGTCGGCGGTATTGAAGACCGTACCAGCCGGCTTGCCCGACATACCACCAGTATTGGTGGTGTAGGTGCCGTTCAGGTTCTGATCGAGGCGGCTGTAGGTGAACTGAGCCGACAGGGTCAGGTTCTGAACCGGGGTCCAGGCTGTACGGGTGCCGATCTGGGCGAGACCCAGGTCGAAGTTGCCGGTGCCGGCGAACACGCCTGCACGAGCAGCAGCAGCCGTCGACGAGCTGAAGCCCGGGCCACCGGTGGTCAGGCCCTGGAAGGCGGCCATCATCAGGTCGTTGCCGGAACCATACGAAATATGGCTGTAGTTACCGAACAGCGAGGTACGCCAAGCCGGAGTCCAGTAATGCTCGTAGAAAGCGCTGACTTCCCAAGCGGAGCTCTGGATGATCTGGCCGTTGGTGGTGTAGACGCCATCGAGCACGTAGCCGAAGCCAAGGCTGTTACCATCAACCTTCGCGTAGCGGCCGCCACCCGTGGTGTCGGTCGTGCCACCGAAGACGTACTTGGCTGCGCCCTTGCCGTACGACGCTTCGATCTTCAAGCTGTCGCCTGCGCCGGTGGGTAGGTTCTTGAATTCGACCGCGCCGGTAACTGCGAAGCCGTAGCTGTCATCAGCATGACCGGTAGCGTCGGTCGAGCCGTAGTAACCGGGGGTAATCGCATGCATCGCAGCGCCGAAGTGCAGGGTGCCCCAAGCCTGGTCGAGGCGGATGTTGCCAACGATGTCAGGAATGTGGTTGCCACCGTAGGAATTGCCCACGAAGGTGTTCGAGTTCGTGCCGTAGAACGTACCGGCGAACGTGCCCGCGCCCGGGCCAACGATGAACGCGTTGGTGTTCCAGAGGCCGGCGTTGCGGTAGGGCGATGCGTTTTCGATCGAGATCGTGCCCGACACGCCGTTACCGAACGAAGCGGTGTAAGCGAGCTGCGGGATACCGGTCGCGTTGTTCGAACCAGCGTTGAAGCCCGACGAGATGTACGGCTTGGCGAGCGCCCACTGGGGATCGAACTGCGAGACGGCCTTACCGAAGGTGAAGCCGGCGAACTGGATGAACGCGTAGTCGACTTCGGTGTAACCGCCAGCGATCGATTCACGATCCTGGAGGAAGTCGAACTGAATGTTCGCGTAGGTACGAACCACGCCGTATTCGGTCGCGGTGCGGGTGTCCGTCGTCAAGTTGACGCGTTCACGGGTCGAGAAATAGTTCTTGGTCCAGAGATTGTTGCCGCCGGCACCACCCTGCCAGAACGGAACGTCGTAGGTGCTGCCGTTGAACGCAACGTCCAAACGGATCGCGCCGCCGATCTTGATGCAGGTATCGGTGCCCGGGATGTAGTAGAAGCCTGCGCCGTAGAGCGAGCAGATCTTCACGTATTCCACTGCCTTGGCCTTCACCGGAAGATCGGCTGCCTGAGCTCCGCCGATGGCGATCAGACCCGCCGCCGAGCCGAGGATAAGGCTCTTAATCATCGTCATGTTAAACCTCCAAGTTGTCCAAAAGGGAAGGTTCCGGATCTGCCAGGCGCGTGCGCCCGAAGATTTAGTCCCCCAAGTCCCCAAACTAACCGCTAGAGCACTTCGCGCTTTCGGAAACACCCGCATAACGCGAGGCACTCAAGCGAACTACTTCAACGGGACGACTGAGGGTTTCCCCATCGCCGGAACTGAGAATGCCTGCGCAATTCTTAGAAGCAAAATACTTTATGAACTCAGGTAACTTTATCGCGATGCAGTGTGGTTTCCCGGCAACACACGAAATCGTGGTTTGCGCGTCACAATTCACTGATACAATTATAGAATTCTGAGAAGTGTGGGACGATGGAATGGCCGGCGGGGCAGTGGTGACTATGCGTGGGGGATCTGCGGGCTGGAACGAAAATGAGCTTTCGATTTGGGTGACCGGCCAGAATCAGGAGATCATCCGACAGTTCATCTGGGACATCGCGTCGATCAACGTTCATCTTGAGGGAATCCGCCAGTTCTGGGCCAAGGAGCTCGGCATCAGCGGACCGCAATGGATGATCCTGATGGCCGTCAGCGACCTCGATCGCGGCAACGGCGTGCCGGTCAAAGATGTCTCCGCCATGCTCCACGTCGACCCCTCTTTCGTTACCACCCAATCCAAAATGCTCGAGAAGAATGGCTTCATGCGGCGCGTTGCGTCCCGCGAGGATGCCCGCGTCGTACTGATGTCGCTGTCCGAAAAGGCCAGCAAGAAGATCTCCGCGCTATCAGCTCGTAGAGAGTCGCTCGGGGATTTCATTCTCAGCGATTTCGACGAGCAGGCCTTGAAGGAGATCGGACAGCACATGTCCCGGCTCAAGAGTCGCCTCGAAAAAGCGACACTGATGCTGGAAGTCGAGAGCTGACCATCGCCGGGTGAGTGGCGGATCAATCGACCCCGCCGCGCCCTACTTCGTTCGTGAGTCCAGACGATCGACAATCCAGTCGAAAATGAACTCGTTGCCCACTGTCGGAATATCGATCTGGGCGGGCGGGGCCACCGTTTCCGACGCGCGGAAGATCTTCAGTTCGATGTCGAGGCCGTTTTGTTTCATGACGCGGCAACATTCCGTGACGTGATCGACATCGAGCCAGTCGCGCTCGCCCATCGCAACTAGGACCGGGCATTTGATATTGGCGGCAACGCTGCTGCTGTTGAAGCCCTCGATTTCACTCGGACAGCCCAGACCTGCGCGGCCTGAAATGCGGCTGGCAATAAACGCGCGCTCGTGAAGCTCCCAGATTCCGGCATCGCAAACAGCTGCTGCAAAGCGGTCGTCGAGATTGGCGCCGCGCGTCGCAAAGGCAGCTCCCAGGCCGTCTCCGAAGATCGCAATTCGCTCCTGATCGATATCGCTGCGGTCAGCCAGGAAATCGACCCAGCCGCTGATCGCCGTTTCGACCTCATACCGACAAGGCGATCCGATCATCTCCTGGCTATAGGATTGACCGGGCAAATCGACGAGCAACAGCGAGAGACCGCGTTCCAGCGCGTAGCTGGGCACCCTGTGCAGATGCTCTTCCTTGTAGTGGCCCTGCCCGACGACGCAGAGAACGACCGGCAGCGGCCGCGTCACGCGCGGCGCAGGAACGAAGTATCCCTGCAACACACCGTCCCGCCACGGGATCTCGACGACCTCGCCGGCAGGCGTTGCATGCTGCACGTAAAGTCGGGCACAATCCTGCATCAAGGCGATGGCGGCGCCCTGCCGCGGATCGCTGCAAGCGAGCATGACCTGAGCAGTGCGATAGTAGTTGGCCGCGCGCAGCCAGTTGCTCAGCGCCGTCGGGATGTGGCCGCTGGCCAGCGCCTCCGCGGCGCGCTCACGGTTGATATCAGCCGCGCTATACCATTCGCGATACCAGCTCTCGTCATCGCGCGGATTGATACGCTCCGCCGCCAGGAAACATTCCGAAACGGTACTTCCGCCTTCCTGCGCCGCGCGCAGCACGCGCAAGAACTGCAGCGAAAAGTCTTCATGGCCAGGCCATTGCTGCCAGCCGCGCCCCTGCGACGATGGGATGGCCCTGCCGAAATCGATAATGGTCACATCCCTGGCCCTTGACGGAGATCGCTTGAAAGATCGACGAGAAGCATGGCTCTTGCGCCCATTTGTGTACTGCCAGACACACTCAGGAGTCCGACTTTTCAGCAGTATTATCCGCGCTTTACGAGGGGGCAAGCATGATTATTATACCGCAACTGCACCAATTGAATGCTGCAGCGCCAACGAATTCTGCATCCAGGCCCGATGCCGCGTAACTCGCGCGAAGGCTTGTTACTTCGGGACGACGGCCTGTGCATCGACCCAGATTTGCGCATCGCTTTCACGCACCGGATAGCGTCGCAAACCCCTGCTCGGCCAACCCGGCGACATGCTGCCGTCTGCCAGATCGAACCAGGCCAGATGACGCGGACAGTGCAGCCGGCCATCGGCGACGCGGCCAAGGCTGAGATCGGCCTGCTCATGCGGACAGGCGCGCTCGCAGGCGTAGATTGTCTCGCCATCCTGAACGATGAGAACACCGAGGGCAGCCACGTTGACGCAGACGATTGTCTGTTCGGTCAGGCGCTCGCGCGAACAGACCGCGACCCATCGGGCGGGATCTCCGTCATCCGCCAAGATAGGCCCGTCGGACATGCTCGTTCTCGATCAACTCCGCTCCTGCGCCGGACAGCACGACGCGGCCGGACTCCAGCAGATAGGCATGATCGCACATCTCGAGCGCGGCGAAGGCGTTCTGCTCAACGAGCAAAACAGTCGTGCCGGCGTCGCGGATCGCGCGAATGATCGCAAAGGTACGCTCGACGATGTTGGGCGCGAGACCGAGCGAGGGTTCATCGAACATCACAAGGCGCGGGCGCGACATCAATGCACGGCCGATGGCCAGCATCTGCTGCTCGCCGCCTGACAGCGTACCAGCCGCCTGCTTGCGTCGCTCGGCGAGGCGCGGGAATTCGCCATAGATGCGGTCGCGGTCAACAGCGACATCGCTCGTGTCCGAGCGCAGATAGGCGCCCATGTCGAGATTTTCGGCCACCGTCATATGCGGAAATACACGACGCCCTTCCGGGCAATGCGCTATGCCCTTGGTGAGCACCCGCTGCGCGCCAATACCGGTGATGTCTTCACCGTCGAAATGAAGACTGCCGGAGCGCGACGGCACGAGGCCCGAGATCGCGCGCAACGTCGTGCTCTTGCCGGCGCCGTTGGCGCCGATCAGCGCCACAAGCTGGCCAGCCTTGACCGAAAGCGAAATGCCCTTGAGGGCCGAGATCTGGCCGTAGGCGCAGACCATGTCACGGATCTCAAGCATGGACTGCGACCTCCTTGACCACATCCTTCGCGCTCTGACCGAGATAGGCTTCGATCACTGCGGGATTCTTGCGGATTTCGTCGGGCGGCCCCTCAGCGATGATGCGGCCGTAATTCAGCACGACGATGCGATCCGACACGCTCATCACCATCGGCATGTCGTGCTCGACCAAGAGGATCGTGACGCCACGATCCCGGATATTGCGGATCAGCTGCACGAAAGTATGCGTCTCCGACGCGTTCATGCCGGACACAGGCTCGTCCAGCAGCAGCATCTTCGGCTGCGCGGCGAGCGCCAGCGCGACACCGACGAGACGCTGCTCGCCGTAGGACAGCGAGCCCGCAAGATCGTTGGCGCGCGCTTCCAACCCGATCCAGCGCACCAGTTCGGCGGCACGGGCGCGCTGCGCTTTCTCCGATGCGCGGGCGCGCGGCAGGCCGAGAATGGCTTCGGCGAGGCCAAGCTTGCCTTTAAGCTCCCCTTGGCGATGCAGGCCGATCAGGACGTTGTCGTAGACGGTGTCGTTCGGAAACACGCTGGTGCGCTGAAAGGTGCGGATCAGACCGAGATCCGCGATTTCATGCGGTTTCTTGCCCTTGAGGTCCGCGCCGCAATAGTTCACCGCGCCCTTCGTAGGCGTGAGAAAGCCGGTCATGACGTTGAAGGCCGTGGTCTTGCCGGCACCGTTCGGCCCGATCAGGCTGACGATCTCGCCTTTGTCGACATGGAAATTCATGTCCGAGATTGCGACAAGGCCGCCGAAATGGACCGCGACATGTTCAATGCTGAGGACTGTCTCGGCCATCACGCGTGCTCCTCGGCGGTGCGTTCGGAGACGGCGATGGACGCCCGTCTGGTTCCGCCGGCACGGGCCAAACCGAGTTTCGCGGCAAGCGACGGCACGATGCCGCGCGGCATCACGAACAGGATGACGATGAGCACCACACCATAGGTAATCCACTGCGCCTCAGGGGGCATGATCGGCCGCAGGAACACAGGCAGCAGGCCAAAGATGACGCCGCCGACCACAGGCCCGGCCAGCGATCCCTTGCCGCCCGACACCACCATGATCACCATGGTCACCGTCGAGATGAAAGCGAAGACGTCGGGATCGATGATACGGATGTAATGCGCGTAAAGGCTTCCCGCCGCGCCGGCGATACCGGCAGAGATCACGGCAGCCAGTGTCAGCGTCTTGGTAACGTCGATACCGACGGCGACAGCCAGCGTCTCGTTCTCCATCAAGCCGCGCATGGCGCGGCCGTAGTGCGAATGAACGAGGCGCGAGATCAGGAAATACGAGATCGCGGCGACAGCGAGCACAAGATAGTAATTGTGAAACTTGGTCTTCAGCACGAGATAACCAAGCCCCGGCAGACCAATGGTGATCGACGGGATATTGGTCAGCGCCAACGGGCCCTGCGTCAGCTCGACCCAGTTCAGCGCCACCAGCCTGACAACTTCGGCGAACGAGATCGTGACGATGACGAAGTAAGCGCCGCGCACGCTGAAGGACAGGCGTCCGACCAGATAGCCGCAGAAGCCCGAAATGAGGATCGCCAGAAAGAAGCCCGCAATCGGCGGCCACGGCACGTGGACGATATGGAAATCACCGTAGATCGGCACATCGAATCCCAGCGATGTCAGCGCGCTGACATAGGCGCCGATGCCGAAGAAGGCGATATGGCCGAGGCTGAGCTGTCCAGTAAAGCCGAGCAGCAGATTGAGGCTCATGGCGCCGATGATGAAGATGCCGGTCGTAATCAGCGCGTTGAGCAGATACGGATCCGTCAGCCACATGGGCACGGAGGCAAAGAAGGCGAGACAGAGGAGAGTGACGATCTGTTTCATCCGACGCGCTCCGCCCGTGCGAACAGTCCTGTCGGCTTGAAGATCAGCACCATGATGATGATCAGGAAGCCCATGGCATCGCGATAGCCCGACGAGATGTAGCCAGCACCGAGCTCTTCAGCGAGTGCAAGAATGAAGCCGCCGATGACAGCGCCGGTGATATTGCCGAGGCCGCCGAGAATGACGATGGCGAAGGCCTTCACCGCGGCGAGATCGCCCATCTGCGGGAACACGACATAGACCGGACCGAGCAAGGCACCGGCGGCGGCGGCAAGGCTCGATCCGATGGCAAAGGTCGAGGTGTAGATCAGGCTGACATTGACCCCCATCAGTGCGGCGGTGTCTGAATCCTGGAAGGTCGCGCGCATCGCCTTGCCGAGTTTGGTGAGATTGATCAGCGAGTAAGCCAGTACGATCAGCAGCGCCGCTGCGAACAGAACGAACAGGCGCAGCCAGGACACGGACACAGGTCCGATCACCAGCGGCGCGTCGGGAAACGGATTGTCGATCGACTTGGCAACGCCACCCCAGATCCACAGCGCGCCGGACTGCATCGCGATCCAGGCGCCGATCATCACCAACATGGTGGTGTCGATGTCCGCGCCGCGCAGCGGCCGCAGCAGCGTGATCTCGATGACGGCGCCCAGCAGCCAGCCCGCGACGATCGCTACCGGCAGCGCGACAAAGAAATTCAGACCGAGCTGATGCACGACAATGAACATCATATAGGCGCCGAACGTGTAGAGGATACCGTGGGTGAAGTTCACCACGTTCATGATGCCGAAGATCAGCGTCAGCCCGATGCCGAGCAGCGCATAGGTGCCGCCGAGCACGAGCATATTGACGAGGTGTTGCAGGAGCTGGTCCACGAGCGGCCCTAAAGGTTCGAGTATGGTGCTAACCTCTCCCCGCCTAACGAAGCTTTGCTTCGCCGGGCGGGGAGAGGTCGGAGCCGAGCGACAGCGAGGCTTCGGGTGAGGGGGAGCCAGTGTTTCACTCGCAAGTGCCCCTCACCCCACCCCTCTCCCCGCAAGCGGGGAGAGGGAGCTCACTGCCGGAGTTCGTCTGGATCACAGATCCTTCATCACGATCTTGCCGCCGGAGATTTCGACTAGATAGACGTTCGGGAAGCTCTGGCCGCTCTCCTGACCTGCAGGGCCCGACTTCTTGAAGATGATGTCGCCGTTCAGTCCCTTGACGTCGATCTTCCAGAGCGCGTCCTTGATCGCCGCGGGCTCAGCCTTGCCAGCCTTCTCGATGGCGGCCGCAATGGTGCGGATGCCGTCATAGCCGCGGAAGCTCTCGGTGCAGCCGGCAAAATCGAAGCCGCGCTTCTTCCACTCACCGATGAAGTAGGTGGTGGCTTCCGGATTGGGCGTTTTCTCCGGCATCCAGGGCAGGAAGGTCGTCAGATGCATGGTGTCGTTCGCGGCGGCACCGGCCTGCGCGATGATCTGGTCGGGGTTCTGCGAACCACCGGTGGTGATGATGCGCTTCTTCAGGCCGAGTGCTGCGGCCTGCTTGAAGATCAGCGTGAGCTGGTCGACCGCGGCGGTGATGATCACGGTCTCGGAGTCCGTTGCCTTGATCTTGGCGAGCTGCGCGCTCATGTCCTGCGCTGACTGATCCATGGTCTCGACCAAGCCGATGGTGATGCCCTTCTCCTTCATCATCTTGCTGAAGTCCTCGGCGGTGCCGCGGCCCCAGTCATTGTTGATCACGAGAAAGTCGACTTTCTTCAACGCCAGCTTGTCGACGATGTTCTTGAACGCAGCCGCCTCGACAAAGGACGGTGGCGAGATACGGAACACGTAAGGATTGCCCGAGGTGGTGATCTTGCTCGCCGACGAGGTCTCGACGACCATCGCGGTTTCGTATTCGACCAGCTTCGGCATCACCGCGAGGGTGAGGCTGGAGCCCCAGGCGCCGAGCATGACTGGCGTCTTGTCGCGCGTGATCAGCTTCTCGGCGACGGCAGCGGCTTCGGTCGGGTTGCTCTTGTTGTCCTCAATGACGAGTTCGATCTTCTTGCCGAGCAGGCCACCCTTGGCATTGATTTCATCGGCGGCGATCTTGGCGCCGTTGACGACATAGGTGCCCGATGCGGCGAAGGCGCCGGTCAGGGGCTCATTGACGCCGATCTTGATGGTTTGCGCAGTGGCGGCGCTGCTCAGGAAAGCAATGGCCAGGGCGGTCGCCGAGGCGGCTTTGATGGTCCGTATCATGTGGTCCTCCAGTGTTACGCTGATGAAGCTTGCGCAGTCCAAACCCCGCCGCTCGCATGTCCGCGCGAACGTCGATCTCTCACGCCGATCCTCCACGCCCGGTGAGTCGGCGAACGACATTCGTCGCGCGCTCACGCAGGAGACCAAGGATCAACGAAACACCATTCAGATCGGCGGCCGCTGACGGCGCCGACGTCACATCGCCCGACAAGCGGCGATCGAGATTGCCGGCGAATTCCGCGACCAGCCGGCCCGCAAGATCGCGCACCAGCCCGCTGCGACCGACCTGTGCCAGCATGCCGGTGAGGCTGTAGCCGATGGAAAGCTCCACACGCGTGGCAACGCCGTCGTCCTGCGGCACCAGCCGGTAACGGATTTCGCCTTGCGTGGTGGAGCGGCTGCGCTGGTCACTGCCTATGCCGAGAATGCGGCCGGCGAGATCGGCCTCGTTGCGCTCAACGCGGGCGGCGCCGTTGAAGTTGGCCGAGATCGGCCCGATCTTGACGCGGATCGCGCCTTCGACCCGCTCGGGTCTGGGCGTGCCCACCAGCGTGGCGCCCGGCAGGCACGAGGCGACGGCCGCGATGTCATCGAACAGTGCGAATACTTTCGCGGGTGGATGCGCGACGGTGAACTGTTGATCCAGCGTGGTCGATGGCGTGAAGTCTGGAATGTCCAGCGGTGCGACGGCGGCAGCCGGTTCGGATACAGCAGGCTGCGCGGGCATCAGCTTCAGGGAGCTGACACAGGCTTTGTGCCCTGACCCTGCCGGTCCCAGCACCTTGCGCCCGCCATCCGGCTCCGGCGCGATATCGCGCGCGCGGCGCTCGGTGATAACCGACTGCACGGCACGGACGATACCGACATAGCCGGTGCAGCGGCAGAGATTGCCTGACATACCGATGCGGATCTGCTTCTCGTCGGCATCCGGCAGGCGCTTCACCAGATCGCGCGCCGAGACCAGCATACCCGGGGTGCAGTAGCCGCATTGCAACGCGTGTTCGCGGGTAAAGGCGGCGCGCAGCTCCGTGGCAATCTCGTCATCATCAAGACCTTCGATGGTGGTGACATCGGCGCCATCGCATGCCACCGCATAGGTGATGCAGGAGCGCGTCGGTACGCCATCGACCAGGATGGTGCAGGCGCCGCAGACGCCATGCTCGCAGCCGAGATGCGTACCGGTGAGATCCAGCGTGTCGCGCATCAGGTCGGCGAGACTCGTGCGCGGCTCGACATCCCTCTTCACGGCACGGGTGTTGACGGTGAGTTCGACCGAGTTCATGCCGCGGCCTCCGCAACAGCGCGGCGCAGAATGGTGACGTGAATATGCCGATCCGCGGCATCGCTCATGCCGGCCTTCGACAGCAGGGTGTCGGCGACGCGCCCATCGAAGCGCGACTTGAAATCGCAGGTGACACGCCCACCGAACATCTCGTCGGCATTCTCAACGATGATGGGAGCGGCCTCGACCGCGCCGATGACGACACGCGCGCTGCCTGCCTCGGGATCGATCAGCACCGCCCCGATGGCATGCGCGAATTCACCCGTCTTGCGGCAGCTCTTCACATAACCCCAGCGCGCCGAAGGGGACATCACCGGCACACGTACGGCTTCCAGCATTTCGCCGGGCTGCAGCACACTTTCCAGTGCACCCAGCATGAAATCCTTCATCACTACCAGGCGCGCGCCTTTGGCGCTGCGCAGCGAGAGCGTTGCGCCGAGCGCCGCGAAGGTGGAGACCCAATCGGCCGATGGATCGGCATGGCTGAGCGAACCGCCGATCGTGCCGCGATTACGCACCGCGCGATAGGCGATCGCGCTGGCCACGCGCTGCATCGCACCGCGCGTCACGTCGGGAATGCGGCCATCCTCGATATCGGCATGGGTGACGCAGGCGCCGATCACCAGCTCTTCCCCGGCGACTTCCACATGCTTCAGCTCGGCGAGGCCGGTGATATCGACGATGGTGTCAGGAGCCACCAGACGCAGGTTCAGCATCGGTCCGAGCGACTGGCCTCCGGCCATGACCTTGACCACGCCATCGCCAGCCATTGCGGCTAAGGCCGAGGCGACGTCGCGCGGGCGTTCATAGGCGAAAGGTGCCGGCTTCATGCGGCGGTCCTCTTCGCATCGCGGGCGGCCAGAATGCCTTCCAGCACGCGGCGCGGCGTGATCGGCGACTGCAGCATCTCGACGCCGAGACCGCGCAACGCATCGTTCACCGCATTGCCGATCGCCGCCGGCGGCGCGATGGCCCCGCCTTCGCCGATGCCCTTGACGCCGAACTTGGTGTAAGGCGACGGCGTTTCCATGTGATCCAGCCATGGCGCCGGCACTTCGGTCGGGCCGGGCAGCAGATAATCGGCCAGCGTCGTATTCAGCGGCTGACCGGCGCGATCAAACGGCATCTCCTCATAGAGCGCCGTGCCGATGCCCTGCGCGAGGCCGCCATAGATCTGGCCATCGACGATCATCGGATTGACCAGCACGCCGCCGTCCTCAACGATGACGTAATCGAGAATTTCCACATCGCCCAAATCAGGATCGACGGCGACGGTGACCGCATGGGCGGCATAGCTGAACGTGCCGCTGTCACGCTGCGGCTTGTAACCGGAGGTCGCTTCCAACCCGCCGGGATCGACATCGCCCGGCAGATCCTGCGGGCGGCGATACCAGGTGTGTGCGATTTCCTTCAGCGTCACGCTGCCGTTCGGCCCGCGAATTTCGCCATCGACCAGGACGACATTGGCTTCGTCGACCTGCAGCAGCTTGGCGCCGATCTTCTTGGCGCGTTCGCCGAGTTCGTGACAGGCCGTGGCGACAGCACCACCGGCCATCACCATGCAGCGCGAGCCCCAGGTGCCGGTCGAATAGGGCGTCATCGCCGTGTCGCCATGGACCACGCGAATCTTGCCGACATCGACACCGAGCATCTCGAATGCGACCTGTGACAGCGTCGTCTCCAGGCCCTGCCCATGCGAATGCACCCCGACCTTCAGTTCGAGTCCACCATCCGGCGTCAGTCGCGCGGTGGCCTGTTCATGGCCGGGCACCATGGGAATGCCCCAGCCGGAATAGACCGAGGTGCCATGTGCGGCTTGCTCGCAATAGATCGAGAGACCGACACCTATGAGCCGTCCGTCGGCTTCACCCTTGCGCTGGCGCGCGCGGATGCCATCGATATCGATCTGCGCCACCGCACGGCGCAAGGCTTCGGGATAATCGCCGCTGTCGAAATGCTTCTTGGTGATGTTGTCGAACGGCATCTGCTCCGGCCGCACCAGATTGCGCAACCGGACGTCGCCGGGCTCAAGCCCTGCTTCCGCCGCGACGAGATCGAGCATCAGCTCCAGCGCGAAACACACACCAGTGCGGGCGACGCCGCGATAGGGCAGGATCGGACATTTGTTGGTGGCCACCGAATAGGTGCGGCAGCGATAGGCCGGCATCTGATAGGGGCCGGGCAAGATGCTGACCACCTGCGCCGCTTCGAGGCAGGCCGAGAACGGGTAAGACGAATAGGCGCCGGAATCGACCGTGGCTTCGCAATCGATGCCGCGCAGCGTGCCGTCGCGATCGGCATAGACGGTGATCTTGTAGTGATGCTCGCGGCAGTTGGAACTGGCGACCAAATGCTCGCGGCGATCCTCGATCCAGCGCACCGGGAAGCCGCGCTTCATGGTGAGCCATGACAGACAGACTTCTTCCGGCAGCAAGATGCCCTTGTGACCGAAGCCGCCACCGACATCCGGCGAGACGATCCTGATCTGTCCTTGATCCATCTCAAGGCAATCGGACAGACCGTTGCGCACAATGTGCGGCATCTGGCTGCCCGTATAGAGCGTGAGCTGATCGAGACGATGATCGAACGTGGCGATGACACCCCGACCTTCGAGCGGCGACATGCATTGTCGCGCGGTCGAGATCTCGCGCGTCACCTTGATCGGTGCGTCGAGCGCGCCGGAAATATCGAGTTCGAAGAAGCTTTCGAGAAAGACGTTGTCGCCCCAGTGTTCATGCACCAGAGGCGAGCCGGCCTCACGCGCCTTGAGCATATCGTAGACGGCGGGCAGCTCTTCGAGATCGAGCGTGACGGAGGCCGCGATATCTTCAGCCTCGGCACGCGTCGGCGCGACGCACATGGCGACGAGTTCGCCGACCTGACGAATTTTGTCGGTGGCCAGAATGGGTTGATCGGACGGCTTGAAGCCGGCCAATCCCGTGATCGCGCGGATCGGCTTGATACCGACAAGATCGGCAGACGTGAACACCACATCGCGGTAACGCTCGGGAATATGAATCGCCCGGATTCGCGCATGCGCTAGCGGACTGCGCACGAACGCGACGTCCTGCAATCCCGCCAGTCTGATATCGCCGACGAATTGCCCACGCCCGCGCATGAGGCGATCGTCCTCCTTGCGCGGTACGCGCGCGCCGACGCCCTGCTTTGAAGCAGGCGCGGCGGGCGAGATATCTCGCTCATTGCGCATCGACGAACTCCCGGCGTCTTCCGGATTGACTAGCGAGCTGGCTTGCAAAGCTCAGGCCGCAACGGCCTGAGGAAGGATCGGAGCGATCGGATCGAAGCGGGTGCCCGCGCGCAGGCAGAAGGCCGGCTGCAGCAGGCCGTTCGCAATCACGTCGGTGTTCTCGTTGTCGCGCAGGATGTAACGACCGGGCTTTTCGACGAGCACCGAAACGTCGGCATCCATGCCGACCTTGAGCGAGCCGATCTTGTCGGACAGGCCGATCATCTTGGCCGGGTTCGACGTCACCATCGGCACCACCTGTTCCAGCGTGAGACCGAGCGAAATCATCGAACTCATCGCCTGCACCAGGCTGAACTTGGCCTGGCCCTTGAACGGATGGTTCTCGTCATCCTCGTGCTCATCCGGCGTGCCGGCAGGCGCAGGCACCTCGGTGTTGTAACCGTGGATGTCGGCGCCGAGCGTGTTCGGCACAATGCCGGCCGCAATCGCCTTCTTTGCCAGGCGATAGGAGAAGTGGCTGCCATGGCCGACATCGATCTTGAGGCCACGATCGATCGCCGCCTGGATCACCGGATGCACCTCGCCTTCGCGATTGACGAAGCCGCCAGGATGCCGCGTGAACGGATGGGCGAGCACGTCACCTTCCTTCAGCAGCGGAATCACGCGCTCCAGAATCGTATCGACGTCCTCGCCATTATTGCCTGACTCCGGCAGACCCCAGAGTTGGCCGAAATGCACGTAAACCGGCAACTCCGCGCGCTTGCCGATTTCGGCCGCCATTTCCATCACGCGAATGCCCCAGCGCGCGAAGCCGCCGATTTCCGCATGGGCCTTAATGCCTCGCACCAGATCGCGATTGGCAATCGCCGACTTCACGGTGGCGTCGATGTCGACGCCGTCCGGGCTGTAGAGGTTGGGATAGAAGTGGCCTTCAAGACCACCGACGAGATAGGCAGAGAGAAACGCGTAGACCCGCGATTTCGCGGGCTCGGCGATGAAGTGACGAAAGCCGGGCAGCGTCATGCAGGACGGGCCGCCCTGGTCGATCAGCGTGGTGACGCCGGATTGCACGCCGACCATGTCGGGCTGCATGCCGAAACGACCGCTGACATATTGAAAGACGTGCGCGTGGGTATCGATCAAGCCCGGCAGTACCAGCTTGCCGGTCACATCCACCACTTCCTTTGCGCTGGTCGGCAAAATATCGGACTGCACGGCGGCGATCTTGCCGTTGCGAATGGCAACATCCTTGATGCCGTCAACACCGGCGGCGGGATCGATAACACGACCACCGCGCAGCAGCAGGTCGAATGAGGCGGTAACGGACATGGCGGTCTCCTTGCGTTCCGGCGGACATTAGAGATCCACCAAAATACGAAGCATACTTCGTATTTTACAAAAGCAAAGTCCGTGCCATAAACATTGCGATGCGGTAGTTTTTCAACGCGCTCGCACCATACGAGTCGTAGCCGACACAAGGAGAGACTGCGTTGCCCCAGGCCAAGCCGCGCCGTGACAAGCCCGTCCACAAGCCCTGGCCGCTGGCCCAGCGACCGGGGTTTTTGATCAGACGGCTACACCAGATCCATGTCGCGCTGTTCCAGGAAGCCTGCAGTGCCTTCGAGATGACACCACTCCAGTACAGCCTGCTGTCCGCATTGGCTGCGCGCGGAACGGCCGATCAAACCAGCTTAGCTGCTGATATTGCTCTGGATCGCACGACGACGACGGGCGCGCTGAAGCGACTCGAAGCACGCAGGCTGGTCGAGCGCCCAGTCAGCGACGACGACCGCCGCGCCCGCGTCTGCCGGCTCACACCGGCCGGTGCCACACTGCTGAACAAGATCGAAGCCGCCGCTCGCGACGCACATCGCGCGACCCTGGGCAGCCTCTCGAAGACGGAGCAGGCCACCTTCATCGACCTGATGCAGCGCATCGTCGCAGAGAATGCCAGCCGCAATGCGGCGCCCGATCTCGCGGAATGAGGGTGCTCACAGCAAGTTTCGCCAGATTAGAACGGCTATAAATTAATCAGCCTGATCGCCACGCAGGCAGACAATTATTCAGGACCGCAGCATCAGCCGTTCATCAGGCGGTGCGATTTCAGTGACGAGATCTCGGATCAGCGCCTTTTTCGGCAGCGGCGCGAGCGTCGTCATTCCCTCTTTGAGCCGAACCGTGCAGGCGTAATCGACCTTGCTATCGATCAGCATCATGCATTCCTTGCACGCATTCGCATTGATGCAGGAGAAGCGAAACGCCAGCGAAGGATCCATGCTGCGCCTGATGGCACGCAAGCCATCGAGAATGGACTGGCCGTGTTCAAAGGGAATGTCGAACGTGTCCTGATGCGGCGCTTCGCCGAGTGCGCCGCGCTGAATGCTGAGTGTCGCCTTCATGCGGCGGCCTTTCCGGTGGTGGGCATCACTTTGCGCAGGGTCATGTCGCCATCCGACATCGACACGATCTGGTTGACGCTCCACGCATCGTTCAGACCGAGATGATCATCACGCTGATGCGCGCCGCGGCTTTCGGTACGCGCCAGCGCCGGTATGGCAACCGATTGCGCGACAGCGAGCATGTTGCGCAGATCGAGCCAGTCGGCCAGCACGGGATCGAAGCTTTCCGCTGACGCGAACGGCGTATCGCCGATATCGGCCTTCAATTGCGCGATCTGAGAAATCGCCGACCGCAGTTTCGCATCGGTGCGGAACGGACCGACATCGTCGGCCATCACGGCCTGCAGCTTCGCGATGACCGCTGCGGGATTTGGCGCATCACGTTTGCTGGCACTGCGCAGCAGATCGATGGTCGGCTTCGCCGCATCGGCAAACCACGTCGCAGTGCCCTGCTTGGCACGCTCGGCGGCGCTGCGTCCTGCCCGCGCGCCAAACACGAAGGCTTCGGTGATCGCATTGCCCGACAACCGGTTGGCGCCATTGGCGCCGCCGACCGCTTCGCCGCAGGCATAGAGCCCGGGTACGCCGGTCGCCATCATCTCGTCCACGCGGATGCCGCCCATATGATAATGCGCGATCGGGGCAACCTCGACCGGGCGCTGCGCCAGATCGATGCCGTTTTCGGCGAGCCGGTCCACCACCGGCCCGAACGCCTTGCGGATCTCGGCCTCAGGCACATGCTGGAAGCTCAGATAGGCGCCGCCGGTGGGGCTGCCGCGGCCGGCTTCGACCTCCTTGGTAATCGCATAGGTGGCGAGATCACGCGTTAGCACATAGGTGCCGTCGCTGCGCTTGTCACGCGTTGCATAGTCCTCTTCGAATTCGCGCATCTCGGAATTGAGCAGCTTGCCGCCGAGCTTGTAGCGGAACGGGTCCCACATGATCGGATCCATACCGACGAGACGCGGCGCGAGATGACCGATGGGGAAAAACTGCACGAATTCCATGTCGATCAATTCGGCCCCGGCACGCAATGCGAGCGCATAGCCGTCGCCCCCCATATTGGATGACGCGCTGTTACGCCGATAGAGACCGGTGAGCCCGCCTGTCGCGATCACAACGGCTTTCGCCGCCAGCGTCACCGCCTGCCCGGTCGGCAGATGCAAGGCCGTGGCGCCGCAGGCTTCGCCATCACGCAATGCGATATCGACAATGGTGAGATCGCCTATGCGGCGAATGCCGCTCGCATTATTCAGCTGCGTGCGCAGCGTCTTCGACACTGCGGGGCCCGTCGAGAGAAAATCCACATAGGCACAACGCGGCCGATCATGGCCCGGCGCCTGCGCCTGCTTGATATGGCCGTCCTCGCGCGCCCAGCCGACCTTCCACGCATCCATTTCGCGCAGCCGCTGCGGGCCATCTTCACAAAGCAGCGCCGCAAGACGTTCGTCGCACAGCCCGCGGCCGGCCGCGAGCGTATCGGCAAAGTGATGTTCCCAGTGATCTGGTGTCTGCTCGCCCAAAGCGGCTGCGACCGTCATCTGCGCCATGACAGTGGCGCCGCCGCGCCCGATCAAACTGCGATCGGCAAGAATGACGGACGCGCCACCCTTCGCCGCTTCCAGCGCCGCATACATGCCAGCACCACCGGCGCCGATCACGAGAACATCGGCTTCGAGATGGATGGGAACCGAAATATTGGGAGAAGGTGATGTCATGGTCAGGCGAGTGTCTCTTCAAACAAAGGCGTTGTCAGCAACCATCGCCGTGCCAGAACCATGCCATGCGGCATCTCCCGTCGTCAGATCTCCGTGCGCAGGATCGCCCGCGCCAGTGTCTGTGCACGCGGAACGATGCTCTCGATGTCCAGCCACTCCAGGTCGGTATGGACATTGCCGCCGACCGGGCCGAGCCCGCACAATGTCGGGGTGCCGACGCTGGCGGTGAAACCAGAATCTGCGCAGCCGCCGGCAAATTCGCCGGTCAGCGTGGTAAGGCCCGAGTCGACAGCGGCCGCCTGATAGGCTTCGAACATCGCCTTGGCGGCGGCGTCCTGCACCAGCGGCAGGAATTCGCCGTTGATGTGCAGCTTTGCCGTCGTGCCCGGCACGGTCGACGTCGCAATGATTTTTTCGATGGCGCCCATGATGGTGGCGCGATCGGCCGGATCGATGTAGCGAAAATCGATCTCGCCTTCGGCATGCGGCGCCGTGGTGTTGACCGACTGTCCGCCGGACACCAGGCCGACATTCAGCGTGATGCCCTTGTCCATATCGGTCAGCGCATGAATCTGCACGATCTTGTGCGCGAGTTCGCCGATGGCACTGATGCCCACCGAGAAATTGTTGCCGGAATGCGCGGCCTTGCCGAATACCTCGAAGCGCATGAACACGCCGCCCTTGCGGCCCGTGGTGATATTGCCGGTCGGACGTCCCGGTTCCGAATTATAGACGGCGCGCGCCGCACGGCCCTCGCGCTCGATGATCGGCCGCGACGAGCGCGACGCGATCTCCTCATCGCCGGTGATCAGCAGCTTGATGGGGCACGGCGCAGCATCGAACTTCTTTAGCGCGGCGGCCACGAATACGTTGATGACGACGCCGGCCTTCATGTCGGCGACACCAGGCCCATGGGCCAGATTGCCTTTAATAGTGAAGGGACGCTTGGCCACTTCGCCCTTGGGAAACACGGTGTCGCGATGGCCCATGAGCAGGACCGGCTTCTCATTGCTGCCGGGCTTGGTGATCAGCCCATGCACGGCATCGCCATAGACATCATGGGGCTCGCGCCAGGTCTCGATGCCGTATTCGGCAAAATGTTGCTCGAAGCGCGCGCCGACGGCATCGACGCCTTGCTTGTCGAAGGAGCCGGAATCGATGTTCACGACGTCGCGCAGCAGGTCGATCATCGGCTGCTTTTGCGAGGCCAGCCATTCGATGATTCGGGTTTCGGTAGTGTTCGACATGCGTAATCCTTCAGTCACTCTCGAAGCGCTTGCGTTGCGCGTTGTTATTTGGCCATCGCCACGGCAGGCGCGGCGCTGTCCTGCCTGCGCATCATCATGCGCGCAATGGCTTCGCCGATCACCACCGTGGTGAAGTGGGTGTTCGCGCGGCAATCCGACGGCATGATCGACGCATCGGCAACGCGCAGACCCTTGAGGCCCTTCACGGTGCCATCCGGATTGACCACGCCACCCGTGTCCTTGAAGCCGGTCATGCGGCAGGTGCCGGCGGCGTGCTGGATATCGCCGGTGTCACGGCGCAGCACGGCTTCGAGCTCGCGCGTCGGCAGCGCCGCCGCCTGCGTCAGCGTCAGGTCGGTATCGGTGAGGCGGATCCAGTCCGCGATGCCGGCGAGCGCCGGCTGCGTGGTGATCACGGCAAGCCGCTTCACGGCATCGACCATCCGCAGCATGTCGCGGGGGTCTGCCAGCATGTTCTCCTCGATGATCGGGTCGATCGACGCATCGGTCGATGCGAGCTTCAGCGTGCCGCGCGAGAACGCATTGAACAGGCCGGCGCCGATGGCACCGGGATTGCCGATGCCACGGTGATTGAACGCGATCAGGATCATGTCGCGCTTGCCGCCCTCAGCCAAACCCGACGAATAGGTCACACAGCAATTGGTGTGGCGAGTGTCCTTGTCTTTCGGCGCGACATCATCATGCAGCTTGATCGTCGTACGGAATAGCGGATGATCGAAGAAATCCTGGCCGACGGGCAGATCGCACTCGACAGCGATGCCCATGTCCTTCAGCTCGTCCGCCGGACCAACGCCCGAGCGCAGCAGGATCGCCGGGCTGTGGATCGAGCCACCACATAGCACGATCTCGCGCGCGCTGATTTCCTGCGTGCCTTGCCCCTCGAAGTGCACGATCACTCCGGTCGCCTGACCGTCCTTGATCACGACGCGATCGACCAGCGCATGACCGCGGATTTCGAGATTGGCGCGGCCGCGCGCCGGCTCCAGATAGCCTTCATTGGTGGAGATACGCCGCAAATCGCGGCTGTTGATCGGGTAGCAGGCAACGCCCTCGCCATCCGGCCCGTTGACGTCGTCGCACCACGCATAACCCGAGGCCAGTGCTGCATCGCGCAGACCCTTGTCGATCGGCCCCCATGTCTGCGGCGGCGCGCGGTAGACCGGCAGCGGACCACCACGGCCATGGCCGGGCCTGTCGCCGAAGTCCAGATCGTCCTCGATCACCGAGAACAGTGGCATGATCTCCTTCGCCGACCAGCCGATGCACCCCAACGACGCCCATTCATCGAACGCATCGGCGACGCCGCGAATCGCAATCTGGCCGTTCATCATCGACGAGCCGCCAAGACCCTTGCCGCGCCAGTAGAAGCGCTGCTCCTGCCCGGCAACGCGACGCGAATGCAGCTGCGGCCACTGCCACTTTTCCTGGAATTCGCGCTGGTGAATGATCGGGATCGGGTTCGCCGTGGTCACTTCCCACGGCGCCTCCGCCGCACGCCAGTCGAGCCCGGCTTCAAGCAGCAGCACACGTGTAGCGGGATTTTCGGAGAGCCTGGCAGCCACGGCAGCGCCGGCAGATCCACCGCCGACGACGATCACATCATACATAGTGCTTCATTTCTTTCTGCTGCGGCGCATCGCGCCGGTCTCGACCAGGCGAACGCGTGCAAAATTCGTTCCCCGCCATTATGCGCCCGGTGCACAGCAGACGCCAGCACGCGCGCTGCAGAGGCAACGCGCGGCAAAGGCATGGCGGTTGGAAAAATATGGCCACAAGTTGTGGCGGTGATGGATTGAACGGAAAGAGCCGCCTCAGAGGGGATCGCCAGGCTTCTTCGCCGGCGGATCCTCATCGAGAATCGCGCGCCATCCCGCACCTTCCAGATCCTCATACTGTCCGCTTTTCAGCGACCACATGAAGGCCCAGAGGCCGAGCAACCCAAGCGCGAGCGCCAGCGGCACGAGGACGACGAGGGACTGCATGGTTGGACCTATTTCAGCACGAGGCGGTTCTTAGACAGGAACATGCGCTGTCCACCGGCCTCGCCTTCAAGCACCAGATCCCACAGTCCCGGCGCAAGTTCGGCGACCTTGCCACGATACAGCACACCGCCAGCCCCGACGAGCTCAACCGGCCGGTCGGCGCGGCGATCGGCCGGCCGCTCCAGCCGACCGGTGAAACTCAGCCCCGTGATCGGATTGCCGTTGCGATCGCGCGCTTCGACGCGGACGGCAGCATCACCTGCAGCATCGCGCTCGACATGCGCGCTGACCTTCCAGCCGCGACTGCTCTGGCCGCGCGCGGCCTCGATCTCGTTGCCGTAAGCGAGGCTCGCTGTATAGGGACTATCCACCTCGACACCCGGCAGCGTCTCCAGCGCGAATTTCATCATGACGACATTGACACCGATGATCATGCCGAAAAACAAAATCAGGCAGATCAGGACGAACCGGCCAGTGATCGGACGAGGTGCGGCAACGGCGGCGCTCATACTGTTCTCCTTCACGGTGCAACGAAATGATCGGTCGCCGACGCCATGTCGCCATGGACGGCATCGGTGACACGCATCACGAGCGGGAGCGACTTTTCGGAATTGATTGCCGCGGGCGCCGTCACCAGTACGCGCAGCTCGGTAGTCTGGTCGCGGCCAAGCACGATCTCCGGCCAGCCCGATGACACCGCATCCATGCCCACCACATGCACCGTGGCGTTAACCGGCCCGTTGACATCGAGCGTGACCACGCGGCCGGCGCCACGCTTGTTCAAGAGGCGCACCGTATAGGCATTGCGGATCGAACCGTCGCTGAGGCGCACGGCAACCGGATTGCGATCATGCAACACGTTGATGTCGAGCAGCGAACGGTTCAGCAGCGCGTAGAGCATCACCGCACCGACAGCGACAATCATGCCGACATAGGCCACCGTACGCGGCCTGATGATACGATAGATTTCGGACTTGCCCGCCTTGCGCCTGGCAATATTGATGTCGGTGTCATAGCCGATCAGCCGGGTCGGCCGGCCGATCTTGCTCATCACGCCGTCGCAGGCGTCGATGCACAACCCGCACTGGATGCAATCCATCTGCAATCCATTGCGGATATCGATGCCGACCGGGCAGACATTCACGCATTGATAGCAGTCGATGCAGTCGCCTGCGGGTTGGCCGAGCGCGCGCAGCTCGGCCGCCTTCTTCAACGAGGTGCGTTGCTCGCCGCGATCGGTCTTGTAGGTGACGTTGAGCGCCCATTCGTCGGTAAGGGCCGCCTGGATGCGAGGCCACGGGCACATATAGAGACAGACCTGCTCGCGCATCCAGCCTGCCAGTGTGTAGGTCGTCGCCGTCAGGATCGCGATCCAGATATAAGCCAGCGCGGGCGCCTGAAAGGTGACGAGTTCCCTCACCAGTGTCGGCGCATCGTTGAAATAGAGCACCCAGGCGCCGCCGGTCCACCATGCGATCAGGAGCCAGATCGAATGCTTCATCGTCAGTTCGACGACACGCTGCAGCGTGAGCCCTTCGGCCTCCTTCTTCATCCGCTCACGGCGGTCGCCTTCGATCAAACGCTCGACGGCGAAAAACAGGTCGGTCCAGACTGTCTGCGGACAGAGATAACCGCACCAGACGCGACCACCGATGGCATTCATCAGGAACAGCGTGAGGGCGGCAAGGATCAGCAGGCCAGTGAAGAAATAAACTTCCTGCGGCCACAGCTCGATGAAAAAGAAATAGAAGCGGCTGTTCGGCAGGTCGACCAGCACCGCCTGATCGGGGGCACCGGGACCGCGATTCCAACGCACGAAGGGCAGCAGATAATAGATGCCAAGGCAAACCGCCATCAGCGCCCATTTGACGTTGCGATACCTGCCGGAGACCTTCTGCGGATAGACTTTCTTCTGCGCCGCATAGAGCGGGCCGTAGTCGAATTCCTCGGGTGCAACGGGCTTGTTCATGGAGGTCACTCTCGTCTTTGGAATGACCCTAGACTTCGCCGGTGCGATGCAATTGATGTACGTCAAAGGCACGCGCGGGATTGGCCGCGCGCGCTATGACTTATTGTCCACCCCCCAGCGAATGGACATAGATCGTCAGTGCCTTGATGGTCGCCGGATCGAGACGGCCAATCCAGGCCGGCATCACGCCGTTGCGGCCATTGGTGATGGTCTCGACGATGGTCGCTTCATCCGACCCGTAGAGCCAGATATTATCGGTCAGGTTCGGCGCACCCATGTCGGGATTTCCCTTGCCGGCGTCGCCGTGACACGAGGCGCAGTTGTCGGCGAACAGCTTCTGGCCGGCATTCGCGTCGTAACCCTTGGCCGTCGGCAATCCAGACAGTGAGCGCACGTAGTTCGCAACCGTCTCGATCTCCGGCTTCTTCAACATGCCGTCGCGGCCAAAGGCCAACATCGATCCTTCATGCGATTCCGCATGGGCGGAACGCGCGCCGAACTGGATTGTCTTCTCGATCTGCTCCAGCGTGCCGCCCCACAGCCAGTCGTCATCGTTCAGGTTGGGGAAGCCCTTGGCACCGGTCGCACCAGTGCCGTGACACGGCGCGCAATTGTCGCCGAACACCACACGGCCTCTGGCGCGCCCCAGTGCCAGCAGAGCCGGATCCTTCTCGATTTCCGCGAGCGGTGCAGCGCCGAGCGCCGCCATCTTGCCTCCGCGGATCTTCTCAAGATTAGCGAGATCGACGGCGACATCCGCGCGTGACGAATAGCCCATGACGCCCGTCGCGTAGCTCTGCACCAGCGGCCAGGACGGATACACGACCCAATAGCCGATCGCCCAAACGATGGTGAGATAGAAAGTCATCACCCACCAGCGCGGCAGCGGCGTGTTGAGTTCCTTGATACCATCCCAGGAGTGACCTGTGGTGGTCTTGCCAGTGGCCTTGTCGAATTCACCTTCGTGATCGCTCATGATCTGATCAATCCTCTCGCAACGGCTGACGCGCAGCTGCGTCAAACATCGCCTTGTTGCGGGGCCACAATGCGTAGGTCAGAATTGCAATGAAGATTCCGACAAAGACCGGCGTCCAGAATGTGAGGACGAGGTTCGACGCGAAGTTCTCGACGGTCAGGATTGCGCGCATGCTTCCATCTCCTCAGCGGAGGTTTGCTTTTTCGTTGTAAAGTTTGAAATCGACCAGCGTGCCCAGCATCTGCAGATAGGCGACCAGTGCATCCATCTCGGTGGGCGTGCCGGGCTTGCCATCGAAGTTACGTGCCACCGATTTCGGATAGCGCTTGAGCAGCGCGTCGGTATCGCCATTGTCGGGATCGGCCTGGGTCTTCAGGTCCGCCACCGCATTGGTGATCTGATCGTCCGTATAGGGCACACCCACCGCGCGGTTGGTGCGCAGATGATCGGCGACGTTCTCGGTGCTGACAGGCGTCTCGGCCAGGAACTTGTAGGACGGCATCACCGATTGCGGCACGATGGCGCGCGGATTGCTCAGATGCGTGACGTGCCATTCATCGGAATACTTGGCACCGACGCGGGCCAGATCCGGCCCCGTGCGCTTCGAGCCCCACTGGAACGGATGGTCATACATGCTCTCCGCCGCGAGCGAGTAATGCCCGTAACGTTCGACCTCGTCACGCAGCGGCCGCACCATCTGCGAATGGCAGAGATAGCAACCCTCGCGGACATAGACGTTACGCCCGGCGAGTTCGAGCGGCGTGTAAGGCCGCATGCCCTCGACGGCTTCGATGGTGCTCTTGAGATAGAACAAAGGTGCAATCTCGACGATGCCGCCGATGGCGATGACGAGAATGATACCCACGATCAAGACGATCGAGTTCTTCTCGAAGATTTGGTGCCGACTCCAGAACGACATGATTGATCCTCACTCAGCCGGCTGCAACGTGGCGCCAGGGCTCGACAGCGCGCCCTCTTCCGCCTCGCCGACGCGCACGGTCATCCACAAATTCCAGGCCATGATCAGCGCACCGATCAGGAACAGCCCGCCGCCCGCGGCACGGATGATGTAGAACGGGTGCATCGCTTCGACGCTTTCGATGAAGGAATATTCGAGGAAGCCCAGCGACGTGTAGGCGCGCCACATCAGACCCTGCAGGATGCCCGACACCCACATCGCCGAGATGTACAGAACGATGCCGAGCGTCGCGATCCAGAAGTGCCACTCGACCAGCTTCAGGCTGTAGAGCTGCTTGCGATTCCACAGCCACGGCACCAGGCAGTAGAGCGCGCCAAAGGAGACGAAGCCGACCCAGCCAAGCGCACCGGAATGCACGTGACCGATGGTCCAGTCGGTATAGTGGCTGAGCGAATTGACCACCTTGATGGACATCAGCGGACCCTCGAAGGTCGCCATGCCGTAGAACGCCACCGACACCACCAGCATGCGCAACACCGGATCTGTGCGCAGCTTGTCCCATGCGCCGGACAGCGTCATGAGGCCGTTGATCATGCCGCCCCAGGAGGGCATCCACAGCATGATGGAGAAGGTCATGCCGAGCGTCTGCGTCCAGTCGGGCAGTGCCGAATAGTGCAGGTGATGCGGACCCGCCCAGATGTAGAGGAAGATGATCGCCCAGAAGTGCACAATCGATAGCCGATAGGAATAGACCGGTCGCTCGGCGCGCTTCGGAATGAAGTAATACATGATGGCGAGGAAGCCGGCGGTGAGGAAGAAGCCCACCGCGTTGTGGCCGTACCACCACTGGAACATGGCATCCTGCACACCGGCCCAGGCGACATAGGACTTGGAGCCGAAGACCGAGACGGGCAGCGCAGGGTTATTGCCGAGATGCAGCACCGCGATGGTGATGATGAAGGCGAGATAGAACCAGTTGGCGACGAAGATATGCGGTTCCTTACGCTTCACGAGCGTCATCAGGAACACCAGCAGATAAGTCACCCAGACGATGGTCAGCCAGAGATCGGCATACCATTCCGGTTCGGCATATTCCTTGGACTGCGTGACGCCGAGCAAATAGCCGGTGCCGGCAATGACGATGAAGAAATTATAGCCGAGCACCACGAACCACGGCGCAAGATCGCCGGCGAGCCTGGTACGGCAGGTCTTCTGCACCACGAAGAACGAGGTCGCGATCAGCACGTTGCCGCCGAAGGCAAACACCACCGCCGACGTATGCAGCGGCCGCAGCCGGCCGAAGCTGGTCCAGGGCAGATTGAAGTTCAGGTCCGGCCACGCCAACTGCATGGCGATCAGCAGTCCCACCGTGAAGCCGGCGATGCCCCAGAATACCGAGGCAACAGCGGCAAACTTGATCGGCCCGAAATTATAATTCGGCCGCCCGTCGATCTCCTGCGGTGGCAATGCGCCGCGCTCGAAATAGCGATTGAGGATGACGAACACGGAGGCCAGGCTGGCGAAGCCGGCCAGCGTCACGTGAAAGGCATAGGCCGCATCTTCCGCCTTGGCCGCTGCGATGATGGAGAGAAATACGGTGGCCGCGAGGATCACGGTCAGACCGGCCTCGCCGATCGTCATCCACTTCACGCTGTCAGTCTGGTTCGTCATGATGATTCTTTCCCGAGCACGCACCCATCAATCACGGCGGCGCGCTCAGTGAATTGATTGAAATCAAAGTTCGGGGAGAGCTCGCTTGCTCGCTGCGCGCGTCGTCAGGCGAGAGCGGGAGCCGCAACGGATTCGGTGTCCAGCAGCCGGATACGGCCCGGCAGAATCTCGATCGCGCCGCGGCGTTCAAGCTTGGCCAGCGTCCGGCACACGGTCTCGACGGTGAGGCCGAGATGATCGGCGATATCGCGTCGGCTCATCGGCACCGGAAGCGGATCTACATCGCGGCCGAGCCGTGCCAACCGGTCACGCCAGCATGTCAGGAACACAATCAGTTTCTCTTCAGCCACGTGGCGGCCCAGCGAGAACATCTTGTCATGCGCATCGGCAATCTCGGCCGCCATCAGCGCGACGATCTCGTTCAGTACATAGGGCCGGTGACTGGCAAATTGCGCGAATTTCTCACGCGGGATTTCCCACACCACTGCAGGACCGATTGCAGCGGCGGACACTTCATGATGCCCCTGCGTTGCGATCTCGAGGATGTCGCCCGGCAGCGCAAAACTTGTGATGTGGCGACGATTATCGCATTCGGTCCTGTAGATGCCGACCACACCCTCGACCACGCTGAAGCATTTGCCGGCCGGCGCTCCCTGCGTGAACAGGACATCCTGCGAAGTGTAGGGCACCCGCTCGCCCAGGGCCATCAACTGGCGCAGATCGGCGGCACCCAGATGAGACAGGAAGCCGCCCGGCTGCGCAGCAGCATTCGCACAAGGCGCAGCGAACGACGATGCAGCCATCAGCTTTGTCATGCGCTTCCCGGGTTTCGTTGGCCTCGCGGAAGTGCGGGGCACTTTTGGATAACCGGATCAGCGCGGCACACATTGATACACATCAATCGCCTCTTACCTCTCCGCGCATCTTGCGCGGGGGCGGTCGGGTCGCGCGCATCGCGCGTGATCCGGGTGAGGGGCGGCGCACTGCAGTTGCCGCCTAACAAGACCTATCGAATCGAAGAAGCAGAGATGGCAGTGGCTGAGGTGCCACGCCCCTCACCCCACCCCTCTCCCCGCGCAGAGCGGGGAGAGGGAGCCGGCCGCGTCTGCCGCAACTATTCAACTCTAACGCGGCCGGATGAAACTAAAACGTCCCGCTTTCGATGGCTGCAACCGTCCCGGCATCGAGCAGATGCGCACCCCAGCCGCGTTTCGCCAGCACATGCGACAGCCCCGGCGACACCAGCAGCAACAGCGCAGTTATCATCAGCGGCGCTACGCTGAGCCAGTCGATGCGCACCGGCGTGAGCTCTTCGGTGCTGCCAGCATAGTCGCCACGGCGACACCAGATATCGCGGCAAATGCATAGCAGATCTCGCCTGTCGCCACCGCGCTGCGCACTGCCGAGCAGCACTTGCATGGCCTGATGCGTGACCACGCCCTCTCGTGTCGTCGGTGCGACATCCGGCGTCTCGCCCAGGGAAACGCGCAGCAGCAGATCGACCAGATCGACGCCGGCCAGACAAGCCGCCATCGGCTCGACCAGCCGCGGATTGCAGTCGATATAGAATGGCCCGCTGTCATCGTCCGGCATGATGAAGTCGATCGACAGCGCGCCGTGCCAGGCGAGATGCCTACCGATGGCCGCGAGATCGCCGCGCACGCGGTCTCGCCGCACGCTGCGCTTGATGGCATCGCCGCCCCCGGCACCCTCCATGATCTGGCGAGTGACGTGAAAGCCGACCAGTTCGCCGCGGCAGAACACGCCCTGCGCCTTCTCGGTCGCGCCCGCGACGCGGGCCTGCACCAGCACCTCGCCGGCAAGGCCGTTGCCGACCTCAAGCTCTCTCATTGCCAGCGCGAGGTCAGCATCATTGCGCACCATCCAGACGCCGCGGCTCGCGGTGCCGATGGCGGTCTTGATCACGCAGGGAAAGCGGAGATCGGTACGAAGCGTATCGGCGCTTGCGACGATCTGCGTCTCGGGTTGTGGCAATCCAAGCTCGCTCAGCATACGGCTGAAACCGGCCTTACTATGCGCCGCCCGGTAGCTCGCGAAGGACGGCAAGGCCAGGCCGGCCAGCGGCCTCAGCCGCTCCTGCACTTTCGCGAACAGGAAGCCCTGTTCGTGGATCGGCAGCAGCACGTCATAGTCGCCAGTCGCCAGCAGGCCTTCGATGAACCGCAGGAAGCCCAGGGGATTTTCCCGCATTCCCGGGCAGCGGCGATATATGCGGACAAATCGCGAGAACCGCGCCAGCCCGGCAGCGGCGGGATCGCAGACATCCACCACATGGCCGGCGAGGCCGAGCACGGTGACAGCCTCTCGCGCGGAGGTGCTGGTGCCTTCCGACAGCAGTATCCGCAGCGGCTTAAAATTCGGGCTGCTCGTCATCATGCTCAATCATGTCGCATCCCCGGGCCGTGGTCGCGTTTCCTCATGCTGCCCTGCACGGGCCGCAACACCTGCATGTCGCAGCGCTGATAGACATTAACCTGCTGAGAACGTAGGCATAGCGCACCTTTTCGAGGCTGCAAAAAGCGGCCGTCAGCCGCCTTGGGTGGAAACGCATATGGTCGATATTCCGGCCTCGACCTCGCATCTCGCCGCGCGTGACCATGTCCCTTCGGCGACGCGGACACTGACGGCGATTTCCACCGCGCATTGGGTCAGTCACTTCCACATCTTCGTGCTGCCAATGCTGTTCCCGTTCCTGAAGGATCGGCTCGGCGTCGGCTACATCGAACTCGGCTTTGCCCTCACCACTTTCGCTGTCGTCTCCGGCCTCACTCAGGCGCCGATCGGCTATCTCGTCGACCGCATCGGCGCGCGCAAAATCCTGATCCTCGGCGTTATGCTCGGCGGCTGCGCGCTGATCGCGCTCGGCCTGTTGCTCAGCTATCCCGCGCTGATCGTCTGCGCCGCGCTGCTCGGCCTCGCCAACAGCGTCTATCATCCGGCCGACTACGCCATCCTCGCCGCGCATATGGACGAGTCGAAGATGGGCCGCGCATTTTCGATCCATACATTCGCAGGCTTCGTCGGCGGTGCAGTCGCGCCTCCCCTGATGGCGGCACTGCTGGTCGGTATCGGCGGCCAGGGCGCGCTGATCGTCGCGGGCGCCATCGGCGTGGCAATTGCACTGATGCTGATCGTGGTCGGCATTCCCGATGCCGGCGCGATGGCTGATGGCGATGACGCCAAAAATGCGGAGACGCCCAAGGTCAGCATGATGACCCCGGCGATCCTGATGCTCACGCTGTTCTTCACGCTACTCTCGCTGTCGCAGAACGGCATCAACAGCTTCGGCATCGTCGCGCTGATGAACGGCTACGGCACATCGCTGTCATCGGCGAATATCGCGCTCACCGCTTTCCTCGCGGCCAGCGCCGTCGGCGTGCTTGCCGGCGGGTGGCTGGCCGATCGGACTAGACACCACAGCCGCGTCGCCGCAGTGTGTTTCACGATCAATGCCGCCATCATCTGTGCCATCGCGGTGTTCACGCTGCCGACGCCGGTGATCGTCGCAGCCATGACCACCGCGGGCTTCCTCGGCGGCGTGCTGACGCCGTCGCGCGACATGCTGGTGCGCGAGGCCGCCCCTCCCGGCGCTGCCGGCCGCGCCTTCGGCATCGTCTCCACCGGCTTCAATTTCGGCGGCATCATCAGCCCCATCCTGTTCGGCTGGTTCATGGATCATGCCTTGCCGCATTGGGTGTTCGGCGCCTCCGCCTGCTTCATGGCGGCGACGGTACTGCTGGCGCTGGTATCGGAACGCAAGCGGTAACGGGTTGTCGTCCCCGCCTGCGTGGGGACGACGGGGAGCGGTTCTGTTATAGTCTCTGCCGCATGCTCACGGTTCGTCATCTCACCAAATCCTATCGTTCAGCCCAGGAACAGGTCGCCGTGTTGCGCGGTGTCGATCTCAGCGTTGCCGCAGGCGAGAGCGTGGCGCTGACCGGCGAATCCGGCAGCGGCAAGAGCACGCTGCTGCATCTGATCGCCGGTCTCGATGAAGCCGACAGCGGCGAGATCCAACTCGGCGACATCATCGTCACCGGCCTCCATGATTCCGCCCGCGCCGCCTTACGCCGCGACCAGCTCGGGCTCGTGTTCCAGCAGTTCAACCTGATCCCGTCGCTGTCGGTCGCCGACAATCTGGCGTTTCAGTCGCGCATCTCCGGCAAGCATGACACGGCCTGGCAGAGCGAACTCACCGAACGCCTCGGCCTCGGTGCGCTGCTCAAGCGCTATCCCGAACAGCTCTCCGGCGGCCAGCAACAGCGCGTGGCCATCGGCCGCGCGCTGGCCTCGAAGCCGCTGCTGCTGCTCGCGGATGAACCGACCGGCAATCTCGACGAGGATACCGCCGACGAGGTGCTGCGACTGGCGCGCGATCTCGTCGCCCGCACCGGCTGCGGCTTCCTGATGGTGACCCATAGCGAGCGCCTCGCCGCCACGCTGGATCGTCACGTCCATCTCCATGCAGGATTGATCGCGTGAGACGCGCGCTCTGGATCCTCGCGGTGCTGCTCAGCCACTGGCGCCGGCATCCGATGCAGTTCGCGACGCTCCTGATCGGCCTGATCGCCGCTACCGCATTGTGGAGCGGCGTGCAGGCGCTCAACCAGCAGGCGCGCACCAGCTATGACCGTGCGGCTGCCGCCTTCGGCGGGACACGTACACCAATGCTGGTCGCAACCAATGGCGGCGCGTTTTCGCAACAGCTCTTTGTCGATCTGCGCCACGCAGGTTGGCCGGTCTCGCCCGTCGTCGAAGGCCGCGTGCAAATCGGCGGCCGCTCGGTCCGCCTGCTCGGCATCGAGCCGGTGACCATGCCGATTGAAGCCAGCGCCGCCACCGAGATCGGCAAGACCGGCGCGCAGGCGTTTCTCACGCCGCCCGGTCAGGCGCTGATCGCGCCAGAAACGCTGACCAGCCTCGGCCTCGCCGAGGGCGCAACGCCTGCGCTCAATGACGGAGCCCTGCTGCCGCCGCTGAAACTGCAGCCGCAACTCGCGCCCGGCGTCCTGGTGGTCGATATCGGCATCGCGCAGAAACTGCTGAAGATGCCGGACCAGATCTCGCGCCTGCTGATCGGCAGCGCCAAGGGTCCCCGCACATCGCTCGGCAGCGTCGCCGGCGATCGGTTGCGGCTGGTGCAGCCGGATGCCGAGACCGATCTGGAACGTCTCACCGACAGTTTCCATCTCAATCTCACCGCCTTCGGCCTGCTATCCTTCTTCGTCGGGCTGTTCATCGTCAATTCGGCCATCGGCCTCGGCTTCGAACAGCGCCTGCCGATGCTGCGCACCTTGCGTGCCTGCGGCGTCTCGGCGCGGCAGCTCAACAGTGTGCTGATCCTCGAACTCGTCAGCATCGCACTGATCGCCGGCGCCATCGGTCTCGTCTGCGGCTATTTCATCGCTGCATCGCTGCTGCCCAACGTTGCGGCCAGCCTGCGTGGGCTTTACGGCGCGCAAATCCCGGGGCAATTGACGCTGAAGCCGGAATGGTGGTTCGCTGGTCTCGCGATTTCCATCATCGGTGCGCTGCTGGCGGCGACATCGAGCCTGTTGAAAGCTGTCCATCTCCCCTTGCTCGCCACCGCACAGCCCTATGCCTGGCAACAGGCACAGCATCGCTGGCTGCGGCTGCAAGGCACGGGCGCATTGCTCGTGTTCATCGCTGCCGGCCTTGCACTCTGGCTTGGCGATTCACTGATTGCCGGCTTCTTTGTGCTTGCCGCATTGCTGCTCGGTGCAGCGCTCGCATTGCCGGTTATCCTCGGTATCGTCCTTGCCGGCGGTGAACGCAGCACGCGACGGCCACTCGTCACATGGTTCTGGGCCGACAGCCGGCTGCAACTCTCCGGCCTGTCGCTGGCGCTGATGGCGCTGCTGCTGGCGCTCGCCGTCAATGTCGGCGTCGGCACTATGGTGGAGAGTTTCAGCCGGACCTTTACGGGCTGGCTCGACGGGCGGCTGGCGTCCGAGATCTATCTGAACGCGGCGAGCGAGAAGCAGGCGATCGAGATCAAGACCTGGCTGAAGACGCGCCCTGACGTGCAGGCCGTTCTGCCGGGCAGTCGCACTGACCTGCAGTTCAATGGTACACCGATCGAGCTTCTCGGCTTCGCCGATCACGCCACCTATCGCGATCAATGGCCACTGCTGGATTCCACCAGCGATGCATGGGATGGCGTGCGCAGCGGCGACGGCGCACTCGTCAGCGAACAACTCTCGCTGCGCATGAAGCTCAAACTCGGCGATCGTCTGGACGTGCCGACGCCGACCGGTACATGGCCGATGGACGTTGTTGCGATCTATGCGGATTACGGCAATCCCAAAGGCCAGATCGGCGTCAACATTGATGCGCTGGTCAAACATTTCCCTGATATTTCGCAGACCCGCATGGGCCTGCGCGTCGCACCTGCGGATGTGCCGACGCTGATCGACGCCATCCGCACGCGCTTCGGTCTCGACGGCCGCAACCTCGCCGACCAGACGACGGTGAAAACGGAGTCACGGGCAATCTTCAACCGCACTTTCGCGGTGACGGCCGCGCTCAATGCCTTCACGCTCGGCGTCGCCGGCGTCGCGCTCCTCACCAGCCTGCTCACACTGAGCAATTCGCGTCTGCCGCAACTGGCGCCGCTCTGGGCCATTGGCGTCACGCGTCGCCGCCTTGCCGGCATCGAGTTGTTGAAGACGCTGTCGGTCGCCTTGATCACCTCACTACTGGCGCTGCCGCTCGGCCTGCTGGTGGCGTGGTGTCTGATCGCCATCGTCAATGTGAAGGCCTTCGGCTGGCGCCTGCCGTTCCATGTGTTTCCGCTGCAACTGATCCAGTTGCTCGGCGTCGCCATGCTGGCCTCGCTGCTCGCAGCTCTGCTACCGATCCTGAAACTGCTGCGCATGCAACCGGCCACGCTGGTGAAAGTGTTCGCCAATGAGCGCTAGCTTGCTCACACGTCGCAGCTTGATCGGCGCCGCCGCATTGCTCGGCCTCGGCGGTTCACGCGCATTCGCCCAAGGCTTTGCCGGCCTCGGCCGCGACGCCGAAGGCTTTGCGGCTGTCGTTCCGGGCCGCGCCCTCACCTTTCCGGCTGATCACGGCCCGCATCCGGATTATCGCATCGAATGGTGGTACCTCACCGCCAATCTCACTGACACGAACGGCAATGCTTACGGCGCGCAGTGGACACTGTTTCGCCAGGCAATGGCGGCGGGCGCGCAAGGCGACGGCTGGGCAACGCCGCAGATCTGGATGGGCCATGCGGCGGTGACATCGGCGACCGCGCATCATGCAGCTGAGAGTTTTGCCCGCGGCGGCGTCGGTCAGGCCGGTGTCACGACAACACCGTTCCGTGCATGGATCGATGCGTGGGAAATGCGCGGGCTTGAGAACTTCGACGACAGGTCGGTTGCGCCGCTCGACGTGTCGGCATCGTCAGCGGATTTCAGCTACCGGCTACGGCTCAATACAAAGCAGCCACTCGTGCTCCAGGGCGAAAATGGTTTCAGCCGCAAATCCGAACGCGGCCAGGCGTCGTATTACTACAGCCAGCCCTATTTCACCGCATCGGGCGTGCTGACCATCGACGGCAAGGAGATTGCCGTCACCGGCCGCGCCTGGATGGACAGGGAATATTCGAGCCAGCCGCTCGCTTCCGACCAAACCGGCTGGGACTGGTTCTCGCTGCATCTGCCCGATAACGCAAAGCTGATGCTGTTTCGTCTCAGGCAGAAAGATGGCGCGCATTATTTTGCCGGCAACTGGATTACCGCGGACGGAAAATCCGAACAGCTTGCCTCAGGCGCTATAGATATGACGCCGACAGTCATGACGGAGATCGCGGGCCGCAGGATCCCGACGTCATGGAAGGTATCGATCGCATCGCGCGGATTACAGATCGCGACCTCGCCGCTGAATACCAGGAGCTGGATGACGACGAGCTTCCCCTATTGGGAAGGGCCGGTGAGCTTCACCGGCAGCCACAGCGGCGTGGGTTATCTGGAGATGACGGGGTATTGAGGCTGTTACCTAACCTCTCCCCGCCCTTTGCGGGGAGAGGTCGACCGGCGAAGCGCAGCGAAGACGGTCGGGTGAGGGGCATGGCACACTGCCTACCCGATCACCCAACTCTCTGATCGCATCATCATCCGACCCGCGAATACGAGCTTGCGGCGAACGCCGTACCTTGCCCCTCACCCGGAGCCGTCGCTTCGCGTCGACTCCGACCTCTCCCCGCAAGCGGAGAGAGGTTAAGGAAGCGAAGCTTACTTCGTCAGCGGGCAGCCGCTCTCGGCCGCGGTCGGATAGGCCTTGTCGCCGGGCACCACGGCGAGCTGCTTGTAGTAATCCCATGGCTTCTTGGATTCCGACGGCTTCTTGACCTCGAACAGATAGAGGTCCTTCACCATGCGGCCATTGGCGAGCACCTTGCCGCCCTGGGCGAAGGCGTCATCGACCGGAAGTTCCTTCAGCTTCTTGGCCACCGCTTCAGAATCCTTGGTGCCGGCCGCCTTCACCGCCTTGAGATAAGACAGCGTCGACGAATAGGTGCCGGCCTGGATCATGTTCGGCATGCGCTGGGTGCGCTTGAAGAAGCGATCGGCAAACTCACGCGACTTGTCGTCGCGGTCCCAATAGAAAGATTCCGTCAGCACCAGACCCTGGGCAGCTTGCAGGCCGAGGCCGTTCACTTCGGCGAGCGTGAGCAGGAGGCCCGCGAGCTTCTGGCCGCCGGCGACGATGCCGAATTCAGCCGCCTGCTTCACGGCGTTGGTGGTGTCGAGGCCGGCATTGGCAAGGCCGATGACCTTGGCCTTGGACGCCTGCGCCTGCAGCAGGAAGGACGAGAAGTCAGACGAGTTCAGCGGATGGCGAACGGCACCGAGCACCTTGCCGCCCTTTGCCTTCACGATGTCGCCGGTGTCCTTCTCCAGCGAATAACCGAAGGCGTAGTCCGCGGTGAGGAAGAACCAGGTATCGCCGCCAGCTTCGGTCAGCGCGCCGCCGGTGCCAACACCCAAGGCGCGTGTATCGAACGACCAGTGGAAGCCATAGGGCGTGCAAGCATCGCCGGTAACGCGCGACGAGGCCGCGCCGACCACGATGTCGATCTTCTTCTCCTGATTGGAGAGCTCCTGTACCGCGAGCGCCACCGACGAGGTGGTCAATTCAGTGATCATGTCGACGCCTTCGACGTCATACCAGCGCCGCGCGATCGAGACGGCGAGGTCAGGCTTGTTCTGGTGATCCGCGGTGACCAGTTCGATCTTCTTGCCGAGCACCTCGCCGCCGAAATCCTCGATCGCCATCTTGGCGGCTTCGACCGAATACTTGCCGCCATAATCGGCATAGACACCGGACTGATCGTTGAGAATGCCGATCTTGACGCCTTGCGCCGAGGCCGGCGCGGCCAGGAAAAGACCGCACAGCGCAGCCGTCGACAACAGTCCGAATTTCATCAATGCCTCCCAAGTTTTCAATTTGGGCGCACGCTATGTGAGAAGCTCGGGACGAACCAGATAATCTTTCGACTTAGCCGAAATGTGCAGATCAGCTTTGCGTTAGTTCAAGATCACTCCCAACGACGATTGCTGCAACGCACGCGCGCGGTCACTGCATCCGCTTTTTCAACGCGGCGTCGATACAGGCGAGTTCCCGCTCGATCTCCGCGACCATCGAGACAGGATCGGTGTCGGAGATCAGGTGCATCTTCTCGTATGTCCCATCCTGAATGCTCTTCAGGATGGCCAGACGATCGTCCCGATAACCCTGCAGGCGCTCGAAATCGCCGCGCTCGGCATATTTCGCGATGAGTTTCTCGAAGACAGTGCTCATGGGTGGAGTTCCTTGGCATCAAAAGCGCGGGGACAAATGCCCCGCGCCGTGAACGGTCGGCGATCACAAACCGCGCAGCACCAACCGGTTGAGACGGCTCGCAAACGCGGCCGGATCTTCCGGCAATTCGCCATCGAGGATCTGCGCCTGCTCGAGCAGCAGGAACGCGATGTCGGACGCCTCGCCACCCGACGCCTTGTCCGCGCCCGCGATCTTCGCCACCAGCGGATGGCGCAGATTGATTTCAAGGATCGGTTTGGTCACCGAGCCACGGTTCTGCATCGCCAGCATACGCTCAAGTTCGCGGTCCGGGCCGGCGCCGCCGGCCACGAGGCACGAGGCCGACGTGGTCAGACGCGTCGAGACCTTCACGTCCGAAACGCGCTCGCCGAGCGCATCCTTGATGACGGCGATGGTCGCCGCCTCATCGGTCTCGGTCTTCGGCTCGTCCTTGGTCGCATCTTCATCAATGCGCGGGATCAGATCGAGATTGACCTCGCCCTGGCTCAGCGACTTCAGCGGCTTGCCGTCGAAATCCAGCGGCGCCGACGACCAGAACGCATCGACCGCGTCGGTCAGCAGCAGCACTTCGATGCCGCGCGACTTGGCGGCTTCCAGCTTCGGATTTGACTTCAGGCGATCGAGGCTGTCACCGGCGAGATAATAGATCTCGGTCTGGTTCGGCTTCAGGTCGGCGACATAATCCTTCAGCGAGCGCTTCTCGCCCGAGGTCGTGGTGAAGCGCGACAGCGCCAGCAGCTTCTCGCGGCGCTCGAAGTCCTCATAGATGCCTTCCTTGATCACCGGACCGAAGGCATCCCAGATCTTGGTGAAGGTCTCGGCATCCTTCTCGCTCAGCGTCTCCAGCTCACCGATCACACGCGTCGCCACGGCCTTACGGATTTGCGCGAGCTGTGGATTGTTCTGCAGCATCTCCCGGGAGAGGTTCAGCGGCAGATCCTCGGCATCGATGACGCCGCGGATGAAGCGCAGATAGGACGGCAACAGGTCCGCATCGTTGGTGATGAAGACGCGGCGCACATAGAGCTTCACATGGCCCTTGCGGTTCGGCTCAAACAGGTCGAACGGCTTCTGCGATGGCGCGAACAGCAGCACCGCATAGGAATAGCGGCCCTCGGCACGGTAATGTAGCGTCATCGCCGGTTCGTCATAGGCATGCGCGATAGACTTGTAAGCCGCGCTGTAATCCTCCGGCGTCAGTTCGGACTTGGAGCGCTGCCACAGCGCGCTGGCCGAATTGATCTGCCGCGGCTCGGCGTCGCCGTCCTTGAGCATGATCGGAAACTGGATGTTGTCCGAATAGGCGCCGACAATGCGCTCGATCTCATAGGTCTCGAGATATTTCTTCGCGTCGTCTTTCAGATGCAGCACGATCGACGTGCCGGTCGGCACGCTCATGCCGTCACTGACCTGGCCGATCTCGAAACCGGCACCGCCGGTCGAGGTCCAGGTGAAGGCGTCATGAGTACCGGCACGGCGGCTGGTGACGACGATCTTCTCCGCCACCATGAAGGCCGCATAGAAGCCGACGCCGAATTGGCCGATCAGGTTGGAGCCATCCTTGGCTTCGGTCAGGCGCGACAGGAATGACTTGGTGCCGGATTTCGCGATGGTCCCTAGGTTGTCGATCAGTTCCTGGCGATCCATGCCGATACCGGTATCGACGATCGACAGCGTGCCCGCCGCCTTGTCCGGAATGATGGTGATGTTTGGCGACTGACCGTCGGGGATCAGCTGCGGATTGGCGATCGCCTCATAGCGCAGCTTGTCGCAGGCATCGGACGCATTGGAGACCAGTTCGCGCAGAAAAATGTCGGTCTCGGAATAGACCGAGTGAACCATCAGGTTCAGCAATTCGGCGACTTCGGCCTGGAACGGCTGGGAAACGGGTGCAGCGGTGTCAGTGGTCGTCATGAAAAGTGCCCGATACTGGTAAGGGAGAGATCACGCATATAGCGACGCGGATTTGCCGAGTCCATGGTGCAAACCGATGGTTTCCGCGCGAAAAGGCTGATCGGGAACTGAAACTCGCGACGCTACTTTGAAGCAGCGACCTGCGATGCGAGCAGAGCCGTGGTCGCATCGAGATCGACCAGCGGATAGACCTCGAACTGAGCCGGAATGATATCGGCCCATTCGTTGAGGATGCGATGCAGCACGTCGTTACTCTCGACCTTGAACACCGCAACCACGCCGCGGCCGACGCGGGGATAGATGTGCTGGCAGATGCCCGACGCCTGATACCCCGCCATCCACGGCCAGAAGCTCTGACGCGCGGCCGCCATGTCGGACGGACGATCAGCGCGCGGATTCGAGATCACCAGAAACAGCATCGCTGATCTCCTGTCGGCGCACTCAGAATGCGTCAGCCCTGCAGCGCACCGTGATAGGCGCTTTCCAGCATGGCCAGGCATTCACGCGCACGCGCCTGCGCGATGTCGTTCGCGGTCTGGGAGATTTCGCGGAGATCGCGGATCGCCAGATCGACGGCGCTCAGCAGATCGATTTCGCACTCATCGGCCTGGGGGGCCGCTACACGCATGGGGAAAGGGATAACTACACTCACTGGCACGCCCGCTCTTCACGATTGCAACGCTCGAATCACTCGCGACTCATTTGGCCTGCGAATGGTTAAGCCAATCGGTAGGAAGCAACGGATCTGACGTAAAACTGTCGCGCCGCCGTCAATCCTGCCAGCTCACCGGCGGGATCAGACCGACGGACGGGTCATCGCCAGGGTCATCCGACGGCTGGATCGTGGGCGCTTCGTCCTGTTCGGGCGTCGCGTCGATAATCATGGCCGGCGACGGAAGCTGTGGAACGGCCATGCTCTGCTGCCCGCGCCGATAAGATTCGAATTCGAGCTGTTTGGCGAAATACCGGAACAGGTCAGCCGCGTATTTGCGCTGCTCGGGGCTGGACGCCGAGGCGATCTGGAAGATCAATTCGTCGGACAGTTCCGACGTGGTCGCACCGGTCAGGTCTTCGAGAACGCTCATCACAATGGCTCGGCCTATGAAGCTTTGAGCCTGCACGAGTGTGGTTGATATCGCGTTGTTGGTCAGAGCAATCGGGGGGCGCGTGCATAAGCATCACTAATGACGCCCTAATTTGTACCGCTAGGGGGGCATCGAACGTCCTGCGGATGCGGCCGCATATGACCAGACGCAATGAGATAGTGCCTGTTGCGCACTCCTGCCGCTTATTCGTGCAAGTCGGCGGAACCCGGCACACGGAAAATTAAGCCACGATTAACCATGACCGGGCAATAACCGGGAGGTAACTGATTGCTGTCAACGGGGATACGACGATGGTCTTGGCAATGAACCGCAGCAGTCATTCTGCGCATGCCAATGCAACCGAAGAGAACGACGATAGCTCCGATATCTCCGCGCTGATTGGGCGGTTGACCGCCGAGGTCAACGAGATCGCCTGCGAGAAGACCAGGTCGATCCAGCACATCACCAACCAGATGAAGATGCTGGCGCTGAACGCGCTGATCGAAAGCTCGCGCGCCGGCGCGCAGGGCGCGGGCTTCGCCGTCGTCGCGCAGGAAGTGCGCAATGTCGGCCAGCAGGTCGAGACCATCGCGCGCGATCTGGAATCCCAGCTCACCGCCCGCACGGGCAGCCTGATGGCGTCGATCGAGAAGATGACCGAGCGCTCGCGCGGCGAACGCATGGTCGACCTGTCGCTGAATGCCATCGAACTGATCGACCGCAATCTCTATGAGCGCACCTGCGACGTCCGCTGGTGGGCGACCGACTCGGCCGTCGTCGATTGCGCAGCCGCACCGAGCGATGCCACCGTCGCTCATGTCTCCGAGCGACTTGCCGTGATCCTCGGCGCCTACACCGTCTATCTCGATCTCTGGCTGTGCGACATGCAAGGCAATGTCATCGCCAGCGGCCGTGGCGATCGTTTCAATGTCACGGGCCAGAATATCGCCGGCACTGCCTGGTTTCGCGATGCCCGTACGCTGCGCTCCGGCGACGACTACACCGCCGGCGACGTCGAGCGCCAGCCGCTCCTGAACAATGCGCAGGTCGCGACCTATTGCGCCAGCGTGCGCGAAGGCGGCAAGGCCAATGGCCGCGCCATCGGCGTGCTCGCGATTCATTTCGACTGGGAAGCCCAGGCGCGCGCCATCGTCGAGGGCGTTCGCGTCGACGACGACAAGACGCGCGTACTGCTGGTGGATTCGAACCTGCGCGTCATCGCCTCGTCCGACGGCCAGGGCCTGCTCACCGAACGCATCCCGCTGGCCTTGAACGGCCGCCGCAGCGGCTTCTATCACGACCGTTCGGGCGGCCTCGTCGCCTTCCATGCCACACCGGGCTATGAGACTTACAAAGGTCTCGGCTGGTACGGCGTGATCATGCGCGGCGCCTAGCCGCACGATCTAGTCAATGACGACTTCGCTGCGATAATCTCCCCTACGCCACGAGCGGGAGACAGCGATGACCGACGTCACTTTCGAACCGGCAATTCCGGTTCTGCGCATCTATGACATTGCTAAAGCGAAGGAGTTCTATGTCGACTTCCTCGGCTTTGCGATCGACTGGGAACATCGTTACGAGCCGGACTCCCCACTCTACATGCAGGTGTCGCGCGGCGGCGTGAAGCTGCATCTCAGCGAACACTATGGCGACGGCACGCCGGGCAACGTGGTCTATATCCGCGGCAGCAATATCGCGGCTTTCGCAAAGGAGCTGCATGACAAGCGGGCCCGTTTCGCGCGCCCGAGTCCGACCGATACGGCCCCAAAGATCACCGACCCGTTCGGCAAGGTGCTGCGCTTCGATGACGCGACCAACACGCACTGAGCCCGCCGCTTCAGCCATCGCTGCAACGAGAGAACTTACCCGTTCAACCAGTTCCGGATCTTCGCGAAGAACCCCGTGTCACGTCGCACGCTGACAGGCCCCACGGCAATTGGCCGCACGGGCTCGCCATCCACGACCGGCGCTGCCCTTGCTGCCGCCAGCGCCATGGGCCCGACCTGCGCGAGGAACGCATGTTCATGGCTGCGCGTCAGCCGCGCCAGCGCGGCGTCAAATGGCAGCCACGCGACTTCGCTGATATCCTTCATCAACTTGCGTGACGGCGCGGCCGCGGCCTCCATGTGCCAGAAATGCACGACCTTGGTCCGTTCACCGAGCGGATAGGCCAGGGCACCGAGATAGTCATGCACCGACGCGGCATGGCCGGTCTCTTCCAGCACCTCGCGCTCGGCTGCGTCGCGCGGCGTCTCGCCATTGTCGAGCTTGCCCTTCGGCAACACCCAGTCGCCGCGCTTGCGCAGGCAGACCACGGCGAACAGCGGCGTCTCGCCCCGCTGCACGACAATGCCTCCCGCCGCCATGATGATATCGCGCGCCATGATTGTCCTTAACCGCTAACGCACAAAGACGCCATCGAGGTCATCCTCGATATGAGCATGAATGATGGAATCGAAACTCTCTTCCGCCTGAAAGCCTAGCGCCAGCGCACGTTTGGTATCGAACATCGTGGGCCATCCGGCAACCATCGCCATCGTGGCGGGATCTGGCACATGCTTGATGCGTGTCACAACACTGTCACCTCCCACACGGCGGAGCGCCGCGATCATGTCCGCGACCGATGCTCGCACGCCGGGCATCATCACCGTGCGGCGTGCGCCGAGCTTGGCGCTGTCGAGCGTCGCGCCAAGAAGCAGGAATTCCGTTGTCGCGCGCGGACTGGCATGTGTCTGCCCGACGTCGTCGGTTACCGGCAGCACCGCCTCACGCCCGGCCAGCGGCTCGCGAATGATATTGGAGAAGAAACCCGACGCTGCCGCATTGGGCTTGCCCGGCCGCACGCAGATATTCGGCAGGCGAATGCCGATGCCGTCGAAGAAGCCGCGCCGCGTATAGTCCGCCAGCAGCAATTCGCAGATCGCCTTCTGCGTCCCATAGCTCGACAGCGGCGTGTGAAAGAAATCGTCGGCGATAGGACCGTTATAGGGCGCACCGAAGGTCGCGATGGACGAGGTGTAGACGATGCGAGGGCGATAACCACCCCCCATCGCGCGGATCGCCTCAAACAGATTGCGCGTGCCGTCGAGATTGACTGCGTAGCCTTTGTCGAAATTCTGCTCGGCTTCGCCGGAGACGACCGCAGCAAGATGGAAGATCAGGTCAGGTTTTGACGCCAGCAGTGCTGCGGGCGCATCCGGTTTTGCGAGATCGACCATGATGCTGCGCGCGCCGACCAGATCGCTGGGGACCGCATCGGCCATCGCCAGATCGCCGATTTCCCCACCGCCGACATGACCGTCCTTCAGCAGCCGCTCACACAGCTTGCGGCCGATCATGCCGGCCGCGCCAATCACCAGAACCTTCATTCCTTGATCTTCACTCTTTGGGTGCCGACAGCTTGTAGATCTCCAGCGCGTCGGCATCGGCGCCGCGCACCGCCTTGCCCATGCGGAAGATCTGCGCCGCGAGCGCAGCCATCGGCACCGGCGTCGATGTGTCCTGCGCCACGGCGACGACCGTATCGAGGTCCTTGAGCATCGTGTGGATGTGGCCGAGCGGCGGCGAGTGAATGCCCTGGGCCATGCGCGGCACGAACAATTGCAACGGGATCGAATCCGCAAAACCGCCGGCAAGCGCTTCCGGCAGACGCTTGGCGTCGATACCGGCATTCACCGCGAGGCGTGTCGCTTCGGCCAGCACCGCCATGGCGCAGCCGACAATCACCTGGTTGCAGAGTTTGGTCATCTGTCCAGCGCCGGTCGGCCCCATATGCGTGAAGTTACGCGCCATCGCCAGAATATAGGGCCTGATACGTTCGACATCGGCGGCCTCGCCGCCGGCCATGATCGCAAGCGTGGCTTCCTCCGCGCCCTTGGTGCCGCCCGACACCGGCGCATCAATCCAGCCCATGCCGTTCGCCGCCTTCAGCCGCGCCGCGATGGACTTCGTCTTGTCCGGATGGATCGAGGAGAAATCGACGACGAGCTTGCCGTTGCCATCGGCGCCGGACAGGCCGTTGTCGCCAAACACGACCTCCTCCACCGCCGATGCATCGGTGAGGCACATGAAGACGATGCTGGCATGCGCGACGACATCACGTGGACTGGCGGCTGCTTTCGCACCGGCCTCCACCAGAGCATTGGCCTTGCCGGGCGAGCGATTCCAGACGGCCACATCGTAACCGGCACTCAGCAACCGCTTGGTCATCGGCAGTCCCATCAGGCCGAGGCCGAGGTAACCGAGCTTCTCTTTGCCGCCCGCTGAATGCACCATTTTGACGCCGTTGTCCTTCTGCCGCCGAGCCACGCTGCTCGCATCTGCGAGCTATCTACGCTGCGTCCGCAGCCGCAGCAACGATGATATCAACGCCTGCGCAACTGCCAATTGTTGCGCCACAGCACGAATGAATGTTGGGCACGGACCTCGCTTGCCAGAATATTTGAAGCATGAAAGGCTTCAAGACAGTGGGGCTTTTCTTTTGGCCGGGTCTGGCCATCATCAAACGGGAGTGAGCGGGCATGAAGCTGGGTTCTTCGAAGTGGCTGATGGCGGCGGCTCTCGCGGCGGGAGCGGTGTCGGGTGTTGCACAGGCGCAGACGATTCCGACCATCAAGGTCGGCTGGACCATTCCGGCCGAAGAATCCAAATACTGGATGATGAAACGCCCGACCGAATTCACCAATCTCGGCAAGACCTACAATATCGAATGGACCCAGTTTCAGGGCACCTCGCCGATGACGCAGGCGCTCGCCGCCGGTGCGCTGGATTGCGCCACCCAGGGCGTGCTGTCGCTCGCCAACGGCGTCAACGGTGGCAACCTCAAGGCCTATATCGTCGCGCAGCACGTGTCGGAAAAGCCCGGCAGCTTCTCGGTCTACTGGGCCGTGAAGGATGACTCGCCGATCAAGACCATCGCCGACCTCAAGGGCAAGAATGTCGGCATTTCCGTCATCGGCGGCGGCACCTACGGTCCGTTCAAGATGCTGCTGAAGGGCGCCGGCGTCGATCCCGAGAAGGACGTCAAGCTGATCGAGATCGGCTTCGCAGCTTCCGAGGATGCGCTGCGCCAGGGCCGCGTCGACGCCATCAACATGAACCAACCATTTGCCGCGCGCATGGAAGCCAAGGGCGGCACGCGCAAGCTGTTCTCGCTGAACGAAGCGATGCCGAACATCGTGCACATCCTTGAAGCCTGCCGCGCCGATTTCGTCGACAAGAACCCCGAACTCGCCAAGGCCTATGTCGCCGACATCACCCTCGGCATGAAGAAAGCGCTGGCCAACCGCGAGGAAACGCTGAAGGTCGTCAACGAAGTCATGAAGGCGCCGATCCCGGTGCTGGAAACCTATCTGCTGAAGGACAACGACTTCGCCCGCGACCCGGGCGCAGCACCGAACTTCCCGGCCATGCAGAAGATGCTCGATATCTACACCGAGGCCGGCATGCTGCCGAAGATGGACGCGATGCAGTTCAAGCACCCGACCATCGTGGCGCCGATCCAGTAGAGCAAGACGCGATATCTCACTATATGATGTCCTGAGGCCACGCCCCACGGCGTGGCCTCACTGCATTGGACGACAAGACCAAGAAACGGACAGATTCCCATGAAGAAATTGCGATCCCGCGTCACCACCGACGGCCTCGACCGTGCCCCGCACCGCGCCTTCATGCGCGCCATGGGCCTTGATGACGAAGCGATCGCAAAACCCATGATCGGCGTCGTGTCGATGAAGGGCGAGCAGACGCCCTGCAACATGACCCATGACTTTCAGGTCGACGCTGCCAAGACCGGTATTTCCGAAGCCGGCGGCACGCCGCGCGAGTTCTCGACCATCTCGGTCTCCGATGCCATCAGCATGAACCATGAGGGCATGAAGTTCTCGCTGCTGTCGCGCGAGATCATCGCTGACAGTATCGAAGCCGTGATGCACGGCCTCGCTTACGACGCGCTGATCGGCTTCGGCGGCTGCGACAAGACGCTACCCGGCGTCATTATGGGCATGGTCCGCTGCAACGTACCATCGATCTTCATCTATGGCGGCAGCGCGCTGCCGGGACTGCACAAGGGCAAGACGCTGACTGCGCTGGATTCCTATGAAGCCGTCGGCGCCTTCATGACCGGCGACATCGACAAGCAGGAGCTGGAGGCCATCGAGCGCGCGTGCCTGCCAACCATCGGCGCCTGTGCGGGCCAGTTCACCGCCAATACGATGGCGATGGTCTCCGAGGCGCTGGGGATCACCACGCCCAACGTCTCGATGATCCCCGGTGTCTATGCAGAACGCGCGCAATTCGCCCGGCGCGCCGGACGTCTGGTCATGGACATGCTGCGTAACGATGGCCCGCTGCCGCGCGACATCGTTACGCGCAAATCGCTGGAGAACGGCGCCGCCATCGTCGCCGCCACCGGAGGATCGACAAACGCGGCGCTGCATCTGCCGGCCATCGCCAACGAGGCCGGCATCAAATTTACCATCGACGATGTCGGCGAGGTGTTCGCGCGCACGCCGCTGATCGGCAATCTGCGGCCGGGCGGCAAATACGTGGCCAAGGATGTCCATGACATCGGCGGCACGGCGGTCGTGATCCGTGCACTGGTCGAGAGCGGCCATATCGACGGCTCCTGCATCACTATCACCGGCCGGACCATTGCCGAGGAATACGGCAACGCCAACAAGGCCGATGGCGAGATCATCTACTCCTCAGCAAAGCCGATCATGCCCGATGGCGGCGTCGCGGTGTTGAAGGGCAACCTGTCCCCTGATGGTGCAGTGATCAAGGTCGCCGGTCTGAAGAAGACGGTATTCGAGGGCACGGCGCGTGTGTTCGAGGACGAGGAGAGCTGCGTCGCCGCCGTGAGGGACCAGAACTACAAGGAAGGCGACGTGCTGATCATCCGCAACGAAGGCCCGGTCGGCGGCCCCGGCATGCGCGAGATGCTCGGGGTCACCGCGCTCATCTACGGCCAGGGCATGGGCGAGAAGGTCGCGCTGATCACCGACGGCCGTTTCTCCGGCGCGACACGCGGCATGTGTATCGGCTACGTCTCGCCGGAAGCCTATATCGGCGGCCCCCTCGCGCTGGTGCGCGACGGTGACAAGGTCCGCATCGACGCGCCCGCGCGGCGACTGGATCTGATGATCGACGAGACGGAATTTGCGGCGCGCAGAGCGGCATGGACGCAGCGCCCGCCGCGTCACCGCGCCGGTGCGCTGGCGAAATATGCCAAGCTGGTCGGACAAGCGCCGGGCGGCGCCGTCACGCATGACGGCGGCGCGGAATGGCCGTGGTTTGAGTGAGTAGTCCTGGCGCCGGCAGTGCGCTCCTTCTCCCCGAACTGCGCGGGGAGAAGGTCGGGATGAGGGGCAAGGTAACGGCCTATCATCTCGAATGCGATTGTGCGACGACTACAGCGCGCCGCCCCTCACCCGCCGCGAAGACGCGGCGACCTCTCCCCGTAAAGAACGGGGAGAGGTTAGGGAAGCTCCGCGGTCGCGGCGCGCAGCTCATCCGCCGTCGCGTGCTTAAGCCCAACCGCCTCGATCGCGCGGCGCGCCGCCGCAACCAGATCCTGATTGCCTTTGGCGCGGCAGCCATCCGGCAGCAATTCGTTGTTCTCGAAGCCGACGCGGATATGGCCGCCCAGCAATGCGCCCGCGGTGACGCAGGCCGTCTCCTGCGCACCGAAGGCGCAGACACTCCAGTGTTCGAATGTTGGCGCACCGGGCGCGACGAACGGCAGCAGATCGGGCGGGTGCGACGTCTGCCCCGCCGTATAACGGCCGAGCACGAACAGCACCGGCAGCTTCTCGAACGGCACTAGCCCGCGCTTGCGAAACTCGGCCAGCCGCGCAGCATCCTGCGCATCGTAGAGAATGATTTGCGTTGACACGCGCTCGCGCTTCATCCAGCCGAGCAGATCGGCGAAGGCCTGCTCCTCGCTGGCATCGGGCACCAGTTCGCGCAGCGCCAGCGACGCCGCTTCCGGCTTCACCGCCTGCACCACCGCGCGCTGCTGCGCTGGTGTATATTTGCCGAGCGCCTCGGAGGTGATCTGGATGACGAGCCTGTCGCCGACTGCGCTGCGGATCGCCGCGATGGCGTCCCGATAGGCCGCCGCATCGAGCAGGTGACTGCCGTCGGCGTTGCGCACATGGGCATGGATCATCGCCGCGCCTGCCTCGAGGCAATGCGCAGCCGTCACCGCCAACTCCGCCGGCGTCAGCGGCACGGCGGGATGGTCGGCCTTGACCTTGCGGCCGCCGTTGGGGGCGACCGCAATGGCAACGGGTGACATGATTTACGGAATCGCTGCGATGACGGCGATCTCGACCTTGATGGCGGGGTCGGCGAGCTTCGACTCGACGCAGGCGCGTGCCGGACCGACGTCGGGCACCCAGGCATCCCACACCGTGTTCATGGCATCCCGGTCATTGATGTTCGGCAGCCAGACGGTGGCGCTGAGGATGTTGTTCTTGTCGGTGCCGGCTTCCTTGAGGAGCGCATCGATCTTGTCGAGCACCTGCTTGGTCTGCGTCTTGACGTCGCCCGAATATTCATCGGGCACCTGGCCGGCCAGATAGACGGTGTTGCCATGGATGGAAGCCTGGCTGAGACGCTTGCCGGGACCGAGACGCTTGATCATGCAGAAGTCTTTCATTGAGTGTGGAACGGAGTGACCCGGGCGCGACCATCCCCGCTCGGAACTGGCCCGTCAAGCCCATGACGCCACACGGCACAAGTGGCCCCGCGTGGACCACGTCCACTATTCCGCGGCGCGGGCCCGCTTCACGGCATCGTCCATCAACGCCTTTGGCGCTGGCAGCCGCAACCGGCGGCCATGCTGCAGATAGAGCAGCGCGACACGCTTCGGATCGGACAGGTTCCAGATTTCGACCGCGGGCAGCCGCCCCACCAGCGTCACGGACGGCCGATGCGCGATGACATGAGACAGGATCGCGGACTTTGGCCCCTTTTTGAATTTCCGGCGCACTTTTCGCGCGGCATTCTCATTGGCCGCCTGCCAGCGGATCTTGGGTCCGCGGCGACGGTTCAGAAGCCAAGAAAAGATTCGCAAAATGAATGGCATACGTCTTTTCTTTTTGCCCGGTTGCAGCGACGCTGGCGCGGTCGCGCACTCATTCTCTTAGAACGGATCATCGACAGGGGTAAAGCGGCGCGATCAAGGCGAAACGTCGCGATGTCAGGAGAATGAAGCATTCTCTCGGGAATGACGCGTTCTCCTGGGGGAACGACGCGTTTCCCGGGATATACGCGACCCTCGAATCAGGAATAGACCTGCGCCATGTCCGTTCCCGCCGGCGCCTCGCGTCAATCGAAAAATCAGCCAGACGTGTTCCAGACCTCGGACGCATTGTCCGTGCTGCATTCGGTGTTCGGTCTGCCGGGTTTTCGCGGTGCACAGGAAGATATCGTTCGCCACGTGACCGATGGCGGCAATTGCCTGGTGCTGATGCCGACCGGCGGCGGCAAGTCGCTGTGTTACCAGTTGCCATCCTTGCTACGCCCGGGCTGCGGCATCGTCGTGTCGCCCTTGATTGCGCTGATGCGCGATCAGGTCGCGGGCCTGCTTGAGGCGGGCGTCAAGGCGGCGGTGCTGAATTCCACCCTGTCTTGGGACGAAGCCAACGAGGTCGAGCGGCAATTGCTCGCCGGAGAACTGGACCTTCTCTACGTCGCCCCTGAACGTCTGGTCACGCCGCGCTGTCTGTCGATGCTCGGCCGCGCCCGGATCGCCCTGTTCGCCATCGATGAGGCGCATTGCGTGGCGCAATGGGGCCACGACTTCCGGCCCGAATATATCGGCCTCTCGGTCATCGCCGAACGGTTCCCGAACATTCCGCGCATTGCGCTGACGGCAACCGCCGACGACCTGACCCGGCAGGAGATCGTGCAACGCCTCCGCCTGGAAGACGCACCGAATTTCGTGGCGAGCTTCGACCGGCCGAACATCAAATACGAGATCGTCGACAAGACCAACGCGCAGAAGCAGTTGCAGGCTTTCATCAGCGACCGGCATTCCGGCGAGGCCGGCGTGGTCTATTGCCTGTCGCGTGCCAAGGTCGAGGACACCGCAGCCGCATTGAACAAGGCCGGAATCCTCGCGCTGCCCTATCACGCCGGGCTCGACGCACGCCTGCGTGAGACCAATCAGGATCGCTTCATCAATGAAGACGGCGTGGTGATCGTCGCCACCGTCGCCTTCGGCATGGGCATCGACAAGCCCGACGTGCGCTTCGTCTGCCATCTCGATCTGCCGAAGAGCATCGAGGCCTATTATCAGGAAACCGGCCGCGCCGGACGCGACGGCAAGCCGTCGAATGCGTGGATGGCCTATGGTCTTTCCGACATCGTGCAGCAGCGCCGCATGATCGACGAGTCCACGGGTTCGGAGACTTTCAAGCGCGTCTCCATCGGCAAGCTCGATGCGCTGGTCGGCCTCGCCGAAACAGTCGATTGCCGCCGCACCCGACTGCTGGGTTATTTCGGCGAAGAGGCCACCGGCACGCGCTGCGGCAATTGCGACAATTGCCTCTCGCCGCCGAAAGTCTGGAACGGCAGCGTCGCCGCGCAGAAGCTGTTGTCCTGCGCCTATCGCACCGGGCAGAAATTCGGCGCCATGCATCTGGTAGACGTGCTGATCGGCCGCCTTACCGACAAGGTCAAGCAGTTCGGCCATGACAAGCTGTCGGTATTCGGCATCGGCGGCGAACTCACTGAGAAACAATGGCGCGCCGTGATGCGGCAATTGGTGGCGCGCGGCTTTCTCTATGCGGACGCGGACGCGTTCAATGCGCTTAAGCTCACCGAAGAAGCGCGCGGTGTGCTGAAGGGCGAGATCGAGCTGATGTTCCGCGAGGAAACCGGCGGCACCGGCCGCGCCCCGCGCAGCAAATCCCGCCGCGGCGATCTTGCGGCACCGCGCAGCGACAACGCCAATCCCGATCTGCTCGCTGTGCTGCGCGCCTGGCGCTCGGAAGTCGCGAAGAAGCGCAACGTCCCGGCCTATGTCGTGCTGCACGACGCCACCATCGATGGCATCGCCAGCGAACATCCCACCACGCTCGACCAGCTCCGCGAAATCCCGGGGATCGGCGACAAGAAGCTGGAGCATTACGGCGCGGAGATCCTCGCTTTGGTGAATGCGACGCCGGGACGATAGCGGGCGATCGACGCCACCGATGTCTATCGGGCGGGCTTGTAACCCTTAATGACGGACTCCGACTTCTTCAGGGCCGCCACAAGTTCTGCCCCGGTCATCAATGCAGTCGTCTGGCTGGACTTGATGGCGCCGCCCGCTGCAATCGCGACGGCGATGGCCGCCATGCTCTCGATATCCGGCACATCGGCGATCAGCATCACGTCATATTCGCCCAGGCAATACCAACCACCGATCAATTGTCCTCCGACAGCCTCCGTCGTCTGCCGTCCAACGGATTCAACGCGGTTCTGCGGATTCTTCATTTGCGCGGCCCATGATTCCGGCGTGTAGGCAGCCTGATACATATAGAGCGGCATGTTCGACCTCCGTCAGCCGGGATTGTCCTGACCTTTCACCGGGAGAACAGCGCGAGCTTCGCCATTTTCACGGCACGGCCTAACTCTATTCGCGCGATGATACCGGCAGCGATCTGCATGGTGGCGCCGATTGCCCAGCTCAAACAGATGATGCCAGCCGTCCTGGGGCGCACGGTTTCACCCAGAATGATACTGGAGACTGACGTGATCGCCGTCACCGATGTGATGAAGGTACCGGCCGCAGTGAGCAGCTCCACCATATCCGCACTGTTGCCCAGCCCGCGCCATAGCGGCAGATGCATGCGGTAATCGGCAGGAACCTGGGGCAGATCGATTCCGAGATAGAAGCCGGTAGCCCCGTAAATGATCATGGCGAACACGACTTCACCCGAGCCAATGACCTCGATGAAGCGGCCAACCTCGGCAACGAACAGCCCGCAGGCAGCCCCAACCAAAGCGAGTCCGGTCCGTTCGAGAATGTGCGCCAACCTGCTGAGGGTCGAGCGGGTGTGCCACGATGCGCTGGGCTTGATGATCATGTGATCCTCGTCTGCCCATGAGCCCTTCGAGGAGGAGTTTTGAAGGCCGCCCTCCGCAATAACAAGCAGGAGTGCTTACCTAAATCGAGTGGGGTGGCGGTAGCTGCTTCGGTGACGTGGAAACACACGCTCGCATTCTCGCGGCGCTTGCGCGTCCGAGTTTTGCGCATTCCTTCCCACCCTCAATCAAGAGGGCGTGCGGAACGCCGGGTGCCCGTTGCACCCTTGGGCCTGATGCGATGCGGTCTTCCGCAATTGTGAGTGCATCAGGACTTTCGGAGGCG
>NZ_FZOX01000018.1:0-1245 GCF_900188215.1 Tardiphaga sp. OK246
CCACGTTTCTCTTTCTTCAATTTAACTTGTCAAACAGCCCGACGCAGATGCGTCAATCTCCCCAGGAGGGAGAAATCTCTATCTTCAGATCTTCCAAAGTGAGATCCATCAGGCGGCATCCAGTGGATGCCAGCGCCCCGAAGGGAGCGAACCAGTAGACCCTCCAGAGGAAGGAAGCAACCTCTTTCTTCGCAGTGCGCCGATTATTTCGTCCGAAACAAGCAGCAGACCATTGCACCGATAGAGATCCGCCAGGCTTCCTTGCAAAAACCTGACAGCTCAACCCGACGACAAAACACCCACCGAAACTGTCGGCTGGTGCTTCACACATCGCGTTGAGGTGCTTCTGAGCGTCGAACCGTCCCGGACCCGTGGGCCCCGGCGCCGCCGCGCTCAGTGGCCGGTTTATAGTCTCGCACTCTCGAAGCTGTCAACGCCCAATCGTCAGAAAATCGTCACGCGTTTTTCGTGTGCGTAAAGTTGACGCCGAATCATAGTGCGCTGCGATGATGACAGCAGGATTCCGCATTGATTGCAGGGATATCCGGATCCTGCGATACGCGTTGGCTCGCACGACGATGGCACAAGCTGCTGCGCATCGCGGGCATCGATGCCTCATCTGCTGTTGAGAACTATCAGGCCGACGGCGTAATGATGCTGCAGCGCCGTGGTGAGTACGCAGATGCAGCGGCGCTGGTAAAAGCGATCGGTGCGCAAGATGCCAGCCAGCGGACTGCGCAGCAGCGGCGATGCAGTTGCGCGAAGGAAACAATCCGTTCTTCCAATCGCAGCCTTTTCGGATCTCGGATCGCTTCACTTCCCCCGCCCGGGGCGAACGCGATCCTGAATGAGCTCAATCGGACCGCACTACACGGGTTCGGATTTTGATGATGGATCGCGGCCGAATGATCTCGGTCGATGCGGGTCGCCACCGCGATCGACATTGAGAAAGCCCCGCAGACGCTTGTTGACAATCACGCCGTAGACAAAAAAAATGCTGCAGCTGAATCGCGGCTGAATGATTTTCGCGATCGAGCTCTGCCGCTCCTCAGGATGAGGGACGGCAACGGAAACGGCATCTTGAGGAGCAACGATCGCCGTGATGAGCGCGCATGCTGCTCAAGTTCCCCGAGATCAGTGCAGAATCCAAACAACAAAAAACGCCGCCTCCCGAAGGAAGCGGCGTTTTTTGATTTGATATCGTAGTTGAGGAGTCTTTGTCCTTTGCAGGCCTGGCAGCGACCT
>NZ_FZOX01000010.1:0-103854 GCF_900188215.1 Tardiphaga sp. OK246
AATCGACAGCCCCATGCCAATGCCATCCCGCTTGGTCGTGAAGAACGGATTGAAGATCATATCGAGATGATCGGGGTCGATACCCACCCCCGCATCTTCGACGGTGACGCAGACCTCTCCCAATGGATCCATCGCCGACACGACAGTCACACGCCGTTGTTGATTCTTCGATGAATTGATGGCATCGGCCGCGTTGGACACCAGGTTCAACATCACCTGTTGCAACTGCACCCGATCGCCAACGATCGACGGCTGGTCAGGCTGAAGATCAACGTCCAGCGCAATTTCCTGTCGCGACAGTTCCGGCTGCACGATCAAAAGAACGCCTTCGATCATCTCATTGAAGTCGAGCGGCTCGGACACCACTGGCGCGTTGCGCGCAATCGCGCGGACGCGCTGGATGATCGCTCCGGCGCGATGCCCCTCCGCGATGGCTCGCTCCGCGGCAGCGCGGGCTTCGCCGACATTGGCCTTCTCGCCCTTGAGCCATTGCACGCAGGCCTCGGCATTCATGACAACGGCCATCAGCGGCTGATTGACTTCATGCGCAATGGACGCGGTGAGCTGTCCCATCGTGGTGATCCGCGACATGCGCGCCAGTTCCGCCTGCGCGACCTGAAGCGCCGCCGTGCTCTCGCGCAGCTTGCGGTCGGCGCGGTCCTTGTACAAGGCCATTTCGATCACGGTGCGCAGTTGCAGATCCTCGAACGGCTTGAGCAGATAGCCGAATGGCTCGGCCTGACTGGCGCGCCTGACCGTCTCGTCATCGGCATAGGCCGTGAGGAACACTACCGGAATTTGGCATCTGGCGCGGATCTGCCGGGCGGCATCGATGCCGTCTATATCGCCTTCCAGACGGATGTCCATCAGCACCAGATCGGGGCGATTGCTGATCGCAAGCTCAACGGCCGCCTCGCCGCGGGCCGTCACCCCGATCACGGAATGACCGATCCGGCCGAGTTGCTCGCTGATATCGCGGGCAACTATGCGATCGTCCTCGACGACCATCACGCGGGCGCGCGTTGTCATGGCGCGAGCCTCGCGCGACGACCAGCCTGGAATGTAAGGGTACAAGTCGTGCCGCCGGTATCGTCGACAGAGAACGTGCCATGCAGCTGCTCGACGAGATCGCGCACCAGCTGCAGACCGAGTGATCTGGTTTCGATGAAGTCGAACTGCTCGGGCATTCCGATGCCGTCATCCGCGACGGTCAGAATGCATGTCCCGTCGTCGCGGCTGCCGAACCGAACCTTGATATATCCGCTGCGTTCACCGGGAAAGGCGTGTTTGAACGCATTGGAGACGAGCTCGTTGATGATAAGGCCGCAGGAGACAGCGCGATCCATATCCAGTGTGACGTCATCGCTTTCGGCCGTGATCTCGACGCGAGCCCGCCCATAGGCGCGGCGCAGATGCGTGCACAGACTGAGCACATGGGTCTGCATCTGGATCTCAGCGAAGTTGCCGGCACGATACAGATTTTCATGCACCAGCGCCATCGACCGCACGCGGTTGCGGCTATCTGCAAACAGCGCCGCGGTGATCGGGTCGGTGATGCGCGACGCCTGCAGGTTCAGGAGACTACTGATAAGCTGCAGGTTGTTCTTGACGCGGTGATGCACTTCCTTGAGCAGCGCTTCCTTTTCGTTCAGCGATGCTTCCAGTCTTTCCCGTGCAGCGTTTCCGGTTGTGATGTCCATCATCGCGCGGCGGAGCTCGAGCTGGTTCATGATCTGCCGCGCGAGCGCCTGCAGCGTGAAGCGCTGGCGTGTCGACAGACCATCCGGGCGCGGCGTGTGATCCAACACACAAACGGTACCGATCGGCAGTCCGTTCTGTGTTTCCAGCAGCGCGCTGGCATAGAAGCGGAGCCTGGGACCCCCGCTCACCAATGGATTATGCTGGAAGCGTGTATCCGAAGACAGATCGGGGATCACGAAAAGATCCGTCTGGCGGATCGCCTGCGCGCAGATCGAATGATCGAGCGGCAGTTCCCGATCGCCGTGCCCGATACCGGTAAGGGTCCAGTGCCGGTCGCCATCTATCAGATTGATGGCCGCGATCGGCGCATCGCAGATATCCGACGCGATCTGCACGAAGTCTGCGAAATCCACATCAGATGCAGAATCGAGAATATCGTATCGATGCAAGGCCGCGATGCGATCGCGTTCATTCCACATGTCAGGCACTTATGTCGGCGTCATCCGAACCATCACGCCAAAACGGGACCGATGGCGGGCGAGCGTGTAACCTATTCCGCCGCGGCACAAAATGAAACCACGCCCCATGGCCTCCGGAGGTCCGGTTACCACCCATATTTGAGCTCTAAACCCAGATAATTGCAGTCGTGCCCGCCGACGTTCCGCACCGTGTCGCCAATGGCGTAATGCACCGCCTCCACGGCTCCCGTCAGGTTGGCGTTGAAGACGTAATCCGCTCGAAGCTGCGAATAGACCCCCGTCCAGCGGCTGCCCTGCCCAGCCGTGCCCGCGACGGCAACGTTGGGCTGAACATAAACGGCATCGGCAACCGTCTGGCGCCACTGCATGCCGAGCCCGGCGGTCACCGTCAGATTGGCAATGGGCTTCACCGTCAGTGTCGGCTTGAGATGGATCAGGTTGGCGTAGCCGGTATAGCCTGCCAGCGAGAAATAGTAGCCGTTCGGGAACAGCGGATTGAACGTAGCGATCGTGTTGTCACCCGCACGCCCGTCACCTGACGCCGCATCCGCCTGCAAGCCGATCCTTGGCGTCCATGCGGCGTTAGAGAATGTGTAACCGGTGCGGCCGCCCAGTGCCCAGGCCTCGATCTCCTTAGGCCCGACATGCCCTGTCTGCCCCATCGCCTCGAGATCCCAATCGAAGCCATTGGCATTACCGGCAAAGCGGACGTCGAAGATGTGCCGCGTCTCTTCGCCCAAGGCGTCGAGATAACGCGCAGACGACCGCTCGAACAGGGAGTAGTAGCCGGAGAGTTCGTTGTCGCCGAACACCTTGCGTTCGATACGCGCAGTGCTGAAGCGGAAATTCTGGCCGGAGAAGTCGTCGAACACATCGCCAAAGCGATATTGCACCGGCTGGCTGACAAAGCCGATGAAACGCCACAACCCGGTCTCGTAATCCGCCCACACCGCATCGAAGGACTGCCGCACATTCGGCCCGTCGCGCGAGGACACAAAGCGTTGCAGATCGAAGGCAAAATCCTGCCGGCCGACGCGCGCCTTGAAGATGCCATCACCCAGCGCACCGCTATAGGCGATAAATGCCAGTCTCAGATCGAACTGGTTCTGGTCGCCCGGCGAGACGCTCGCCTTGTCAATGGTGCGGACATCCTCCAGCTGCGTGAAGATCTGCCAGTTCTCGTTCAGCCGGATGTCGACATGCATCTGCAGCCGTTGCAGCAGATAGGAATCGCCGCGCGTATTGCCGACGCCGAAATTCGGAGCGTCGTTGAACTCAAATCGCTCGCGCAGACTGGCACCTAGCGAGATATAGCTTTTCGGATCGGTGACAAAGAGCGGGATATATTTCAGAGCGTCGAATGGCTCGGTGCGCAACGCCGAAGTGGCGAGCGCAGACCAGTCTTCCTGCCAGCGATTGGTTAGAAGCTTCGGGCGCGCTGGCGTTAGCGCTGAATCGTCTGCATGCGCAGGCGGCAGCAGGACCGCGCTAAAGGCCAGCGCGGTCGCGGCTATCCAAGCCTTACTTGCCGACGGCAGAGTGAATCTCGGCAACATAGCCTCCGGGGAATTTTACCAGCGCTGCGCGGCGCGCATCCGCGACATAGGGCTCGACCAGCACCGTGGCACCGACCGTCTTCGCCTTGGCCAGCGTCTCGTCGAGCGACGGCACTTCATAGCCGGTCAGCTCATGGCCATAAGGATAAGGAAGCACGCCGTCGGTCACCAGCACAGTCATCTTGCCGAACTTCGACGTGATGCGAACCCGACGGTAGGTATCGTTGGGGCGGCCGATCTCGATGCCCGGCGCCTTCGCCGTGTCGGAGACAACGTTGCCTTTCGAGAAAGCGACAAAGCTCTTCACGAACTGGTCGGCCCGGCCGGCCGGAACGTAGACGCGATTTTCCGGGACCGTCTGCAGTTCCGGATAGGACGGCGCCGTCGTGTGCCAATAGAGCTGCATGTTGATGCCGCCCGGCCATTGCACAACGACGTCGCGGCCGATCGGATCGGGAAACGTCTTGACCAGCACGTCGGCGCCCGCGCCTTGCGCGGCTCTGACGGCGGCATCGATATCTGTAACGAGATAGCCGGTGCGCTCATGGCCGAATGGATAGGGAATCGGAGTCTTGAAGCCAAACACCGAGACCGACCCTGCCGGGGTCAGCAGAAGCTGCGACGTCGTGCTGCTCGGTGTCGGCGTCACTGTCGCAACTACCTGTTTGGTGCTCTTGCCACCAAAAGTCGCGATGAAGCTTTCGACAAAGCGATCGACCTCGTCCGGCGCAACATAGACGTGCGTCGTGTCATACTGCGCGCCGACGGCAAAGCCGACCTTCGCCGGCGCCTCGCGCGACCATGCATCTTGCGGCGCGGCCGATAGCAACGCGATGGAAAGAATGGCGGCGGTGAATTTGAACAAACGCATCACGGCAGTCCTTGTGGCGACTAGTGCTGATCGACCAGTTCGGGCTTCGACGTCGGGTTTTTCAGATCCAGCGTCAGAAAATGCCGGACCACGGGGGCGTCGGGCCCGATGTGATATTGCGTCATCTCGCGCTGCACATCGGCATCAGCCTTCGAGACGCGGTGATGCTGCCGCAGATGCTCCGCCCATGATTCCACCAGGAACCATTCGACGATCTTCTCCGGATCGGCGGCATCCTCGGTGATGCCCCAGCCATAAGCGCCGTCGCGACGACGCGCTTCGGAGAGGCGCTTGAGCCCGGTGAAGAACGGCGCGCGGTTTTGACGCGCGATTCGATATTCAATCAGGATCAGGACGGGCCCGCGGTCATGTTCGACCTCGTCCGACGTCAGCGGCTCCGGCCAGTAATTGGACGGCGCGAGATCGGCTTCGCCTGTCGGCAGCTTCACCCGGTGCATGATGAAGGCGGCGACAGCGAGACCGCATGCGCTAACCAGCAGCGTCGCCGGCAGGCTCAGCGCTTGGGCCACCGCGCCCCAGCCGAGGCTTCCAGCAGCCATGGCACCGTTGAACACCATCAGATAGACAGCGAGACCGCGACCACGCACCCAGTTCGGCAGCACCGCCTGCGCGACGCCACTGAACGTCGTCAGCGCCGTGATCCACGCAGAACCGAGCAGCAGCAGAACCGGCAGCCCAACCCATTTCGGCGGCGCGAAGGACAGTACAGCCATCACACACGCCGACAACAGCGCGGCGATCAGCAGCAGCGCGTCGGAGTCGAGCTTCGCGCGGAGCCGCGGCAGCACCAGCGCGCCACCGATCGCGCCTGCACCAACCGCACCAAGCAGCACGCCGTAAAAACTGGCATCGCCACGCAGCAGAATACGCGCCACCAGCGGCAGCAGAGCCCAGATCGAGCTGGAGAATGCAAAGAAGATCGTTGCCCGCAGCAGCACGATGTGCAGTTCACGGCTAGAGCGGGTGTAGCGCAATCCGGCCCGGAACGCGCCGAAGAACTTCTCTGACAACACGTCATTCTCGGCCTTGGCGCGCGGCCACCACAGCAGTGCTGCGATGACGAACATGTAGCTGATGACATCGGCGCCATAGGTGACGGCGGCGCCGAATGTCGCCAGCAGGATGCCGCCGGCGGCCGGGCCGATCGAGCGCGAGACATTGATGCCCAGTGAATTCAGCGCGACCGCGCTCTTGATGTCCTGCCGCGGCACGAGCTCCGGCACGATCGCCTGCCATGTCGGCCCGACCAGTGCGGCGCCGATGCCGCCGATGAAGGTCAGCCCGATCAGCAGATTGACCGTCAGCAGCCCGTAATAAGACAGCATCATCAGCGTCGCGCTCACCAAGGCGAGCAGCACCTGCACCGCGATCAGGAATTTACGGCGATCGAGAATATCGGACAGCACCCCGGCGGGGATCGCAAACAGGAAGATCGGAAGCGTGCCCGCGGCCTGGATCATGGTGACCGCTGCGGGCACCGCCGACAGGTCTGTGACGAGCCAGGAGCTCGCCACGTCGCGCATGAAGCTGCCGGTATTGCCCATCACCGTCGCGACCCAGATCACCGCGAAGATGGATTGGCGGAATGGCGCGAAGGCGCTGGTTGCCTTGGCCGGCTCGGCGGCTCCGCTCATGGTTTTGCCTTCCTGGCCCGGTCATTAAGGTCATGCCATGCGACGAGCAGGAAGCCGCCGCACAGGCCGATATGTTCGAAAAACGAATTGGCGCTCATAAAGCGCTCTGGCGGAGCCAGCTCCCAGAACCGATTCGCCAGAAATGTCGCGATCAGCGTAAAGCCTGCCAGCGAGAGTGCACCGAGCCAGCGCCACACGCCACCAAGAATCAATAGCGAGGCAACCAGTTCGAGCCCAATCGTCGCCAGCGCGAAGGGCGCCGCCGGCTGCAGTCCGAAATGGTTCATCTCGGCAATCGCCCCCGGAAGGTCGAACGCCTTGACGAGCCCGCCCTGCAGATAGGCCGCACACAGGCCGAGCAAACCCAGCCAATGCATAACGGGTGCCCCGATCACGCGACGTGCGAGATTCGTGATCATACCGCCCAGCACGCGCAGCCGAGTGCGCCCCAGAAACTTTTGAGATCGGCGATGGGCAGCCTGCTGGACCACGCTGTCGCGTGATCGTGGCCGTGCACGCCGCAGGAATTGGCGCAGCCGCAGGTCATCGCCATCTTCTGCGCGACGACCTGTCCATTCGCATCGGGTGCAGCCCATGCGCCGTAGCCGCCGAAGGTGCGTACAGGTGACCAGTCCGGCATCGCCGGCGGCGGCGCATTCTCGTCGAGCTTGGCAAAATCACCGACGGCATAGACAACCTTTCCGCCGACGATTGTCAGCACTGCGCTCGTGTCGGCAATCTCGTTCTCCGCGCAGGAGAAGAAGTCACGATCGGGTACGACGATATCGGCGAGCTGGCCAACCTGGATGCGGCCCTTCTTGCCTTCTTCGTTCGAGAACCACGTTACGTTTTCGGTCCACATGCGCAACGCCGTTTCGCGGTCGAGGCAGTTGCGCCGCGGATAGAGCTGCATGCCGCCGACGGTACGGCCGGTGACCAGCCAGGACAGCGACACCCACGGATTATAGGAGGCCACGCGCGTGGCATCGGTGCCGGCGGAAACCTTGACGCCCTTGGCGAGCATCTTCGACACCGGGGGCGTCGCTTCTGCGGCGCCATGGCCGTAGCGCTCGACGAAATATTCGCCCTGATAGGCCATGCGGTGCTGCACGGCGATGCCGCCACCAAGGGCGGCGATACGGTCGATCGACTGATCCGAAATCGTTTCAGCGTGGTCGAAGAACCAGTTTAGCCCTTCCAGCGGCATCTCCTGATTGACGCGCTCGAACACATCCAGCGCACGGCTGATGGTCTCGTCATAGGTCGCGTGCATACGCCACGGCCATTTGTTCTGGACCAGAACGCGCACAACATCCTCGAGCTCGCCTTCCATTTCCGGCTCCATATCCGGGCGCGGCTGGCGGAAATCCTCGAAATCGGCAGCAGAGAACACCAGCATTTCGCCAGCGCCGTTATGGCGGAAATAGTCGTCGCCCTGCTTGTATTTGGACGTCTTGGTCCAGTTCAGGAAGTCGTCCTTCTCGCCCTTCGGCTTTTGGGTGAAGAGGTTATAGGCGAGACGGATCGTCAACTGATTCTCGTCATGCAGCTTCTGGATGACGGCATAATCCTCGGGATAGTTCTGGAAACCGCCGCCGGCATCGATGGCGCCGGTGACACCGAGGCGGTTGAGCTCGCGCATGAAATGGCGGGTGGAGTTGACCTGATAGTCGAATGGCAGCTTCGGCCCCTTGGCCAGCGTCGCATAGAGAATGCCGGCATTGGGCTTGGCCAGCAGCAGCCCGTTCGGATTGCCGTTAGCGTCGCGAATGATCTCACCGCCTGGCGGGTTTGGCGTGTCCTTCGTATAGCCGACGGCGCGCAGCGCGGCGCCATTGAGCAGTGCGCGATCATAGAGATGCAGCAAGAATACCGGTGTATCCGGCGCGACGGCATTCAACTCGTCGATTGTCGGCAACCGCTTCTCGACGAACTGATGCTCGGTGAAGCCACCGACAACGCGCACCCATTGCGGCGGCGGGGTGATGGCGACCTGACGTTTCAGCATGTTCATGGCCTCGGAAAGCGAGCGCACGCCATCCCAGCGTAGCTCCATGTTGAAGTTCAGGCCGCCGCGAATGATGTGCAAGTGATTGTCGATCAGGCCGGGCAGCACGCGCTTGCCCTTGAGGTCGACGACCTTCGTCTTCGGTCCCGCCAGGGGCAGAATGTCCGCGTTATGGCCGACATGGGTGAAGCGACCATCCTTGATGGCCACCGCGCTGGCGACGGGATTGGAGCGATCGAGCGTCGTGAACAGGCCACGATGGAGAATGAGATCGGAGGTCTGCGGCTCGGTCATGGGGAGTTCCTTCGGCGATAGTGAATTGAACAGTCGATGTGATCGTGAGGCGGGTGCCGGAGACTAACCGCCGGCGGGCGGCTGCGGCGCCTTCTCGGCCACGACACGCGTATCGGAGCGCTGGCCCTTCGGCAGATGGCCGAACATGTGTGGCTTCACCTGTTCGAGCCAGGACTGCACCACCGGCTCCTTCTGCCAGAGGCTGCGTACCAACGGCGGCAATTGCTCGCCGACGAGAATGCCGAGCAGGCCGACCAGCGCCACCACCGGTGGCGCCGGAGAGCGCACATTGATCAGACTGTAGATGACGCCCACCAGCAGGCCTGCGCCCAGCGAGATCATGTGTGCTTTCATATCGTTGTCCTCGGTTGTGTGACGTGACGGCTTACTTGGCCGGGCCGCCTTCGGAAGCGTGCTCGCCGAGCGCCCACTTCGAGAAGCGGATCTGGATGCCGTAAGGCGAATGCGCGCGCTGGATGTCCATCATGCCCTCATAGGTCTCGCTGCGCGCCCAATCCTGCTGCAGCTCATAAGCGTATTGCGAAGACGTGATCGGCACCGCGCCAGCCTGGATGGCGCGCTGCATGGCGCGCTCATGCGCTTCCGGCGAGAGATCGCCGCAGGCGTCGGCAGCAATGTAGATTTCAAAGCCTTCGCGCAGCATGTCTAGGGTCGGGAAGATCACGCAGGCTTCTGTCCACAGACCGGCGATCACGAATTTCTTGCGGCCGGTGGCGGCGACGGCCTTGCGGAAGTTCGGATCGAGCCACGAATTCATTGAGGTGCGATCGATGATCTCCTGTCCTGGAAACAGCGACACCACCTCGGGGATGAACGGGCCGGAAAACGACTCTGCCGCAACGGTTGTCAGAACGGTCGGAATCTTGAAGAGCTTCGCGGCTTTTGCAAGAATCTGGACGTTGTTCAATGTGACAAGGCGATCGTGCGACTGGACGCCCTGGAACATCGCGGGCTGAAAATCGATCAGCGCGATGGCGCTATTCTGCGGGGTCAACATTTCCTGAAATGACATTCTGGTTCTCCGTGAAAGGATTGTGACGATTTCAAACTCGCGCACGCCGCAGGCGAATTTTCTTCAGCTGATGACGGGCGCTACTTCTGGTTTTACGAGCGACCGGTCTGGACCGCGAAGTCTCCACGCTATGTGCGCGAGAATGGCGGACAGCGTCTTGTCTGGAAGTCATCGACTTTGAATGATCGGTCACGGCACTATGTCGTAGACGACTTACTGCGGTCTATCGTGTCTCGCCAAACCGCGCGAACAATTACCACCAAAGTTGTGCCAACTCCAGGATAGCTCGAACCTCGCGCCGAGGCCTCCGCTTCCTTCAAATGAATTCAAGACGGATTGAGCTGCATCCCCGTCTTGATTCACAAGCGACTATTTCGTAGTGGCTGCTTCGCGCCAAAAAAGGCGCGTCACTGCATGATGCGCCTTAGATCCCTTTAGAGGTCCACCTGCTCAGACATGACAAGTGCATCATCTACCTCAATTCCAAGATACCGCACCGTACTTTCGAGTTTTGTGTGGCCTAAGAGCAATTGCGCCGCTCGAAGATTGGCGCGACAGCCGGTCGAGACGGCGCGCGAACGCCGCCTCGCGCCGATCCTCCCCATCCGGAGACAGAAACGAGGTGACCGCCGCTTCCATGATCGCCGATCGGGAAAGCTTCTTGCGGTCGGCAAGATCGGCGATCTGCTTCAGAAGGTCCGGCGGGAAATACACATTCATCCGGTCCCGCATGGTCTCACAACTCCATACCGTCATTCGGGTCGAGCGAGACCTGGCGGACGATGCCACGCATCTGCTGGTGCAGGATGCGAGCCTGACGGGCGGCATCGTCCGACTCGTCGTCGAGCACAGCGGCGAACTCTTCCGCAGGCCTCGGATCAGTCGCCTCCTTGGCAATGGCGACATGGTCGGGAAGCTCGGGTTCGCGACGCAAGCCGCGATTGGCGGCATCCTGTTCCGCCTTCTGGATCTCACCAAGCAACACGGCGTCCGGTGCCTGCGGCGTTAGAGCTGACCACCCATCCGTCCGTGACGACCGGCCAGACTTCGCCGGATCGGGCGGCGTCAGCACTCGTTCGGTGAAACGGTAATCCTCGTAATAGCGAGCTTTCTTCGCCCGGATCGGGGGCGTGCCGGCAACCATGACGATCTCGTCAGTGGGCGGGAGCTGCATCACCTCGCCCGGCGTGAGCAGCGGCCTTGCCGTCTCCTGCCGCGAGACCATGAGGTTACCAAGCCACGGATTCAGCCGGTGACCGGCATAGTTCTTCATGGCGCGCATCTCGGTTGCTGTCCCCAGCGCATCGGAGACACGCTTCGCCGTGCGCTCGTCGTTGGTGGCAAAGCTGACGCGGACATGGCAGTTGTCGAGGATCGCGTTGTTGGGCCCGTAGGCTTTCTCGATCTGGTTCAGCGACTGCGCGATCAGGAAGCTTTTGATGCCGTAACCTGCCATGAAGGCCAGCGCGGATTCTAAGAAGTCGAGCCGGCCGAGCGCGAGCCGGGTGCCGAGATCGACTTCCATTTGCCGGGCGAGATCGCGCGTGAAGGCTTTGAGATCGGTCATCTCGCCGGCGTCCTCGGGCGAGGCGATGAAGCGGAAATGATGCCGGTCGTCCTTGCAGCGATCCGCAAAGGCGGCATCGTCAGTGCGGTCATAGCCGGCATCGAACATCACCGCCTTCTCGCTACCGCGGGTGACGCCGTCGCGCTTCAGATAGGAAAGATGAGCGGTCAGCGGCGCGGAACGAAACGAAACGGCCCTGATGGCGGACGACGCGCGCCTTCACCACCACGCGCCGCGCCGGGCTGAACAGGCGGTTGCGGCCAAAATTGATCCGGCCGCGCCCGAAGGTCGAGCGCCCGTAGCTTGAGGAGCGCTTCCCCGCAGCCGCAAGACTGGAGGTGGGACCGGACTTCTTCGCCGCGCGCAGCACCTGGTTGATGAAGCTCTTGGGCTTTGCCGCTCGCGTGCCGCGGATGCGGCCAGGCCGGATGCGTAAATCGCTGTCGCCTACGCTCACAGCAATCGCTCCACGGGCAAGGAATGGGGAGCAGTGCCGAAAACACTTTTGAATTCATTAGCGAAAGCATCAGGCGCGGCACGCGCCCCGACCGACCGGCACGGCCGAACCCAAGCCATTCCAATGGCTTGTGGTTCGAGCGGCGAGCCGCTTTTATCTCGCCGTCCCGCTGTCGCGCTTCCCTGCTGCTCTCGCCTTCCCAGCCATTCTATCCCGGAGCACGCCATGGCGCGCCCGACTGCACATACCGTCATTGGGGATCTCCCACACTAGATCGAACAATAAACAAGCTGCGCGCTTGCGGCACGAGCGCAGAGATATTGCGCGTCGGATCGCTCGCCGGAACGTGGTTCGATCGACGTTCAGCCGACACACGATCGGCAGCGCTTGCCCCTTCGGGTCGCCCGATGAACAGCGGCGCCTCGGTCCATAACCTCGAATGACCAACTGCGACGGAGATCGGACCGGCGAATTCACCGCCACCGAACAAAGGAGCAAGCGCTGGCATCACCGGACGCGCTGGCGACGACGCGCTTAGCTTCCAGCTGGGTAGATTTTGGAAAAGTGAGGTTCTGGATGACATCCTGTCGGAAGGGACCAAAGGTCAACATCCCATCCCGGGCTGAGTGTCGAAAAAACTGCGGAAAACACCGCAAAGCCCCGATAACATGCTGATTTTATTACGGTAGGTGTCGCCATCACACGCGAGAGGTCCAAGGTTCGATCCCTTGTGCGCCCACCATTTAAGCCCGTGATTGCTGAGCTTTTTTCGCTCCCAACTTTTCCTGATAAATAACTCAGCACAGAACGATGCGCGGACGATGCGCAACGATCCGTGGAATGTGCTCCCCTCTCGTTCGCTCGGGGGCCGGGATGAAGATCGCGTGGGATGAATAGTGCGGCTCGTTTGCTGGCCGCCCGTCGATGTTGATCAAGCGCCTGCTGGATCGCTGGGGCTGGCGTGTGTGGGAACAGAGCACGTAGACAGATAAGGGCGGTGGAAGAAAGTCGGTGAACACCTCGCCCAGCGCGTTTTTCGGCGAGCTTGCCCAGGTAAGATCTCCGACATGCTCGGGAATATCCGCAATCCGCACGCGACCTCATAAGGCCAAGTGGCCAACCGGGATGGCACGTCGGAAAAGTGCGCTGACGCGACCCATTCAAGTCTGGATTACCGCAATTGCCGTGCGCGTCGCGTTGCAGCTTCATGTTAAAATATCGGTGTGGATTCGCGATGCAGCCTTTCACCCTGTACCTACGAACACTTAAGCAGACGAGCTCATGAGCCCGCTTGACAGCCCCAATTCCAGGCCAGCGCGTCTGGCAGCGCAGTCATCACCGCAAGGAATTGCGGCTGATCTTGTTGCGGTGCTGGTAGCCGTGACCTCGGGTGAGCCTCGTGTTCTAACGATCCAGGATCAGCGCGCCCTGCCCTCCGGGCCTTTCGAACTCGCCCATCGTTCGCTGCAATCGGGGCTGCGTGCCTGGGTCGAACGGCAGACACGGTTGCCGCTCGGTTATGTCGAACAGCTTTACACCTTTGCCGATCGTGATCGCGCTGGCGCCACTGGGCAGCATGTCATCTCGATCAGCTATCTTGGCCTGACACGAGAACAACCGGCATTCGGCGAACACGAGGCCAGATGGCGCGGCTGGTATGATTATTTCCCCTGGGAGGATCATCGTGACGGCCCACCGCCGCTGATGGAGAAAGCTCTGCAGCCAGGGCTCAAAGCCTGGGCTTCTGCAGCATCCGATCGGGCGGCACAGCGCGCTCGTCGGCAGCGCGCCGCAATGCTCTTCGGTTTCGAAGAACACAGCTGGAACGAGGAACTGGTTCTGCAGCGATACGAACTATTATACGAGGCAAAACTGATCCCCGAGGCGACACGCGGAAATTCCTCAACATCCACGTCGACCCATGCGGCTTTATCGAACACGCCGGGTCACCCCATGATCCTGGACCATCGCCGGATTCTGGCCACCGGGATCGCAAGACTCAGGGCCAAGATCAAATACCATCCTGTCGTGTTTGAATTGATGCCGGACACATTCACGCTGCTGCAATTGCAACGCTGTGTTGAGGCGCTGGCGGGACGGCAAGTGCACAAGCCGAATTTCCGCCGCCTGATCGAGCAGCAGGAACTCGTTGAGGAAACTGGCGAAACCAGCCAGGACACCGGCGGACGCCCTGCAAAACTCTTCCGCTTTCGCCGCGCCGTACTTGCGGAACGCGCCATCGCCGGAACCAAACTTCCCGTCTCGGGGGCTTGACAAGACTTATACTCGATTACAGTATAATATATGCTCAACGAGAGTATATGTCATGCTGTCGATACCTGAACTGCGTCCTTCGGAACATCTCTATGCGAAAGTGCGCCACGCGATCCCCGCGATCGAATGGTCGATGCTGTCAAAAGATATCGATGCGATCATCGCGTTGAAGAAAAGCCGCAACGCCGTCATCCTAGCCCACAATTATCAGACACCGGACATCTTCCACTGCGTCGCGGACATTGTCGGCGACAGCCTCGCTTTGGCGCGCGAAGCGATGCACGTGGAGGCCGACGTCATCGTTCTCGCCGGCGTTCACTTCATGGCCGAGACGGCCAAATTACTCAATCCGTCGAAGACCGTGCTGATTCCCGATCGCGGCGCCGGCTGCTCGCTTGCCGACTCCATCACGCCCGAGGACGTGAGGCTGCTGCGGCAAACTTATCCCGGCGTCCCGATCGTGACTTATGTGAACACCTCGGCCGCGGTGAAGGCCGAGTCGGATATCTGCTGCACCTCAGGCAACGCCAAGGCGGTGATCGAGTCGCTTGGCGTTGAACGCGTGATCATGCTGCCGGACGAATATCTGGCCAGGAACATCGCTGCCGAGAGCAATGTTAAAGTGATTACCTGGACCGGTCATTGCGAGGTGCACGAGCGCTTCAGTGCCGAAGAGGTGCGGCAATTGCGCGAGAACCACCCCGGTGTTGTCGTATTGGCGCACCCGGAATGCCCGCCGGACGTCCTGGCGGAGGCCGATTTCTCCGGCTCGACAGCCGCCATGTCGTCCTACGTCGCAAGCAAGCGACCACCGCGGGTCGTGCTTCTGACGGAATGCTCGATGAGCGACAATGTCGCCATCCAGTACCCGGACCTCGAATTCATTCGTCCGTGCAATCTTTGTCCACACATGAAGACAATCACGCTCGGCAACATCCGTCACGCGTTGGAGACGATGCAGCACAAGGTCACGATCGACGACAGTGTCGCAGCGCGCGCACGCCTCGCGGTCGAACGAATGCTGGCCGTCACATGACAGCATTACACGATACGAACGGCGCTCCCGTCATCGTCGGCGGCGGCATCGCCGGCCTCATGACTGCTCTGGCGCTAGCTCCGCAACCGGTACTGCTCCTGACCGGCGCGCCGCTGGGCTCGGAATCGTCGAGTGCGCTTGCGCAAGGTGGTATCGCTGCCAATATCGGGGCGGATGATAGTGCTTCGCTGCATCAGGCAGACACACTCGCCGCCGGTGACGGCTTATGCGATGAAACCATCGCGGCCTCAATCCTCGCTGCAGCGCCCGCCGCGATCGAACAGTTGGTGCGGTTCGGCGTCATGTTCGATCGGGATGCCAGCGGCAAGATCATCCTCGGCCTCGAGGCCGCGCATTCGCGCCGCCGGATCATTCATGCCGGAGGTGACGCAACAGGCCGCGACGTCATTCGAGCCCTGGTTCGCAAAGTCCGCGAGACGCCTTCGATCACGGTGATCGAAGGCGCTACGGCACAGCGCCTGGTCGTCGAAGACAATGCGGTGGTGGGTCTTCTTGGCCATACCGGCCCGGGACCCGTGCTCTTTGCCACCGATCGTGTCGTCATCGCGACCGGCGGCATCGGAGGTCTGTTTCTGCACGGGACGAATCCGGCTGGCTCCTTTGGCCAGGGCCTCGCGCTCGCAGCACGCGCCGGCGCCGTCATGGCCGATCTTGAATTTATCCAATTCCATCCGACGGCGCTCGACAGCAAGTCCTCTCCACTGAAGCTCATCAGTGAGGCCGTACGCGGAGAAGGCGCGATCCTGGTCGATGGAAATGGCGATCGCTTCATGGGCGGTGCCCCTGGCGCCGAGCTTGCGTCCCGCGATATCGTTGCACGTGCCGTCTGGCGGCACATCGCGGCAGGGCATCGGGTTTTTCTCGACGCAAGGGGCGTGAAGGGACTGGACTTTGCGCGGCGTTTCCCGGCCATCACGGCACTTTGTCGCGACGCAGGAATCGATCCGATTATGCAGCCGATCCCCGTCCGCCCCGCTGCGCACTACCACATGGGCGGCATACTGGTTGACCGGACCGGGCGGAGCTCCGTCGACGGTCTGTGGGCCTGCGGCGAGGCTGCCTGCACTGGCCTGCACGGCGCAAACCGGCTCGCCAGTAATTCACTCCTCGAGGCGGCCGTGTGTGGCGGCTGGGTTGCCCAGAATATTGCCGCAACGACCTCCATCCGGCGGCGGCAGCCACTGTTGCCCGGTGGAGTAACAGACAGCGACCCAAGTTTGGTGCGCCCTATTCTGTCGCGTGCCGCAGGCGTATTACGCGATGGCGAAGGCCTGCGTACCGCCGCTCGCGCGCTCTATCCCCTCGCGATCTCGCAGCAAGCTGCAAGCGACCCCGCAATTGTCGGCCTGATGATCGTGATCGCTGCCTTGCGCCGCCAAGAAAGCCGCGGCGCGCATGCACGCACTGACTTCCCGAAGCACACAAGTCTGGCACAGCGTTCGACGCTGCGCCTTGATGATGCGCTTCAAGCCGCGCGAGACGACATCCCGGAACTCGTCGCCTAACCTAAAGGATCGCCATGACGCCCTCGCCGCTCCCCCATGTCATGATCGAGCCATTGGTTCGCATGGCGTTGCTTGAAGATCTCGGACGAGCTGGAGATCTCACGACCGATGCGATCGTGCCAGCCGGCCGACGCGCCACGACACTTCTTGTTGCGCGCCAGCCCGGCGTGGTGGCCGGGCTCGACCTCGCTCGACTCGCCTTTCAACTGATCGATCCCGCGATCGAGATGCATATCGAGCGCAACGATGGCGCAGTTCTGGCGCCCGGTGACGTGATCGCTACGATCACCGGCCCCGCGCGAGGTATTTTAACTGCTGAACGGGTTGCATTGAATTTTCTGTGCCGCCTGAGCGGAATCGCAACGGCAACGGCATCTGTGGTTGCAGCGGTCCGCGACTACCAGACGAAAATTGTTTGCACGCGCAAGACAACGCCAGGGCTGCGCGCCATCGAAAAATATGCGATCCGCGTTGGCGGTGGCAGCAATCACCGGTTCGGCCTCGACGATGCCGTGCTCATCAAGGACAATCACGTCGCCATCGCCGGCGGCGTAACCGAGGCGTTGAAGCGGGCGAAAGCCGGCGTCGGCCACTTGGTCAAGATCGAACTCGAAGTCGATACGCTCGATCAGCTGCGCGAGGCGCTCGATCACGGTGTAGACGCGGTACTCCTTGACAATATAGATCCACCGACGCTCACGGAAGCCGTCGCGATGGTCGCAGGTCGGGCGGTCACCGAAGCCTCTGGCCGCATCACACCCGCGACAGCGCCGCACATCGCTGCGACCGGCGTCGATCTGATCTCAATCGGCTGGCTCACCCATAGCGTCGGCGTTCTCGACATCGGGCTCGATTTCAAACGGGATGATTTCAAGATGTGAGTCAGGTTGTTGACGTTGCTGCGGTCAAACTCAGTATCAATAGAAAGCCTCAGCAAATGAACGGCGGACTAGACGAGCGGCCCGATTGGGGACACTCGTCCAGGTCCGTTGCTCGCGAAGTGGGGCGTCATTCCTCGATCAGTTGTCGTCGCTGTTCGCCGTTCAGCGGGCCGGCTCCCACATACTGCACCGCGCTGTTCGGATTATAGCTTCGTCGATCCCGCAGCGCGCGGCCTCCGTCCTCTTCCTGGCGAGTTGAACCGCCGTCTCCCCCGTAGCCAAGCACCTCGACGATGATGACGGAAGTCTGCTGGGCTTTACCGGGCTGCGTTACATCCTTCGCCGCGTCGGTAGCTGCTTTGCTTGCGTCGCCGCCCTCGAGCTTCAAGGGAGTGATCGAACTTTCTTTCGGAGGCAAACCTTTGATCTCACCAGAGACCTGGAAGTTGTTTGCGTTCAGCACAAAGAGGGCCGCAATATTGAGGTTACCGCTAACCCGCACGCCGGCGTCGCCGGCATTGACCGTGCCCCGCGGCGCGATCAGGTTGACGTCGCCCTCCTCGACGCCCGTGAAGCCGACGATCGTGCCGATGCCGCTGCCGGAAATGTCCGCCTTCTCCAGTACTTTCGTCACCGCATTGACGTCGGTCAGGATCTCCGGCGCCGACGGCACGCGTGTCGTCTTGGCGCCGCGCCCGGCATCGATATCGCCCAGCGTCGACCAGATCGTCTCGTCGCCGCCGGCGAAGGTCAGGATGCGCGAGCGGTTCACAACGACATTGTTGCGGGTGAAGATGTTGATGTCGCCATAGCCGAGAGTGACCAGGCCGTAGCCGGCGCCTGCGTCCGTCCCCAGCGCCGCAACCTGCAAACCGCCCCCCGGCGTCAGCACCTCGATGTCACCACCGGCCATGGTGCGGAACAGCCCGTTACCCATGGTCACGTCACCCTTCCAGTCGTGGCCGGGGAACAACTTATCGATCGCCGCATAACCGCGGTTGTAACCTTGATTGCGCGGCTGACCATCTTCGCCGGGCGATTTCTGGTCTGACCCCGCCTCCCGCAACTCCTGCATATAGACCTGACGCAGGAAGCGTTCTTGCGTGAATTGCGGCAGCGTCCGGAACCGCGTCCAGGCGCCGAGCGGTGTCAGCTTTTCACCAGTAATCTCCTCAACAAAGGAGACGAGGCCATTGCGTACGGTCTTCACCGTACCGCTCTTGCGGGTCTCGGAGGCGTCGGTGAGATACAGCGGCACCACCGTGCCATCGGGCAGCGTCGTCTTGAGATAGTCCGGCATCGCGGCGACATTGGCGGGATCGAGATAGGCCGCCATGAACGCTGCATAGGACGGCTGCTTGCCCTTGAGCCCCGCCATCACGGTGATCGCCGCACCCTCGTCGGGAAGACCCGCGACCTTGGTACCGGGAATGACGCGGTTGTTGGTGTCGTAGCCCTGATTTCCACGGCTGTAGAGCGCAAGATCAGTGCCATAGACATCGCGTCCCGCCGAGAGCACGAGCGCGCCCGGCCCCAGGATCTCGGCCTGCCCGCCATAGCGCCCGCCGAGCATGGATGAGGTGTACGGATTGGTGCCGCCGATGATATCGTTGCCCGCTTCGAGCAAGGAGACGTCCGTCGCTCGAATATTGCGCAGCGCATAGTCGATGTTGCGGATATCCATGCCTGCCCGGAACCACGTTGCCTCGTTCGTTACGATGGCCGGCGGCGTCCCGCCCCCTTGCACAGGTCGCGGTGAGCCCATGATCGACCCGGACAGCGCATAGATGCGACTAGGTTCGTAGTCGTTCTCATTCGGCAGGTGTTCGGGATTGCGCAGGCCGTAGAGATGCAACTGGTGACCGGACAGATTGCTTGGGGGAGCGACGATGTCGTTGTAGAGAACGGTGTGGAAATCATACCAGTTCGGTAACTGGATCAGTGAACCGTCGCCCCCTACCGGCTCAAACGGAGACGGGATCATGGCCGGCGTCGCCCGGGACATGAGGATTGCCCCTGGATAGACGTCGTTTCCAGCCAGGATTCGCAGCTCCGGGCGACTACCTGGTAGAGTGTAGATCACACCGGCGTTGGCGACAGAGCCATTCAGCGCCGTGATGCGAACCCTGGACGGATAGAGGTTTCCGGCGAGACTGTTCACCTTGGAATAGTAACGTGCGGCGGTCGGGGAGGCCACCCAGTCCACATCCTTCGACAGATAGTCGACCTGACCGACAATCATGACATCGCCGCCGGTCGAGGTGAGGCTCAGCGCCGTGCGATCCGTCTGGCCGCTCATATAGGCCAATTCACTGGCCTCACCCTTGCCGACCAGCAACGGATCGAGCAAGGTTTGCAATATGAGATCCCCGGCCGTGTGCACATCAAGCGTTGCGTCGCCGAGAGACAGGATCGGTGCGATCGCATGGGTCGTCAGCTGGTTCTGCCCAATGCGGACGTTGACCGACCGGCCAAAATCGAATTCAGCCGCTTCGATCGTACCGGCGCCGCGCCCGACATAGTAATAGCCGGCGCGGATCGCCCCGCCTGCCTCGATTGACATCGATCCACCATTGCGCAGCTCCAGCAGTTTACGCTCGTCGACAGAGCGTCCGCCGCGCACGCGGCCATTGGTCGGAAGTGCAACCGTCAGATTGACCAGATCGCCGCCGGCGCTGACCGCGACGTTTCCGCCGCCAAGCGCCCCGACACCGCGCTCGAAATTGCCGTAATCGATCCACCAGGCACTTTGCCTGGCCGGCTGGTTACCCAATGCGGAATGCCTGTAGGGCCCAAATACGTAGGATGCATCGGTGGCCCCCTGCTTCTTCAGCCACTCGGTGTAGTGCTGCATCTGGGTGGGGTCGGCCGGAAGTGTCACCTCGATACTGCCGCCAGCCGCGACCTGAAGATGTCCGCCTCCGACGCCGAATGTCGCGCTGTCGGGTGCAGTGGTGAAATCGTCGAGCCGCGCGAGATCCCGCCGGCCGGCGGTATAGATCGACGCCGCGCCGTTCAGCCTGATGTCGCCGTTTGCGGCAACCGTGATGTCACCCGTTCCGGTGCGCACGGCCGTGATGGGCGTCATCGCGATCGTAGTCGTGCTGGGCTGAACCGACGAATAAAGGAGCGCGATGGCGCGCAGGTTGGGGAGAATCTGTGTCGTATAGAAATCGGCGAAGGTTGAGTACTTCGTTACGACATTGACCCGGCTGCTGGCCGTGATGAGCTTATAGTCGGTTACTCCCTTCGCTGCTGCGTAAGCCGTCCACAAGTTCATCAGATATGTGTAGCCCGCTTCGCCGGTCGTCCCCAGATTGATGACTGCGCTTGAATCGGCATTCAGGCGCGTGCCTGCCGCAGCCTCGAGGGTCGAGAGCCAGAACGTCGGGCTCACTGCGCCCGCTGCGTTCGGCTTCAAGAGAGCGCTGTAGCCCGGATCCACGTCCACGAGAGTTATGTCGGACACGGTCGTCCCACCGCTGACATAGGAGATGGGCGATTGGGCACTCAGGATGATGCTGCCGGCGGCGCCGGCGGCGCGACGCGTCGGGTCGGCGCTCTGGCCCACCGGTGCTGCGCCGGCGACAATAGTTTCGCTCCAGGACGTCGCGGCCACGGTGGTCCCGTCAACCCTTGTGATCGAGGGCAACAGCACCGCATTGCCGAGCGCATTGGGCGATGCGGCGGCGGGCGTATTCGCTGTTGGATCGAAGGGGACCGCGGTGCTCCCCGTCACCGGGGTCTGCGTCTTCAAAATGCCCTGCGTCGAGAAGTTGATGCCCGCATAGACGGCAGGAAGGGCCGTCAGCGCGTTGCTGTAGGCCGTAAGGTTGTTGCTCGTGTTGTTGCGCCCGCCGTTGAGAACGAGCGTCAGCGCCGAGCCAGTCGTTTTATTGATCTCGATGTATTTGCTGTCGAGTGTATTGCCGAACTGGAAGAAGCCGTCGCTGATACTGCCTTTGAGATCGATATTGCCTTCGGCACGCAATGTCAGCACGCCGGACTCGCCGAGGATACTGCCGCCGGTGCGATAGACCATCGTCGTGTAGTCGCGCAGGAGCGCGCCTTCCTGACCTGGAACAACGTAAGCCTTACCCAATAGCGGGTCGATGGCCATGACGCCGGCCGCCATCGCGGCGGCCTGATTGACGGTGCCAGCACCAAGGTTCCAGTTGGACTTGAGTACGATATCGCCGGCGTAATTGAGCTCCATCCCGGGGCGTGCGTGGAAGTTCGACTGGTTGGCTAGGCCGCCGAGACTGGCGTAGGCGGCGGAGATGTCAAAATCGCGCACGAACTCGACCAGCGTGCCGGCGCCGTAATCTGCCAGCACGTTGAGCTTGCCGGCGGCCGTCGCGGCAAGATCGAGCTCCGCCTGGCCGCTGCCGTTGATCTTCACACCAACGAAGTTGGGATTGCTTGCAAGGCTCGCGAGGTCGAACTGCCTGAATCCTTCGAGCACGATCTCGCGCGCGCCGGCGATGCTGCCGGCAAAAGCGACGTTCACAGTGTCGGCGCCCGGCTGCACGATCACCGGCGCCCGCAGGGTGACCTTGCCGCCCTCGCCGCCCGCCACGTCGATCAGGCCACCCTGAACTGCGAGTGTGCCGTTCGAGATGCCGAGGGTCACACGGCCGGAGCCGAGCTGATCCATGCTATTGGTCGCACCTGCCCGCAGCACGGCGGTGCTGGTCATGGTGAGACCGTTGCCGCCATAGATGGCGATCGAGCCGCCGTAGCGGGCACGCGCATCGATCGTGCCGGCGACGGTCACGCGGCCATGGTCTGCTGCCAGCGTGAACGATTCCGTCACCGTCGTGCCGTCCACCGTGATGTCCCCGGTGCGGATGCGGAACCCACGTGATCTGGAGAAGCCTGCCTCGTTCAGGCGCTGATTCAGCATCGCGAAGTTCGGCAGTTGCGCGACGTCGAGCGAGAACGCGCTGCCACGCTGGCCGGCCGCTGCTTGCGCCTTGATTGTGCCGTCGAGCACCACCTGGCTGCCATCCGATGTGATGGCGAGCGAACCCGCACCGCCACCGCCCGGCTGCGCAGCGAGGTCGAGCACAGCACCAGCGGCCATCCGCACAGAGCCCCCAGCAGCCGTCAGCGCAATGCGCCCTGCATCTGTATATTCCGCGACGTCGAAGAATTGCTTGCCAAAGCCGCCAACATCGATCAGCGCGCCCGCCGTGAGGGTCACATCGCCATGCGTGGCGGTCAGCTCGACAGCGCCGCCCAAAGCGTTGGCGCGTCCGCCGAAGAGAATAGAACTGCCCGCCAAGCTCCAGCGTGCGCCGAGGCTGCCCTGGTCACGCGCCGGTATTGTCGTCCCATGCGCCGCAACGGTGAGCCCACCAGTCGTGGTCAGCGATTGCGCAGCGCCGCCGCGGCCGGTCAGAAGCGGCGCGAACAATGTCAGTGCCGCGTTGCCGGCATCGAGCGATCCCTTGCCCTCACCGATGATGCGCGTCGTGCCGGTCAGCACTGCCGTATCGAATCCGCGCAGCGCCTTGGCACCCTGACCGAAAGCCAATTCCTCCGCGACGAGATTCAGGCGGCCATGACCGGCTCCGATCGGCTCGCTGAAGGCGCTCGTCGAATTCTCCAGCACCAGCCGGCTGGCGACGACATCGATATTGCCCGTGCCATAGCCGGCGAGAACTGCCGCATCGAATGTCACCGCGCGCAGGCCGGACAAGTCCACTGCATTGTAGAAGTCGATGCTTGTATAGCTGCGCAAGACGAGATTCTCAGTGTTGCGCAACATCGCCAACGCCGCCGGATCAAGCACCAGGCCGCTGCCGCCGCCAAAGCCGATGCGGCCGGACGCCACCGACAAGGTTGCGCCCGAAAGCTGCGCGCCAGGCCTCATATAGGTGTTGCGCGTAGCGTCAATCAGCAGGGCGTTGCCGCCCGCAAGCGTCGCACCCGCGCCGATTGTCACCACTCCGCCGGCAGCGAGGTCCACGTTCTCGCGGATTGCACGCACCGCATCACCGTTGGACAGCCGGATCAGTGCCCCCCAATCCCGCGATGGCGCCGCGGAAGCGTCGCCCGCCACTTGCGGCGCCACCACGAGGTCGCCCGCTCCGCGCGGGGCTTCGCCGTTCGCGGCGATGACACTGCCAGCGCCGATGTCGATCGTCTCGCTCGCGGCCAGGATGATCTCCGGTCCCGTCAACGCCGAGCCGCTGCTGTTGCGCACGACGATGTCGTCGGCGGTCACGTCCACCCGCAAACCGCGTGGATCGCCGCTGCGCATGCCGCCAAGCAAGAGACTGCCGGCGCCAAAGTTCGACAGACTGGTGGCGTCGAGCACAAGATATCCACTGGATCGCAGATCGCCTGCATCCTGGTCCGCCCCGACGACTGCGATCTTCGCCGCCGCGATATCCACCAACCCACCGCGACCCCCGGCCGCCGCCTGCGAGCGCAATTGCCCGTTCAGGATCAGGTCCCGCGTCGCCTTGAACACCACCGCGCCACCATCCATTGGCAGCCTTGGCGTGACGATTTCCTTTCCGGTCAGGCGATACTGCGTCAGCTTGAATGCGTTGGAAGCAAAGAACGTATTGGCGAAGGCTTCGTTGTATTCGCTGTACTTGCGGACGACGTCCCCCGACATCACGCGCCAGGACGACGGCAACTGATCGTGACTGCCGTCGAGCGCATTGCCGCGATAGCCGTTCATGATCGCGGAGCCGTCGGCCAGGCCCACGGATCCCCGAATCGACCCGCCTTGTGAGCCGCCCATCATCTGGACGGCGTAGGCGCCGGGCAGCAACGCGTAGCGTGCCGGCAGAAGCGTGTACCAGCCGGCGGGGATCCCGTTGCCGCCGGCGAGCCAGATGCGCTCACCGATCGCTGTCACCGCGCCCATTGCCGGCATGATCGCGTACATTCCCGGGCGCGCCAGCACGTCATGCGAACCACCGGGACCCGGTACATGCTCCCAGGCATACAGATCGCCGCCACCGCGGATATCGACAACCGATCCGGCCGCAAGATCGACGCTCGGCGCCTCGAGCGTGATGCGCTTCTCCGGTGGGGTCGTGATAATGGCCGGCGAGCTGCTACCGGTGGGCACGGTCCAGTTCTCGTTGTTGCTGAGATTGCCATAAGGCAACAGCAAACCGTCGCCGGTAACAGAGGTGACGCTGCCCGCGCCAAGGGTCAACTTGTCGGTGGCCTTCAGAACGATCTGGCCAAACGGTGCACGCAGCGTGCCGCCCTGCTCAATCACTGGCGCCTGCAGGGTCAAAGAGCCGCCCGCCGACAGCGCCACGCCAGCGGCGCCGTTCTGCTGCACGATGATCTTCTCGCTCGCCTTGATCGTCGCACTCGTTTGCGAGGCTGGATAGATTTGAGCAGCCCTCAAGACCAAAACGCCAGCCATGTCGAGCGACGCCGGCTGCGCGGCACTGTACGGGACGAGCTGAATATCGGTCGCTTCCAGCACCGCCTGCGCGAAGCCGCGGATGGCCGCCTGCTTCACGTCGATCACGGTGGCAGCGAGCGTCAGTGTGCCGTTCTGCGCGGGCGCGGCGGCAGATGTTCCGTACAGCGAAATGTAAGATGCCGACAGGCGCGAATCGGCGCCGTTACCATTGACCAGCGCGCCGCTGATCGAGATCGAGCCCCCCATCGTGAGGTTGACACCGTCGAGCCGAACGTTACCGGCTGCAGTGAGAGTGAGATCGGCGAAACCGGACGATTGAAGAATGGACGGACGGAAGACCAACCCCGCTTGCGTGGCCGCGCTGTCAGACAGGATCAAGGACGCCGTGGAGGACAACGATACGGCACCGCCGCGCGCGCCGCTGCCGCCGGCCTGGCCGCGCCATGTTCCATCAATCACTCCCTGGCCCTTGACAGAAATGGAGCCGCCATTGCTGGCGAGTGTGACCGGCACGCTCCTGCGCGATCCGAGCGCCTCCCTCACCGGTACGTCGATTTCCCCGCTGGCGCCCGAGACGTCGATCATCGAACCCAATTCCAGTACGACAGAACTCGCATCCAAGGTCACTGAGCCGCCGCCGAGCACAGCGCCACCGCGCGCTCCCCGGCTATCCATTTCGATGACCGGCACACCGCTCGCCACGAGCGCAGCCGTGCTGGCGACGGTGACCATCCCCGACCCCGCCAAAACGTTGATCTTTCCGGCCAGCGCCTCAAGCCGGCCGTCGATCTTGATCACGCCGCCGGCTGTACTACTCGGAACCGCGACGGTGATGCTGCCGCCGACATCGGTCGCAACCGTGGCCCCGGCTCCGATCGTCACATTGCGGCCCGTAAGCGAGAGCGACGTCGGCAAAAGGTCCGCGCGCTGCGACAACGGGAGCACGACAAGCGAGCCCATATCGGTAATCGATGTGCCCGAATCGAAGCGGGCGGTATCCGTCACCTCGACGCTGCGCGGGAGTTGCCTGATGGTGGCCCCGTCCGCAACGGTAATGTCGCCGCGCGACGTGACCTGAACCGAACGGAAACCAAGGTCGGAGTACAACGTCTCCGCCAGACGGACGGCGTCCACGGGCACCGAAGCCGCGCCCCCGATCTGGAGGGACGAATTCGTGGTCACGGAAAGACTGCCGCCCGAGCCAGCCGCATAGCCACGCAGGTCGGCCTTCAAGAGTTCCGCAGCGTCGATGCCGGCAAAGGTGATCGTACCTGCGTCGCCCACTCGCAACTCGCGCTTGCCCTTCTGCAGTCTGTACCAGCCGCCGCCGGAGACATCGAGGACGGCGCCCGGCTCGAACCGCGCATTCATGACCTCGATGCTGCCGCCGCCGATAATCGGCGCCACTACCGTTGCAGCGTCCGCCCGTTGATTGATCCATTGACCGCTGACGTCGATGGAGGCGCCGGCGCCAAAATAGACGTTCTCCGCCTGATTGAGCTTGACGGTGCCGCCGGCAGCACGGATCACTCCGTCGATCTTGAAGTTCTGGGTGTAGGCGTCCGTGGTGTTGGCTTGAACTATAAACGAGCTGCTTGGCGCCAACTCAAGCGTCGTGCCCTTCTCAAGCGTGAAGCTCTTCGAGACATAAAGTTCAGTCGTGCCGAAGCCCGCGGCAGCCAACACATCGGAATCGAGATAGGTCGTGCGGCGCAGGAACGAGTCGTCGTTAGGCGGCGAAATGACACCGCTGAGGCCGCTATACCAGAACGATGAGAGCGGCGTCGTCGCGCCGAAGTCTGCCGGTAACTGAACCGGGCTGTTCGATATGATCAGGTTGGCCAGCAGCCACTGCCGATCGTCATCTCCCGTGCCGCCGAACTTCATGCTACCAGCCTGCGCCAGCTTGCCCGAGGCCGCCTGGCGCTCGCCAACGACGACGCCGCCCCAATAACCGCCTTCGAGCACGACGCCTTCGGCCGCATAGAATTGGATGGAGCCGGCGTTGCGGCCCTCCATGTAGCCGCGCTCGTAGCGAGCGCCCCCCCTGTCGAGCGGGCTCGTCCAGATCTCCGTGACACCCGCGCGGCCGTGCGAACGGGTGAAGCCACCGGCGAACGCCACATAAGCCTGGTCTGGTCTTGCTTGTCCGATGTCGTAGACGCGCCCGTCGGCGCCGATCAGCTTGGTCGTTTTGATCCAGCCATCCGAATAGCGAATCGAGCCGCCCGAGACATCTAGGAGCGAGCCCGATCGCGTGATCAGTGAGCCGGCCGACTTCAGGGTGATAGAACCGCCCTGCGTCGATAGTTCGGCGATGGTCGTCTTACCCACGCCAAGCCATGCCGACACGTCGGCAAGCGGCGTTCCTTGCCAGACTCCCGGAATATCATTGCCGTTCTTGTCCTTCACCCACCGCACGCCGGACATCAGGCCGTCGGAAAACGTCCCGCTTGCGCGCCGATCAACATAGACCGTTTGTCCGCGCAGCCAGGAATCCCTGAAGAGCGGTGAATCGCGCAGCTCATTGATGCGCAACTCGGCTTTAACGACATTGCGCTCCATCGCGATCAAAATGTCTTGCAGTCCGGCAACGCTGAGATAGGCGTCCTCGCCGATATAGATGCGGCTGCCATCGCGCTTTCTCTCGCCGGTGGCGGGATCGTCGGTAGCCCATCCATCGGTGCTCGCCACCACGCTGATGGTGCCGGCAGGGACAATGACGTTCGCTTCACGCTCGATATTGATGAGATTGCCCCGCAATTCGACGCGGCCCGGGCTGTAGCGCGTGCCCGTCGATGTCAGCTCGATCTCGCTGGTGTCGGATAGATCCGGCATGGCTGCCGTCACGCTGCCCTGCGCCAATGTCACCGTGCCAGTCTTCCAAAACCACAAAATTCCAGCGGAAGGGTCGCAATACGAGCTCGAATAACATCCCATACCCTGACTGAAACCCTGCAGGCGGATCGAGCCATCGCGGTTGTTGAGGGCCGTCGAAGCCAGCAACGCACCGTTCTGCATGACATCGCGGCCGGTCAGGGTGATGTTGCCATGATTGGCCTGGACGACGCCATTGTTCACCACGCGATAGCCAACGGAGGCGGCGCGCAGCTCCATCTCGGGAAGAATAATATTCCTTACGTCGGTACTAAAGGCATCGTTCTCAAGCGCCGCTTGGGCATAAGAAAACATCCAGCGCATCGGCGACGACGCCGCAACATCAAGGCCGCGAAAGGTGCTCTTGTTGGTGACCGGGTCAGGCCAGGCGGTACTGGTCCTGAGATAGACCTGCTCACCGGCGGCCATGATCACCTGGCCCTCCGGCGCCAAAATCTGCCCCGAATTGACGACGTGCGGCGCGAACAGCATCGCCTTGCCACCACTCGCTGTCGTAATTTGCGCGCCCCCTTCCACCCGCACATCACCCGAAGCAGCGCCGATCACCGCTCCCGGTATCTGAGCGGGGTCATAGATGGATCTGCCGTTTACGGGTGTCTGTTGCCCGAGATAGCCGAATTGCGGCATCGCGATGCTATTGCCGGACGCGTCGTTGAAAACATAGAGCTCCTTGTTGATGCCCGCCATGAACTGAGCATTGGAAAGGCTCAAGCTCGACGCAACCAGTGTATTGACGTTGACCTGGCTCACGCCACCAAAGATGATGCCGTTGCGGTTGATCACATAGACCTGTCCCTCGGCCTTGATGGAGCCGAGGACCTGGCTCGGAGCGGCGCCGGAATCCACACGGTTCAGCGCGATCCAGTTCTTGGCGTCAGCACCGCCGGCGCGTTGGTCGAAATAAAGATCCGTCTCGCGACCGACGTTGAATTCCTTCCAGCTTAGGATCGCCTTCTGCTCGTTCTGCTTGACCGTGACCTGAGTGCGGCCACCATTTGCGGACTCAGTCGGCAAATTCGCGCCCTGCCACGATCCCGCACCGCCATCGGTCGCACTTGGTGTCGCGCCCGGCATCACCGCCAGACCACCGGCCTGCAGACCATTTTTCACCGTGTTCGGCGCGGTCCGCGCGAGATCACGGGCGGCCTGCTGCGCAGCCTGCATGGCCTGAAGAGACAGTGTCGCCCGCCTGAGCGAATTGCTCGCCTGCTGCGCAGCCTGCGAGGCTCCCTGTGCGGCCGCCATAGCCGCCGCCGACGGAGTTGGCGCCACCCCACCCAACGGACGGGAGAGCGCGTTGTCACTCGCCACAAAAAGCGCGACCGCGCTTACACCAGCGAACAGCACGGCGTGCTTCGACAGACGACGAACTGAAAAGGATCGCGGTGCGGCGTCAACAACGAGCAGAAACATGAATTGGCACTCTCTGGTAAATTGTCGGCCTTCACCCCCACGGCTTCAGCCAACCGTCGGACTTATCCGACGACCATAGACGAGTGAGCACCGGCAAGTGCGCAACGTACCGCGCCGATTTTTTCCAAACGAGCTCCGATCCGAACGAGTCAGCTCACGAGGACCACGCCGCCCGGAAGTGACACCACCCGCGCTCCGAATGTCGCTTTCAGCTGGGTGATCACCACCTCAAGCCGATCTAGCCGGAACTGCGCGGTGAAGCGCCTTTGCCCGAGCGCCTCATTCACCAGAATGATCCGGCCCGGCCGGTAGCGATTGATTTCTTCGACAACCCGCGCTAGCGGCTCGTTCTGAAACAACAGCTCTCCTTCGCGCCACGCAGTCACCGTAACGGGATCGACACTCTGGACGTGACCCAAATTGCGATCGTCATAGACGACCTGTTGCCTCTTCTGCAGTGTCGCAGAACGTCCTTCCTGCTGGACATCAACAAAGCCTTCAAGGCATGTCACACAGGTCTCGGAGCCATTGTGACGGATACTGAACTGGGCATCGTCGGCCCGAGCCCGGCCGTTGCCTGCAATCACTTCAACGGGCCTGGATCGTGTCGCGAATGCGGCCTCTCCCCCGATCAACTCGATCTGATCGCCTCCGCCGCTCGCAGCCCGGACGTTGAGGCTGGTTCGGGTATTCATGTCCACCGATGCGCGCTCCGCAAGCGCGATATGGCGACGTTCGCCCGTCACGGTCCGGTAGTCGGCAGCGAACTCGCCAGCTGATGGCCACAGTCCCATCGGCGGGCGAATGACCATGACAGCTGCCCCAGCCGCCGATGCGCCGAGAGCGCCGACCAAAAACGCACGACGTCCAATCGGCGTTCTCGCATGCGCTCCTGTGCCCATGGGACGCCCGGTTTGTGCGACATTCTCGATGGCCGTCCCCAACACGCGCCATCGCCCGCTCACCAGGGCAAAGGCCTCGGCATGGTGGGGGCTTTGCGCGCACCATACTCTCAGCGCCGCGACGTCTGCCTTGCTGGCGTGGCCCGACGTGATATGCAAGAGCTTGGTCCAGGCTTCGCGTCTCAGCGACTCAAGCTCGTCGTTTGAGCGGTCGGCAGCCATCATTGCTCCAGCGTTCTCATTGGCGAATGCGATCAAACTTGCGTCCTCTATGCTTCCTAAGACGCATCAGTGGAATCGGATGCGCAATCGGAGGACGAATAGCCTTCACGGGCGAGTTGTGCATCCAGATATTCCACGGCGCGCTTCAGCTCATAGAGGACGGTACGTCTGGAAATTCCAAGCTGCTTGGCAATGGCTTGGTGGGTGAGCCCCTCAAGCCGAGAGGCAATAAGTATCATCCGCGACCGATCGGGCAATCCGCGGATCGCCCGTTCAACAATCTGAAGCTCGAGCCGCGCCTGTAACTCCAATGTCGGGTCAGTATACTCCCCGCCCGTTCCGAGCAAGGCATCGATTTCGGACCGACGCGCGCGACTGTTTTCGGCGCGCAAGCGATCCGTCGCAATATTGATGGCAATGCGCAACAGATACGCTGAAGGACGTTCGAGCGAGCCAACATGTCCTGGGCGATGCAGCCGCAGCCACGTCTCGTGCAGACTCTCGCTGGCGAGTTCCTCGGAGCCCAGCCGCCGTGTCAGCTTGGCCTTGAACTCCGCGTATCTGTCGGTGAGCAGATCACGTAGCAATGCCCACGTCGTTTCTGCCATAATCGGTAGCCTCGTCTGACAAATCAAGAACTCGAGTCCGCCAGATCAGGTACCGGCGCAAGCCATCCCGGTACGACAAATGCCAGATGGAGCGATTTTGACTATCAAGACTGCATGACAAATTGGCTACAGTCCGGGTCGCCTATCTGGTGGTCTGGGATGACCCGGCACAATCCCCCGTTTCGGACGGGGGGCGCGGCGCAACGGTGAGAATGAACGGTTGGGCCATTTCGGCAGGTGGAGCTGTGTTGATGCTGCCGCCCCGAAGCGCCTGGAGCAACGCAGTATCGAGGACCACGTCTCCGGTGGAAGCCACGAGCGCGCTATGCTGAATGACGCCGGTCGGGGCAATCCAGAATTCGAGCGCTACCTTGTATCGACCAGGGCGGGTCTGACTGTTTCGGCACAGCAGATCCAGAACGCCGTTCTGCAGCGCGCTTACGAAACCTCCATCGGGGTGGCTTGCTGGCACCTGTGCGCGATCTGGCTCTGCGCGCCCAGGAAGGATGGCGAATGCATCAACGTCCGTGCGGCGAACTAGGAGCCCTGTCTCTCCGAGCAACGTCTGCAGCGCGCGCCCCGGAGTAAGGCTGCCTTTAACCCCCCGCGATTGCCGGCCGGCCGTCAGCGCGGTCTCGTAGAAGATATGAACTCTAGCAGCGGAGCGGAAGGCATTCAGCGCCTGGTCCAGCGCCTGCGCCGGAATATCAAATTCCATGCTCCGTTCATCTGCGGCCGCAAATGGCGACAAGATCGCTAACACCACGCAGAAGATAAGCGCGTGCAGGCACCGCCTTAAAAACAGAGCGCGTAGCAGTCGCGGATTGAGCAAAATTCGAATATTTCGAACATCGGCAAAGGACATGAAAGCGGCAAATCGCTTGCTGGACTGCGGACCGAAGTCGTCAGCGGACCAATGCAGATTTGATAAAGTACTGGCAACACCGAGCCCCTAAGCTCATACGACCGGAATGTGACAGCTGTGTGTGCCGGGCAGAAACGATTCCATATCCATAGTGCGCCGCATCCGCTTGAGTTCGTTCTATGCCGCGTGTCTGTCTGGAATGGAGTGTCCGCTTCCTGTCCCCAAAGCTCTCTCACCGGATATTGGCCGATCGTCAAACAATGCAAGGCGCTATTCTGCTCGTCACGCGCGCTAGTTGTTGATCGCTTCCTTCTCCCTCCGCTGCCGTGAGGCTGGTCATTTCGGACGGCGAAAGCGTCGAGTAATCGAGAACGCGGACATCGCTGTTCTTATCGTAAGTCTGCCGATCGCTCTCTTTGCGGCGCAGATATTTTCACCGCTCCGCATTAAAATGCACGCCCGATTGGTAAAGGCATCGTCACGTTCTAACTTCGCGTGGCGATGTTTCTCAACGCCTGAGCATTGAGAAGGACAAGTGTACGATTCTTGACCAGAACCCAGCCGCGATCGGCCCAGGCGGATATGATTTTATTTGCGCGCTCCCGCGAAATGCCCACCATCTCGCTGACGCTCTGTTGCGTCATATTCACCACAAGGGATCCATCCATTTGCACATTCGGCTCCGCAAATTTTACGACGATATGGGCAAGACGAGCCTCGAGGCCGTGAAGGATCACCTCTTCCAGATGCTCGCTCGTCCATCTCAGGCGGGCGCATAACAAATCAATGAACTTAGCAGCCAAAGCAGGCTCGGTTCTAACCAAGGGGATTAGATCGCGCCGCGCAATTCCCCAGATTTCACAATCGCTGTTCGCGATTGCATCCGTTGTTCGGTCGAGGCCATCCAAAACAGCAATCTCGCCAAATGTCTGACCGGCACCGATCAGATTTAACACCGCGCTCTTACCGTCAGGAGAGGATGCACACATCCTCACCGAGCCTTCCACAACTCCGAACAGGCACGTCCCAGGGTCGCCGCGTCGAAAAATGTAGTCTCCCCGTGCGAAGGTCTGGAAAGACGCGCGATGAAACAGCTGGGCAACCGCCTCGGGCGCGAGGTCGCTGAAGATCGCGTTCATACGTATGGCCGCCTGACGGCCTGCTGATCTCGCTGGCTTCGCTTTCGACACCGCGATGTTCCCTGTACTCCGCACCGGTCCCAAATCAAGGTCTGTTTGGACGTCCGCACCGATCCAGCCGGCCAGCCCCAATCCGTACAGCCAATGGTGAGCCGGGACCTGGCGCCTTTGTGTCTCCTGTTTTCGCGATGCGCTGTACGTCCGGACGATCGCAAGCAAGCTGCGCGATCATCAATTCCGAGATCAATCGCGTCACCTGCGGAGCTGCGACACTAGTCCCATTCATCGTCACAACGGATCCGCTACGCGTACCGGCGGCAAGTAGATTCCTGTGCACTGGCGACTCGTCTCCAACTGCCGACACATCGGGGCTTCGGATGGGGGACGTGCCATCTGATGTCGCGCGCCCTCCGGCCCCCGAATATTCACTGACGGTCTTGTCGCTGCGAAGATAAGCACCCACGACGATTGCGCGCGTCCCTGTCGCCAATGCGTTGATCGTACTTTCCCTCCGGACCGGGCTGGAGCCCTTGTCATCTTGCTCCAGTCGCCCGGCAAGATCGAAGCGCACGTAATTCTCGTCTTCAAGCCGAGATTGCCGCCCTGACAACGGATAGCCAAATGGCGTGTCGCCGCGCTGAACCCAGACATCGACTGTCGTGGCTACGCCCTTGTTTTTGAGTTCGATCAGCCAGGTCCCGGACGGAGCGGTCAGCGAGGGCATTCCGAGATCAGCCGTGGGGGCCATAGCAAGGAATATCTGCGATCGCTCCCCGACTGCAATATAGTATTTCGCGAAAAACCGGAGCTGGCCTGATATGCGCCACTGCCAGTTCTGGTTAGCCCCAATCCAAGGACTGCGCTGGTTCGTCGGGGTGGTAATCCTTATGGCGATTTCGGGCTGGGACTTCTCTGTTGCCTGTTTGGGTAGCCACAGTTCCATGAAGCTGTTGGCCTTATCGTCGGGCTGCACGCGCCACCGCAAGCGCTTGGGCGATTGGCCGGGGATTGATGCCTGAGACAGTTCGACCAAGGCATGACATCGCGCCAGATAGTGATTTCCGGCTGGCAGAACGACCCTGAGCGGTGCGGTGCGTGACGCTATCAACTGATCGATCGCAGCTTCCAGCTGTGACGTGCCATCGTGCGGGCCGGCAATGGTCCCATAACTCAAATTGATGACCACAGGGATCGGCCCCGTTCCTTCGGCGGCCGAGATCTGATCCGCACGACTGAGCACATAGGAGATGGCGGCGTAGACATTCGGAGTCAGGAATGCGCCCGACGTCTCTTCTGTCACCCACTTCGGCAATTGAACGCCGATGATGTAGGGAAGGTTGGGATCTTCGGGAACCGCATGTTTCGGATCGAGTCCGCAAGCAATGTCCATGACGTGCGTACCGTGCTTGGCGCGGCGAGCAGCCAGCTTCTGACCGGCCAACCGATAGAACTCATCCTCATCCAGCAATCCAGTATGCGTGCAGGACGCCAGAAACTGATTGATCTCGTTCTCCTGCAGCTCCCGCCCCCAGCCGAATCCGGCCGGCCGGCCTGTATTTGTGTGATCGTCCTGGTTCCAGAAATACTTCACCCGCGATCGGCCATCCTGAAAGCGGAATCTCTCATGGGCGAACGCCAATCCGTCATCGATGATCGCGACAATTGCCCGCCGCGACGGACTCGCGGCAAGCGATGGCTGCTCGATCGGTTGAGTCTTCTCGAACAGATTTGTCGTCGGCGTTCCAAGTTCGATTCGATTGATCGAGGACAGCAGGGGCGCAAACTGTCTGGCGTCACCGCGCGATACCTTGCCGGAAACAAATGCGGAAAGAACCTCGCGTCTCGCAATCGCCATACAGCATGTTAGATCGGCACCTCTCAGAGAGGGTGGCGCCTCCTGATAGACCGCGGGAATTCGAATGAACTGATCCAGCCCCGAGCGCACGACGGAACGGGCAAGGGCTTCTGCTGGTCCACCAAGCTCCAGCAAGACCCAGAACCACTCACCCGGGAGATAAGCGAACTCGGTCAGCACTGCCCATTCGAGATAAGGTGAAATCCGCTTCCGTCCTTCTGCCATAACGCACACCTCGCGAATGCGATTGCCCTACCGTCATGCCCCAGCAGCTACTTCACCTCTGCAAGCGCAGCATCCCACAGCCACTTCATAATCGGCGATACAACTGGCGGCGTGGAGGCGAGAAAATCGACATAGGGCGGATCAATCAGGGGGCTCAGCTTTTCCTGTCCGTTTGCTGGATTGTAGAAATCATGGAAATTGAAGTCCTGAGTAGCTCCGTATCGCCCGCCGTCAAAACGCCAGGCGTTGAACCTCGGCCCACCTTTCGCCCGCAGAATGAAATAGCGGGCAAGTGACAGTCCAAGCACCTGACCGGCCGCAGTGTCGACCGGGAAATGGACACCTGCCACTGTGCGGTTGACCGCGATCCGCGCCGCCTGTCGCATCAACTGCTCACCAAGTTTAGGCTCGCGCCCGTACAGCTCCCACAGGATGCGCGCAATCATGTGATTTTCGGTGGAATGACCGCTCGGAAATGTCCCGTGGCCCGGTGTCAGAATGATCGGTTGAACCTGAGACGACAGTTCATATGGTCGCCAGCACGCCAGAGCATGCTTGATGCGCATTTCCACCGCGGTCGCAAACCGAAGCGCAGCATCGAGCAGCTCGATCGTCTTCTTGGTACGATCCGGATGGAGGTTCACGACCGAACTCCAGAACGCATATTGAGGGCCGAGCTGGGTCACGATTTCCGAAACACGATCCTCGCGAAGATCGGAATATTGATCCAGAAAATCCAGCTGGCCTTTGAAAGTCTCGGCCGGCGGGCGGATCAAAGTCGCTATCCGGCTCGATTTCGCTTTGGGGGACGGATCTGTCGTTGTGGTTTGAACGTGGAACTGCCAGACCGTGACCGACTTCTCGCTCGGTGTCCGGGAGACGTTCTTGCCCTGATGCTTGTAGCTGAATCTCTCTGAGTGGCTCGTAAAATGGAGGTGCGACAGCAGTTCGAAGTCGATGACCGCCGCCCGCACCCACGGCTCCCAGAGCGCGAGGTTCTTCTTGTCGTCCAGCGCACGTGGCGACCGATTGACGGTCTGACCGAGCCAGCTTCCAACGATACCGTCGCGGTGCTTGACGAGTGCATCGGCAACCAGCGGCGATCCATAACTGCCGTAGGGCCCAGCGCCAGCACCGCCCGCGCCGCCTGCCCCTCCGGCACCGCCCGCTCCCCCAGCACCACCGGCGCCCCCCGCACCTCCTGCGCCGCCTTCAGGACCCATCGTGCACATGTTTTTGCTCCCGTTCTGCTAATTCGGTACGCCAGCTCCCTGCAATGCGCTCGACCAAATGCGGCCGGTTTCATATCCCCCACTGGGGTGACGCTCGCGATATTTCGCGACGGTCAAGCCCGGCTCGAGTTTCATCAATTCGGTCACCGTCTTGCGTGCCTCTTGATGAAGGCCGAGTTGCCATTGCGCGATGGCCAGCGCGCGAAACGTGGATGTATGCGTGCGATTTGCGCGCAACGAACGGTTGGCAAGATCGATGGCGCGCTTGTATTGCCCGGCGGAGAGAGCAGCCGTTGCGGCCAGGGAATCGTAGAAATATCTGTGAGGGTCGAGCGGCGACAGTTTCAGCGCGTGCTCGGTGTGCTCGACTGCCGACTTTCCTGCATCCTTGAAGGCGAGAAGCGTTCCCTTTAGCAGCCACGCCATCGCATCGTTGGGATTGACGCGCAGCGCGAGGTCATACTGCTCCTGCGCGACGTCAAATTGTTTCAGCAGATTGGTATGAGCAAAGCCCATAACCACCAGCGCGAGGGAACAGCGCGGATCGGCACTCAGCGCTCGCCGCCCGCAATCGAGCGCCAGTTGCGTATCCGCACTCCAGTCATCGGTCCATCCCTGCTGGACCCGCAATATGTGCCACTTGGCCATCCATGCCCATGGTACGGCCTGGCGGGGCATACGCTCGGTCAGGACCTGGAGCATCTGACGCGACCTGTCAAAATCCTGCACCGAAAGGCGATGCATGAGCGCGATCGCTCCCATCAACAGCGTGTAGCTCTCGACGGTCGGAAGTGATTGCGACTGTGCACGTTCAAGCTCGCGCGCCATGATCGCCAAGCTGACCGCCGTCACAATGCCCGCGACAGCACCGTCCTTTCCGCTGATCAAGGCTGTCGCGCTACAAACGAACGAGTCAGACCAAACGATCGTCAGATTCGACGAAGATGCCAGTTCGAGATTCACCCGCAGCTTGCTCCCGGCCTTGCGGTAAGAGCCCGACAGAACGTAGTTCGCCGTCAAATAGCTGCTGATCTCCTCGACCGAACTATCCCGCCCGCGAAAGACAGACGTCGACAGGCGCGAGATGACGTTCAGCTCCGATGAACGCGAAAGCGCGGATATGACTTCGTCGGCGAGCACTTCGCCAATGACCCGATGTTCCGGACCATCATCCAGCCCGGCAAAAGGCACGACCGCGACAGTGGCGCGCAACTTCGGCATTGATACAGCACCTGGCTCGATCACGGGTCGCGGCCCTGGTGGGCCGACACGATACGCTCGAACGGGTTCATGCACATGTTTAAGGTAACAAGCTCCCAAATCCTCGACGTCGGCATCCAATACAGGCACGAGTTGGTCGCGAACATCGGCCGATACAACAATTTCTCCCGGCCCCGCTAAACCTGTGAGTCGGGCTGCAAGGTTAACGTCAGCCCCGTAAACATCGTGCTCGTCGGCAAGAAGATGACCGACGTGAGCTCCTTCACGGACGAGGATATACTGATCTTGCGGAACGCCTTCATTGATAACCGCACACGCATTCTGGACTGCAAAGGCAGCTTTCACCGCGAGGGGAGATTGAGGGAATTCCATCAGGAGCCCATCCCCAAGGCTCTTTACAAGCCGCCCCTCGAACCGCGGCAGGATATCTTCATCTATCGTTTTAACGAGTTTACGCCATCGCTGTACGGTGCTGGCCTCGTTCTCTTCCATCAAGCGCACGGACTCGACCACGTCCACGAAGAGCAGTGTGCGCACCACCCATTCCGGATTCTCGAATGCGAGTGAAGCGCTTGATCTAGCCATCAGCCTCGCTGGTCACTGTTCTGATCCACATTCTTGTGCACTAATGCGCACAAACTCGGTATCACGGGCGGATCACACTCAATTTTGCCCGCCAAGAACTTGTTAGCTAGACTTGAACAACGGCGATTTCAGGACGCCGCTCCTGACGACTAGATTGCAACCACGTCGCCACGCGACTCGACTTTGATACGCCAGCCGTTGTCATCGATACCTACCGCCGGACCGAATGGTACTATCCCGATCATAGACCAGGAGTTCTTCAGCCGACAACTGCGACCTGCGCGTGGCGACGGCGCCTCCGCCCCTGACGACGGATGTACATCGTTAAAGCCTGAAACGGTTTGCTTCATGATGGCGGGGACTGCGGCGGTTTGCCCAACCACGATCGCACACATGAGGACGGCGCAAATCACTCCGGCCCCGATCATCAAGCGATGGTATAATCGACGATAGGACTGCTCCAGTTTATCTTCCGATGCACTCATGATTGCCTCCAGATAAGGCACATAGCCTTACTGCGTCCCGCTGGAGGTGGATGTGACGAGCGTCACATCCCGGGATGATTTTGTCTGATTGCCGACACTCTTTGTCCCGGCCTGGCCGCCCCTTGAACCAAAGATAGCGTATCAGGCTACGCGCGGCTTCGAGGAAGCGCAGCGAATTCTTGGTCGTAGCTGGCGTAGGATTCCTTGAGCGTCGCCAGATTGAGCAGCATCGTCGCGACCAGCACGTTCGAGCTATTGAAGACTTCGGTGCGCACCCACAGACTCTCGGTGCGTTTGCTGCCGGACATCGCGACGACCTTTCGGTCTATGCGGTAGTTTTCTCCAACAAACAGCGGACCTCGTAGCAACCGAATTTCCTGATCAGCGAACAGGCCGACTGCCGGCCCCTTGACCGGCAGACGATCCTTCTTGCTGCCGTGCTGAAATAACACACTGAGCATTTCCATCGGAATGATCGCGCGTCCCCATGGCGAGTTGCCAGCGCTCTCTGGCGCGTAATAGGGCGACGGCTCGGTGATGACCTTGAGCTTCTGTTCAAGCGAGAATGGATAGAGCTCGCCCATGTTCTGATCGAAACCCATCCGGACAATCTGCGGTGCTGTGGTCATGCCGACCGCGATGTCGCGCAGGATCACTGCATCTGTCAGCGGCTTCAGTTCGGTCAGCCGTATGTCGAGGGCGGAGGCTGGCGCATCGCCGCCGATTGAGGCACTGCCGCGCAACACTTCGGTGCCATCACGCTTCGCCATCCTGATCGTGCAATAATGCCCACCATCGATCGGCTTTTCGACAACGGCCTGTACCTCCTCGCCCTCAAAGGCGGCAGCACGATAATGCGCCGAGATGCAGCCCGTCTCGAACCAGTCCTTGCCCCACAGTCGTTTGCAGAGCGGCGCAAACTGGCTGAAATGGGTCGGGCCCTCGATGGTCCCGCCCTTGAAGCCGAGCTTCTGCGCGGTGGCATCGTCGTGGATGGATGCGTGAGAGTCGTAAGTCTGCGCATGGAGCATCTGTCGGGGCTGTCGCCACGGGCCGATCAGTGCATTTCCGGCGTCCTCAATCACAGTATCGAATGCTTTTGATATCATTGGAAACTCCTCCGGGAATGTGGGCCGTCGGTTCGTTGTGGCTACCAGGTATCGACACAGGGGCGCTTGCGACCCTCGCGTTGCGGTGGCTTCGGCACCGAACGCAGGCCGGCCATCACCCAGCGGCGCGTCTCGGCGGGGTCGATGACATTGTCGATCTCGAACACCGACGCGATCGAGGTCGCCTTGCCGTTGGCATAGAGCTCAGCGACCTTATTCTTGTAATAGGTCTCGCGCTCCAACGGATCGGCGATCGCCTCCATTTCCTTGCGGAAGCCGAGCCGCACGTAGCCTTCCAGCCCCATACCGCCGAATTCTCCGGTTGGCCACGCCGCCGTGAAGAACGAGGCGTGGAAACCGCCGCCGATCATCGACTGCGCGCCGAGTCCATAGCCCTTGCGCAGCACGATGCCGAACAACGGCACCGTGATGCTCGCGCCAGTGACGAACATACGCGCGACATGGCGCACGATCGCAGTCTTCTCCGCTTCCGGCCCGACCATGAAGCCCGGCGTGTCGCAGAGCGACACGATCGGAATGTCGAATGCATCGCAGAGCTGCAGAAAGCGCGCCGCCTTGTCTCCGGCCGCGGCGTCGATGGCACCGCCGAGATGTTTGGGATTGTTGGCAATCAGGCCGAATGGCTTGCCCTCGATACGAATGAACGCGGTGATCATGCCGACGCCAAAATCGCGCCGGATTTCGAGCACGGATTCCTCATCAGCGATCAGATCGATCACCGCGCGGATGTCATAGACGCGCAACCGGTTCTCCGGGATCGCACGTCGCAGCAGCCGCTGGTCAGGCGCACGCCATTCGGTGACGCCGCCTTGGAAGTAGGACAGATATTTCTGCGCGGCCCGTGTCGCTTCCTCTTCGTCCTCGACGAGAATATCGACGACGCCGTTCGGTGACTGGAAAGAGACGGGTCCGACTTCGGCCGGATGATAAACGCCGAGACCCCCGCCTTCGATCATCGCAGGACCCCCCATGCCGATCGAGGCGTTCTTCGTGGCGATGATAACGTCACAACAACCGAGCATCGCAGCATTGCCCGCGAAGCAATAGCCAGACACCACGCCGACCACCGGGACGAGACCCGAAAGTTTCGCGAATTGCACGAAAGACGGCCCGTCGAGACCCGTCATGCCGAGCCGATCGGTATCGCCGGGACGACCACCGCCGCCTTCGGCATAGAACACCAGCGGCATTTTCCACTGCTCGACCAGCGACAGCATGCGGTCGATCTTCTTGTGGTTCATATGGCCCTGGGTGCCGGCTAGCACGGTATAGTCATAGGAGATCACCATACAGCGTGCTTCGTGCTCGCCGAATTTGGTGGCATTGACCGTGGCCGTACCGGCGACCAGACCATCGGCCGGCGTGTTCTTGATGAGATCATCGACCGCGCGGCGGCGCCGTTGGCCGGCGATGGCGAGGCTGCCGTATTCCATGAACGAGCCGTCATCGACCAGTTGCGCAATATTCTCGCGCGCGGTGCGCTGATTGGTCTTGCGCCGGCGCTCGACCGAAGAGGGCCGGTTTTCATCGAGCGTGATCCCCTGGCGAGCGATCAGTTCGGCAAGGTCGGGACGAATGTGGTCGAGATCGATATCGGCTTCTTCCGTGGCGAGGTCGCCGGCCACGTCCTGAGGTTCGATATACAGAATGGGCTCGCCCTGCATCAACGTGACGCCATCGGATGCCGCGATCCGGGTGACGCGACCGCCCTGCTCCGCAGTCACCAGATGCTCCATCTTCATGGATTCGATGATGGCGAGTTGCTGGCCGGGCCTGACAACATCGCCTTCGGCCACCGGAATGGACACGACCGTGCCCTGCAGCGGCGCCGCGACCGGGATCGATCCTTCCGGCGCGGGCTGTACGACGCCGGCGGAGGTCCGTGCATCACCGGTTGATCCGCTGGCGGCGAATAGCGGCTTGCCCGCTGTCAGTGTGGCAGCGACCAGATCGGCGACGTTGCGATCGATGAAGCTGGTGTTGATCCGATTGGCCTGGAAATCGGCGTTGGCCAGGATCGCCCGCATCAACGGGATATTGGTGGCGACGCCCTCGATGCGGAATTCGCGCAGGGCTCGCGTGCCCTTGGCTATGGCGTCGGACCATTTCGACGACGGCGTGTGGACGATCACCTTGGCCAGCAACGAGTCGAAGGCAGCACTGGTCTTGTAACCGGCATAACCGAACGTATCGACACGCACGCCCGGGCCTGACGGTGGCTCGAAAATCGCGAGCGTGCCGCCGGTCGGTTTTGTGGCGCCGGTGGCATCCATGGTCTCCATATTGATGCGGAGCTGCATGGCGAAACCGCGCGGGCTCGGCACCGAGGCCTGATCGAGGCCGAGCGACGCCAGCGTGGCGCCGCCGGCAACGGCGAGCTGCGACCGCACCAGATCGACCGACAGCACTTCCTCGGTCACGGTGTGCTCGACTTGCAGCCGCGGATTGGCCTCGATAAAGGCGAAGGCGCCATCGCCCTCGCCAACCTCGCCATCGACCAGGAATTCGAACGTACCGAGGCTGTCATACTTCGCCTCCGCCGCAAGATTTTTGGCGGCTTCAACGATGCGGCTGCGCAATTTGTGTGACAGCGACGGACTCGGCGCTACTTCGACCAGCTTCTGATTGCGGCGCTGGATCGTGCATTCACGCTCCCAGAGCTGGCTGATATCGCCGTGACGATCGCCGATGATCTGCACTTCGATATGACGGGCATTGCGAATGAGACGCTCGACATAGACGCCGTCGCTGCCGAAGGCCGCCTTGGCCTCAGACTGACAACGCGCATAGGCGTCGTCGAGATCTACGGCGCGTTCGACCACGCGCATGCCGCGGCCGCCGCCGCCAGCCATGGCCTTGATCATCACGGCGGCATTGCTCCCGAGCGATGTGAAGAACGCTTTCACCTCATCAAGCGTCGAGGGGCCCGTGGTGCCCGCGATGATCGGCACACCACAGCGCTTGGCGAGTTGCTTGGCCGCAACCTTGTCGCCAAACAGCTGCAATGCCGCGGGTGACGGGCCGACAAAGGTGATGCCCTCTTCGGCGCAGCGGCGGGCCAGATCGGCGTTCTCGCTGAGAAAGCCGTAGCCCGGATGCAGCGCATCACAGCCGGTGGCTTTCGCTGCACCAATCACACCTTCGATGTCGAGATAAGCACGCGCACCACGGCCGGGGATTTCCGTAGACTCGTCGGCGATCCGTACATGCAGCGACAGCGCGTCATCGGCTGGATATATGGCAACGGTGGCAAGGCCGGCGTCCGCCGCGGCGCGCGCGATACGAATGGCGATCTCGCCGCGATTGGCAATCAGCAACTTGCGAAAGGGCATCAAAACTCTCCGTGAACAACAGACGCGATCCGGGGTGGCATCATCCACACCCAGGGCCATGTAACGTTTCGATTTACTGCGGCGCGTTTGCGTCGAGTTCCTGCTTCTTCACCTTGCCGGTGGCGGTCATCGGCAGCGCGTCGATGATGCGGATCTCAGGCACCTTGTAGACGGCCATCCGTTCGGCACACCACGCCTGCAGTTCCGCTGGCGTGATGGTGCCTCTCTCTTCCGGCTTGAGCTGGATGAATGCGACCGGCACTTGCCCCTTGCTAGCATCTTCACGGCCGACCACGCCCGATCCGAGAACCTTCGGATGCTGCCCGAGCAGCGCCTCGATCTCCGGCGGGAATACACTCATGCCCTTGACCTTCAGCATCTCTTTGCGACGACCGAGAAAGTGCAGGAAGCCGTCGGTATCGATGGTGCCGATATCGCCGGTGCGCAGCCAGCCATCGATCAACGACTCCGCTGTTGCTTCCGGCTTATTCCAGTAGCTCTTCAGCAGCGATGGTGTCCGCACGCGAATCTCGCCCTCGCCGCCGAGTGGCACGAGGTCACCTGTCTCGAAATCGGTGATCTTGAACTCGGCGCCGGGCACCGGGAGCCCAACGAAGATCGGCTGCGACAGAAGATCGAAATCATCATCCTGGAAACCCGCCGTGAGGGTGTTGGATGTATGGGTCTCGGTCATTCCCCACGACGCTTCTGTCAAGATCGTGCCGGTGAGATCCTTCCAGCGCTTGCGATAGGCCGGATTGAGCTTCTTCACGAAGGACACGACGCGCACCTGATTGAGCGACGACAGGTCGAATTCCTTGAACCGCGGATGATCCATCAGCTCGACGGCACCATCGACCGGCATCGCAGTGACATTGACCTTGTAGCGATCGATGGCCGACAGTGCCCCGATCGCATCCCAGCGCGCCAACAGTACGAGCGTTGCGCCGGTAAACATCGGAAAGATCAGGCCGAAATTCTCGCCGGCAATCCAGAACTCCGGGAAGAACGACAGAAAGACGCTGTCTTCATTGGCGACGACGGAGATGCCGTGATTGGCGGCGGCCGTATAGACCATATCGCGCTGGGTGTGCACGCAGCCCTTCGGCATGCCGGTGGTGCCACCGGTGTAATTCAGCGCAGCGATATCATCGAGCCCGGCGGGCGGCAGCGGCTTTGGCGCGGGCAACGCAGCCAGCGCCGACAACAGATCGGTCGCACCCGAGATGGCAATGCGCGGCGCACTGATCGAGTCTGGAACGGGGATAGTTGGCTTGGCCGGAAGCACATCCGCAAAACTGGTAACGATCACTTCGCGCAGCTTGGACTCGCTCCGCACCTGGTCGACCACAGGCGCCAATTGATCTAGTGCCACCATGACTTCGGCGTCGGTATCATTCAATTCGTAGGACAATTCGAACGCGCGTGACAGCGGACTGACGGGGACGTGGATAGCACCAAGCTTGAGGATGCCGAAGAATACGATATGGAATTGCGGGCAGTTCGGTAGGAACACCGCGACACGGTCGCCCTTGTGGACGCCCTTCTCCATCAGCAACGCCGCGAAGCGATCACTCTGCGCGTCCAGTTCGGCATAGGTGGTGACGTGACCATAAAAGATCACCGCGGGCTTTTCGGGATTGCGCTTGGCCCACGCGCGCAAATATTCGGTCAGCGCGATTTCGCCATGCAGATATTGCGGCTTGTTCGGCGTGCCCTTCGGCCAGGCCTTAGCCCACAGCTCGTGCAGCCTGGCGAGATATTCAGTTTCTTCGGCGCTTGCGGTCATCACCGTCTTCCTTGTTCTTGGTCTTGGTCAATTGCGTTTCATGGTCGGGTCGAGCGCGACGCGCAGCGATTCACCCAATGTGTTGAAGGCCAGTGCGGTAAACAGGATGGCGAGGCCGGGCGGATACATCTGCTCGGGCGCGATTTCCATGTTCTGATAGGCGCGCGCCAGCATCGAGCCCCAGCTCGGATCCGGCGGCTGGATGCCGAGGCCGAGAAAGCTGAGGCTCGCTTCCGCCAGCAGCGCCGCGGCCAGCAACAGTGTGACCTGCACGATAACGGGCTGGATCGCGTTCGGCAGCACGTGGCGCCACAGGATGCGTGGCGTTGATCCGCCAAAGCAACGCGCGGCATCGACATAAAGCTCATTGCGCACCACCAGCGTGCGCGCACGGACCAGTCGCGCCAGTTGCGGCGAAAACACGATGCCAACCGAGATCATGCCGTTCGTGAGGCCGATGCCGAGCGCACCTGTCACGGCGATCGCCAGCACGATGGCCGGGAACGACAGGAAGCTGTCGATAACACGGCTGATCACCGTGTCGACCCAGCCGCCGAGATAGCCAGCGAGAATGCCGACTGGCACGCCGATCAAAACGGCGATCGTGACCGCAAGGAAACTCGCATAGAGCGACGCCATCCCGCCATAGATCAGGCGGCTGAGCGTATCGCGACCGAGATCGTCGGCGCCCAGCCAATGTTGAGTCGACATGGTCGCCAGCGCCGCGTCGAGATCCTGTGCGGCCGGCGCGTATGGCGAGATCCACGGGCCGAGGACCGAGATCACGAACAGCGCGACGAGGAAAGTCAGGCTGAAAGCACCGCGTAGATCACTGACGAACCAGCGTACAAAACCCGAGAAAGGTCCCGGCCGACGCTCGGGAGCCATCACAGCATCCGTCATGACGAAATCCTCGGATCGAGGACGCTGTACAGAATATCCGTGAGCAGATTGAGCGTGACGACAATCAGGACCATGGTGAACACCACGCCCTGCACCACCGGGAAATCGCGGTTCATCGCGCCGTTGACGATCAACCCGCCCATGCCGGGAATCGCGAACACGGCCTCGACCACGACGGTCGCCGCGAGCAGGCGGTTCGCGAGCAGGCTGACGACGGTGAGCAGGTTGACGCTGACATTCTTCAAACCATGACGCCACAGGATCGCCGATGGCGGCAAACCCTTGGCGTGCAGCGTGCGAACCTGTTGCGACGACAGTATCTCGACGAGTGACGACCGCAATTGCCGCGCCACCTCGGCAATGCCGCCGGACGCAAGCGCCACCGCCGGCAGGATGGCATGACTGAGTGACGCCCACGGATCTTTCATGAGCGATACTGCACCCGTGGCCGGCAGCCAGTTCAGCTGCAGCGAGAAGAACGCCACCAGCAGCATGCCGAGCCAGAAATTCGGCACCGCGACACCGAGTGAGGCAATCGCCATGACGAAGCCGTCGATCCACGAGCCGGGCTTGGTTGCCGCGGCAATGCCCAGGGGGATGCCGACCAACATCGCCATGAACAGCGCGAATGCGACGATCAGCAGCGTATGCGGCAAGCAGCGCTGGATCGAGGTCAGCACCGCTTCGTTGGAAATCAGCGAGCTGGAGAGATCGCCATGCGCTGCCTTCCAGAGCCATGAGCCATATTGCAGCAGGAACGGCTGGTTCAGGCCATAGAGCTCGCGGATTTCGGCGATCCGCTGCTCCGACGCATTGTCGCCAGCAAGCGTCACCGCAACATCACCCGGCACCAGTTTGAGCAGGCCGAACACGATGAAGGTCGACAGCACCACCACCGGGATTGCCTGCAGCAGGCGACGACCGATGATGCGGAGACGTCCGGAATTCAACATGCGCAATTCACACCAGTTAAGGACGGCGATGATCGCAGCGCCGGTTGCTGTGTCGGACGAATTAGCCGAGCGAGATGTTTTCGAATTTCGGCTTGCCGAGCAGATTGGGCTTGAAGCCCTTCACCTTGGCGGACAGCGCATCGAGTTCGAACTGGAATGCGAGCGGTGCCGACAGAGCGTTCTCCACCGTGAATTTCTGGATCTTGGCGAACACTTCAGCGCGCTTGGCGAGGTCTTCGCTGATGCGGCTCTCCTGGATCAACTTCGACAACTCCGGCTCGCCGCTGCGGCCCGCATTGTAATAGGCGCCTTTGTCGAAGCTCAGCCCGTAGGTCATGCTCGGATCTGGACGCCCGGTCCATGCCGAGACAAGCAGGTCGAACTTTTTCTCGGTGGCAAAGAACTGCGCGCTGATTTCGGCGATGGTGCCGCGGGTGAATTTCAGGCGGATACCAGCCTTGCCGAGCTGATCCTGAATCACCTCGCCACGCCGCACGGAATCCTGATCCATATAGCCGCCTATGGTCAGTTCGAGACCATCCTTGTAGCCGGCCTCGGCGAGCAGCTGCTTCGCTTTCTCCGTATTGTTGGGATACATCCCCGCGACGTCCTTGTTGAACGCCCAGTGCGAGCTCGGCAGCGTCATGCGCGCCGGTTCGCCAAGGCCGTTGAGCGCCGCCTTGACGAAAGCATCGCGGTCGAGCGCGAAGTTGATCGCCTGACGGACCTTGACGTTGTCGAGCGGTGCGCGGCCGTAATTGAAGTAGACCTGAATGCAATACAACGTCGGCGAGCTGACGGTTTCCAGATTCTTGGCGCGCTCGATTACCGGCTTCAATCGCGCCGGCAGCTGGAACGCCATATCGTTCTGGCCAGCGACGACCGAACGCAAGGCGGTGGCATTTTCCGGAATGATGTTGAATTCGATGCCGTCGAGATACGGGCGGCCCGGGCGCCAGTAATCTGCGTGGCGCGTCACGACGATGATCTCGTTATCGTTCCAGCGTACGAATTTCCACGGCCCTGCGCCCACCGGTTTGCGGTCGGTCTCGTTGCCGAGCGCCTTGATATTGGTCGGCGAAACCATCATGCCGGCACGATCCGACAGGATCGCCGGTAGCGCGGTGTCAGGGTTCTTCAGTTTCAACGTGACCTGCAGCGGGCCAGTGACCTCTACCGAATCCACACTGGAGAGATCGGGTTTCACGTTGGAGCGCTGATCGGTGCGGTTGCGTTCGAGATTGAATTTGACGGCTTCGGCATCCATCGGCGTGCCGTCGTGGAATTTGATGCCGGCGCTCATGTCGAGCACCATGGTCTTCGGATCGGGGAACGCCCATTTCGCCATGCCCGGCTTCGGCTTCAGCGTCTCGTAATCCCACTCCACCAGCGTGTCATACATGGTCCAGAGGATGCTGTGGTCGGAGCCGGCGCCGCCGGTGGCGGGATCGAGCGACGACGGATTGGCCGGCGCGGCGACCTTCAGCACGCCGCCTTTCTTGGCCTCCTGCGCCCAGGCTGGCAGGCCCAGCGCGCCCGTAGCGGCGGCGCCACCCATCAGCGCGAGAATGTCACGACGGCGTAGCGTCCGCTTGCTGAGGTCGATGGTGGTCATTCGAAAATCCTCCCGTTGATTATGATGCGCGTTGCGCTTTTTGATTGTCTGGCGGTGGACCGTCCGCAGTGGCGAAATGGCAGGCCACGCGGTGTCCCGGCTTGACGTCGCGCCAAGCTGGCACTTCTTTGGCGCAACGCGGTTGCACCGACGGGCAGCGCGTGCGGAAACGGCAACCCGACGGCGGCGCCACCGGGCTCGGAATTTCACCTTCGAGAATGATGCGGCGGTCGACCCGCAAATGCGACGGCAATGGGATCGGCTCGGCCGACAACAGCGCACGCGTATAGGGATGCAGTGGCCGCTCGACCACATCCTCGGCCGGACCGAGCTCCATCAGCTTGCCGAGATAGGTGACGGCGATGCGGTCGGAGATGTGCGAGACCACCGAGATATCGTGGGTGATGAACACATAGGTCAGGCCGAATTCGCGCTGCAGATCGGCAAACAGATTGAGCACATCGCCGCGGATGGAGACGTCGAGTGCCGCCACCACCTCGTCGCAAACGATGACCTTGGGCCGCAACGTCAGCACGCGCGCGATGTTGACACGCTGCTTCTGGCCGCCGGACAGCTGATGCGGATAGCGATCGGCGGCTTCGGCGGCAAGGCCGACGCGCTCCAGCACCTCGATGCCACGGCGATGGCGCGAGGCATGATCGCCTTCGCCCATGATCTCCAGCGGCTCGACCACGCTGTCGATGATCGTCATGCGCGGATTGAGCGCGGCATTCGGATCCTGGAAGATAATCTGGTAATCGCGGCGGTGCTTGCGGAATGCGCTTGTGCTGAGGGCCGCCGGATCGGTGCCGTCATGCAGAATCTGGCCATGACTCGGCGGCAGCAGCGACACCAGCGCACGGCCGAGCGTGGTCTTGCCCGAGCCAGACTCGCCGATAATGCCGAAGGTCTCGCCAGCGCGGACCTCGAAATCCATGCCGTCGATCGCCTTGACTGTGTCGCGGCCATCGCGGGTCGGAAACAGGATCCGCAAGTCACGCACTGCGAGAATCCCGCCGCTGTCCCGCTTGTGGCTCCGCATGCCTGACATCAATTCACCGCTCCCGGCAGCACGAGTTCGGGAGCACGCCAGCAGCGCGCAGTACGACCGCTTTCGATCTCGACCATCGGCTGGCTCTGCTCGCAGCCTGCCACGGCATGCGTGCAACGTGATCGGAAGCGGCAGCCGGCCGGCATCGCATTCGGCGATGGCACACGACCTGGGATCGAGGCCAGCACGCCGCGGCGCGGGCTGAGGCTAGGCAGCGAGCGCAACAGTCCGGATGTATAGGGATGACGTGGCCGCGTCAGCACGTCATCCACCGGCGCGTCCTCGACGACCTCACCGGCATACATGGTGATCATGCGGGTGCAGGTTTCGGCGACGACGCCGAGATCATGGGTAATGAAGATCAATGCCGTGCCGGTGCGCTCGCTCAACGAACGCAAGAGATCGGTGATCTGCGCCTGCACCGTGACATCGAGCGCCGTGGTCGGCTCGTCGGCGACCAGCAGCTTCGGCTTGCAGATCAACGCCATCGCGATCATCACGCGCTGGCGCATACCGCCCGAGAGTTGATGCGGATATTCGTCGCAGCGGCGTTCCGGCGCGGGGATACCGACTTCACGCAACGCAGCGATGGCGCGCTCGCGCCCCTCCGCGCGACTGACCGGAAAATGGATGCGATAGGCTTCGCTGATCTGGTCGCCAACCGTGAAGACAGGATCAAGCGCGCTCATAGGCTCCTGGAAGATCATCGCGATCTCACGGCCGCGCACGGCGCGCATGCGTCGCGGCGACAGCGTGGCCAGATTAGTCCCGTTGAACAGGATATCGCCTTGGATCCGCGCCGATTGCGGCGGCAGCAGGCGCAGCAGCGACAGACCAGTGACGGTCTTGCCACAGCCGCTCTCACCGACCAGACCAACGCGCTCGCCCGGCGCGATGGTGAAATTTACGTTCCGGGTGATCGGCAAAGCGCCGCGCGCCGTCACGAATGACAGCGAGAGATCGCGCACTTCGAGCAAAGGCGGCTGCGGCGAAACGCCCGCGTCGGGCATTCCAGCAACGCGCGTTGCCGTGGGAGCGGAGATGTCGATCGCACCTGTCATCGCGCTTCGCCAGCAGCAACACGGCCAGTGACGCCACGCATCATCCACTGCTGCAGGGTTTGCCGGTGCTGCACTTGCACATACGGATGAAAGCCGCAGACCCGTGTCTGTTGGGGTGTTGTCAGTCGGACATGCGCCGACGCGAACAGAGCCGCCATGTTCACCTCCCTTGCCATCCCTGTTCTGCAGATCTTGCATCGGGACGTTCCATCGCGGTCCGGCTTGTGCCGGTATGTATTGAAGCGACAGTAACCCAATGAAGGGGCATCGACTGTCAATTGTCAACAATTGACTTCTGCGGTAGACAGGACCGTATGACGCGGCAAGCGTGCATCGACAGGAGGCGGCCATGGCAGCGACACTTCGCAAGCCATTCAATGATAACCAGCACGACGTCGAACGGAGATTTGCGCCGCGTACGATCCCCGATCAGGTTGCGGAGGAACTCGGTGCCGAGATCGTCTCCGGCCGCCGCAAAGCGGGCGAGCGTCTTGTCGAACTCGACCTGGCGCGCGATTTCGGCGTCAGCCGTGGCCCGATCCGTGAAGCGATCCGCATTCTCGAGCGCCGTCGCCTGGTCGACATCTTTCCGCGGCGCGGCGCCTATATCAGGCCGCTGTCACTCAAATCGGTGGCTGACCTGTTCAATGTTCGCACTGCACTGTCGATGCTGGCAGTGCGCACCATGGCGGCCACGCCGGTCGAAAGCTTCATCGACACATTGGCGCGCCGTTGCGACGAGTTGAGAGTCGCAGTCGAGGTCGATGATCCAATGGCTTTCGCGCACACCACGACGCGCGCGGTAAAGACCATTGCGCGCGGCTCGGGCAACGAACTGCTCGTCGAACTGCTCACCGACCTTGCCAATCAAACCGTATGGGAAACCATCTGGAAGACACCGCTGGACTATCAGACCCGTGACATCCGCCGACTTAGCGCCGATCTGATGGCGTCGACATTGAAGGCGATCCGGCAGCGCAAGCCGAATGCCGCTGTCACACATCTCGGTCAGCTTCTGGAAAGTGATCGCGACCGCGCCTTGTCCACCCTATCGCGCATTCGCGGAGAGACATTCGACCTGAGTGCGCTAACACATAGCGATGGGCACGATAATATGCCGGCGGACATTGCGCCCGCTCCGCGCGGATGAATTCAACGGGGCTGCAGGCTCAGACGGTAGCGACCGCAACTCATCAACGCAAAAACGTAAGGTGCACACGGGGCGTCAGTAACGCCCCGTGTGCATGTCCGTCGCTAGACGAAGCGGAAGTCGTCAGCGGTGAGCGACGCCAAGCTGGTGTTGGCGAGCGTAACTGCGTGGTTTTCATCCAGCGTCACCACGATGCTGCTGCCGACCTGGGCGGTGTGAGACATCACATCGGCATAGTCGGAGAACAGATCACTGGAGAACTGGATGAAGTCCTTGGACGCTCCGCTCGCGGCGAAGTCGGTGATCATATCCTTTCCGAACCCGGCGGCGAACACGAACACGTCGGAGCCAGAACCGCCGGTCAGGATATCGTCGCCGGTTCCACCGCCGATGATGTCGTTGCCGGAGCCGGCATTCACCTTGTCCGCGCCCGCACCGGCCACGACGATGTCGTCGCCCGAGCCAGCATCGATGATATCGTTGCCGTCGCCGCCATCGACGCTGTCATCGCCGGAGCCGGCCTTCAGTGTATCGTTGCCGATGCCGCCGGACACCACGTCGTCGCCGGAACCACCGTCGATCGCGTCGTCACCAACGCCGCCGCTGAGCGCATCGTCACCCGCACCGCCATTGATGGTGTCGTTGCCGGCACCGCCATCGAAGGTGTCGTCACCGTTGCCGCCGGTGATTTGATCATTGCCCGCACCGAACAGGATCTCCTCGATGCCGGTGAAATGATCGGTCCCGATCCCGGCACCCGTCACCGTTCCAGCCGCGTAGTTGACCGTCAACGCTCCGGTCGCATCCGACAGGTCGAGCACATCGTAGCCCGCTCCGCCGTCGATCGTGTCGTTGCCGGCACCGCCGCGTAGGATGTCGTCGCCGTCACCGCCGTTCAGAACGTCGTTGCCCGCGCCCCCGATCAACGTGTTGGCACCGCTGGTTCCGATCAGAAGATCGTCATAGCCGGTCCCGATCGCATTCTCGATATTGCTGAAGTGATCCGCGCCGGCGAGATAGCCGGGGTAGTAAGCGAGCCCGGAGGCAAGATCGACCGTCACCTTGAATGTGATCTGGCTGTAGTCGATTGTGTCGGTTCCGTCGCCGCCGTCATAGGTATCCAGCCCGCCGGTGCCGAGGAAAGTATCATTTCCGCTGCCGCCAAACACCAGATCATTGCCGGCAGAACCGGTGATCGCGTCGTCGCCGTTGGTGCCGACCACTAGCTTCCAGGCCCCATCGACAAAATTGAGCTGCTCGACATTACGCAGCGTGTCGATCCCGTCCGGCGCACCATTGCGCAGGTCGGTGACCTTGACGGAGCCATCACCGTTCAACGCGTAGCCGTGGTTATTGAACGTTCCCGTGTAGAAGACGGTATCGTTCCCTTCGCCACCATCGATGCTGTCATTGCCGCCATCACCATGAATGGTGTCAGCTCCAATGCCGCCGGCGATATCGTCATTGCCGGATCCGCCCTTGATCAGGTCATCGCCGTCATTGCCATAGAGCGTATCGTCGTCAGCCCCGCCATCGACCTGATCGTTGCCTGCACCGGCATAGATGTAGTCGTTGCCGTTTCCGCCGCTGAGGATGTCAGCACCGCCATATGCGTAGTCCATGGCCATCGTATCGCTGCCGTCGCCGCCATCGATCTCGAAGCCACCAGCCGAGGTGGAGAGAGCGACGTCGTCGCCGGTTCCGAGCAGGATCTTGCCGGTCACCGTCGCACCGACATAGAGGTTCACCTGGTCGTTGCCGGCGCCCATGTCGATGGCCGATCCACCGGTCGCGATGATCGAGCCGGAGTTGTTCAGGGTGTCCCTGGCTCCGCCCATCGATATGCCGCCGATGATCCGGCCCGTGCTGTTGTTGCCGACGAAATCCTCATAGTCGCCAACCAGATTGATCGCCTCATTGCCGCGTAGGTCGAAGCGGGCAGCGTCTTCCGCAGAGACGCCTTCCGGACCGTGACCATCGCCCTGGATCAGGCCATCATTCACGATCGTGGACACACCCAGCGCGTTGCTGTTGCTGGAATTATCCACCTGGATAGCACGACCGTAACCGTAGATCTCGCCAGTAGCACTGTTGACGACGGAGCCTCCACCGATGGCGATACCCTCGGAGACGTTAGGTTCGCCATCATGGTAGCCCTCGGCGCCGAGGCCGGCGATACGGCCGTAGTTCAGGACCTGCACCAGACCATCGACGTCGATGGCATCGCCATCGGAGTCGGACAGTTCCGCCGAGCGACCTTCCATCGTGCCGTGGTTGGTGATGAAGACCTTCTCGGCTTCAGAACCGCCATTGTCGATGTTCATCGCCGAGCCGTTGCGGCCGATCATCGTGCCTGAATTGACGACGGTCACGGCATTGTCGCCGGTCACGGCATGGCGCGAACCTTCCATCCAGCCGCCGGCATAGTTGTTGACCTTGCCGCCGGTATCGCTCTGGAAGTCGATCAGGTCACCTCCGCCGACGAAGCCAGGATCGGTAGTGATGGTACCCCAGTTGTTAACAATCCCGTCATTGCCGGGGCGGATCACGTCGGTGTCGCTCCCGTACTGGCGGATAATGCCGCCGGCGAGATTGTTGATCACCGCCGAAGCGCCGGCTCCATCGAAGCTGCGGAAGTCGATGACGCGACCGCCCGCTTCCATCACGCCAGCATTGTTGATCGTGATGGTCGCATCAGCGTGTCCCGCCTGTTGTGGGCTCAGCGCACCGCGAAGAATGCCGCCTGCTTCGTTGTTGAAGGTCAACGAGCCCGTCACACCGCTCGTGGTGTTGAGCACGCGGCTCGATCCTTCGATCAGGCCGGCATTGTCGACCACGGCGGCTCCGCCGCCCGACCAGAGGATGGCGGTGCCGGCGATCAGCTTGCCGCCAGCGTGGACCGAAAGCAGATCGCCGTTGTTGACAGCCACGTTGCTGATGAGTGTGGCGCCGCCCTCGACTGTAACCGTGGAGTAGTCGCTGCCGGTGACCGACCAGGTACCTTCACTGACCACGAGATTTTCGACGTTGATGACAATGTTGCTGGTGTCGATGACGCCGGTACCGGAACCCACCAGTTTCAGGATGTCATTGCCGTCACCGCCATCGATCAACGCCGGCGCGTAATCGTCGGTCGAGACCACGATAATGTCGTCACCATCGCCGCCGGATGCGCTATCGCCGGCTCCGGCAACGAGCCGGTCGTTGCCAGCACCGCCGTCGAGGGTGTCGTAGCCTTCGCCGCCATCGAGCTCATCGTCACCGGCGCCGCCGGAGAGCGTGTCGTCACCTTCGCCGCCGGCCAGGACGTCGTTGCCGGCATCGCCGCTGAGAGCGTCGTCACCTTCGCCACCGGTGAGATTGTCGTTTCCGGCACCGCCGAGCAACGTATCATCGCCCTCGCCGCCGTCGAGTTCGTCATTGCCGCCAAGACCCGTCAGCGTGTCATCGCCCTCGCCGCCGGAGATCGTATCGTTGCCGAGTGCGCCAGTGAGGATGTTGTCATCATCGTCGCCGACCAGCACGATCGGCTGCACGGAGAGCACCGTATCCGACCGATAGTCGAGGTTCTGGATTCGAGTGTCATGCGCGCGGTCGGTGTCGAGGACATCGTAAGCCGTTTCGGAATAGTGCGCCGCGAGATATTCGGCGAACGCGTCCTGTTCGGTGCCTTCGGCCGCAAAGTTAGCCACCTGACCAGCATCGGGAACGAGATTCGGAGACAGGTTCACAACATTTGCAAAGGCCGGATTGGCCGCAATGAAGCTCGCGAACGGATAGCCGTCGCCGCCGGTGAGCAGGAAGCTCAGCGTCACGACCCGGATCGCCATATTGGCATCGACAACGAGCTCACCGTTCTCGACCAGGGCAAGAACGGGATTGCCGTTCTCGTCGATCAGCGCCGCCGACTGAATACGGTTGCCGGCCGGACTATCCTTGTCGAAGGAGTAAGCGATGCCGCCAACCTGAGCGAACTGACCGGGGGTGGCGCCATTCGCGGTCGCGGCCACCGCATGCTCCAGCACCGTCAGCAACTGTGTTGCCGTCACGGTGACCATGGACAAAGCATTGTTGAAGCGCAGCGAGTTGGCGATGTCGAGCTGCGAGATGTCGCCCTCTTCCTTGCCGACACCGGGATCGGCCGATGGCGGGTTTTCCTGGGCGACGCCGCCCACTGCGGAGACGCTGCCGATCGAATCGCGGACACCGCCGCCATTCTTGATCGAGACCATCACCGTCGCATCGGCCTTCTGGGCGTACCAGAGATTGGCGTCGGCCGTGAGGTCGCCCAGATTGGTCTCCTCGGTGCGGACCTCGCCGCGACGGCCTTCCAGATAGACATTGGTGCTGCCGAACAGATTGCCGTCCTGAGCGTCGATCACATTACCGACCCCCTGGGCGATGTCGTTGACGAGATCCCCCTTGCTGCCTTCGGCGAACGGATTGGCATCCGCCGCATCGATATCGCCGTCACCGTCGACGTCGATGACGTCGTCATAAAGATCGGCGACCTCTTCGTCGGTGGTCGCATAAGCACCGCTGACATTAGGATCGACACTTCCCGCGATAACGTTGCCATTGGCGTCGAAATCGACCACCAGCCGACCGACATAGGAGTATTCACCGTCAGTATTGACGATCAGCGTGGTGTTGCCGTCGGCATTGTGGGTCACGATCGGGTAAGTGCCATCGGCGGTGTCACCCGGACGCAGCGTATCCTGCGCATCGGCAAGCAGCGTGTTCGATCCGCCCGAGATGATGATGTCGACGCCATGCAGCAACGGTGCAAGCGCCTGCTCGAACGCGATCTGCTGGAGATGGCTGACCAGGATGATCTTGTTGATACCCTGAGCGATCAGGCTATCGATAGTTGGCTGCAGGATCGCAGCAAGTGCGGCCATGTCGTCAACATCGTCGCCGATCACCTCGACGCCGCCGGTCGAGGAAATGCTTTCGACGATTTGGGTGGTGGCGCCCACCACACCGATCTTTTCGCCGCCCTCCTCGATGATGGTCGCAGGCGCGATCTTCTTGCCGATGCCGGCGGCCGGCGGGAATCCGGAATAGTTGTCAGCGTTCTGGATGAGGCTGGTGTAGAGGCCGGCAAGATTGGGATCGCCTGAGAAATCCAGATTGGCAGATAGGAAGGGGAACTGTGCGCCCGGGAAGCCGGCAGTTTGCCGAATGATTGCTGCGAGCGGATTTGTGCCCGCGTCGAATTCGTGATTTCCGATCGCCGAAGCCTGCACGCCGATGATGTTCAGCATCGAGATGTCAGCACTGCCGAAGCCGGGCGTGATGTTCAGCGTGCCGCTGGCAAGACCGTAATAGGTCTCTAGCGCAGTCTCATAGACTTCCTTCAACGAGGCGTCGCTGCCGGCGCTGAAGAACGGGCTAGGGATGAAGTTGTCGCCCGACGACAGCGTGATCGAATTCGCCTGTGTTTCTTCGAGGTAATCGACGATGGCGGCGAAATTGCCGGCGCGATCGACCGCATCGAGACCGGCCTCGAAATCCGACGCATGCAGGATCTGCAGCCTGTAGGTCGACTGCGTCTGGTTCTGGTTCAGATCGAGACCAACGATGACCGGATCGTGGTCGGAAACGCGGACATTCGTATCGGCATCGAAGATCGCCGGATCGCGCGAAAAGTCCGTGTTGTAATCGAGGGCATCGGCCTCATCGGCATTGATGTGCCAGGTGGTGACGCCAGTAACCTGCGACGACAGGCTGTCATTCGCGAATGCGTAATCGAGGGTGCCGGTTTGACCATCGAAGACGTAAGAATAAGCACCGTCCTCCCGGCCATGCAGGTTTTCATAGCCTGCGTTCTCGATGATGCCCGTTGCCTGCTCCTTGGCGTAGCTGTTGAAATCGCCGAGCATCAGCACGTCGCTGTCGCCGGAACCGGTCGGGTCGCTGTTGGCCCAAGCGGTGAGCGCAGTCGCCGCGAGTTCGCGCTGGTTCTGCCAGTTACCCTGACCGTCACCCTGGTCAGCATCGAGGCCGGTGCCGGTGCCGCTCTTGGATTTGAGGTGGTTGGCGATTGCGGTGAAAGTTTCTCCGGTGGCGATTTGTTCGAACGTTACTGCCAGCGCGTTGCGGCTGGTGTTCGCGCCGTCGAAGATGTGCCCAACAGTGCTCTGGCTCAGCAGGCCGGAAAGCCCGAGGCCAGGCAGATCGGCATCGTTGAGGATCGCGACCGTTGTCCCGTCCGCGATTTTCACATCCGCGGTCTTGTAGATGAAGCCAACCGCGATGGCATCACCACCAACGAACTGCTGACCGGGATTGACCCAGGCATAGGTACCGGGACCCGCAGCGGCATTGAGCTGGCCGACCAGATATTCGATGGCATTGCCAGACGAACCCGGCAGAAAATCATTCTCCAGTTCGGTCAGTGCAAGCACGTCGGCATCCATTGCAAGAATGGTATCGACCAGCTTGCCGGTCTGGCGCGAGAGCTCGACGGAGTCGTTGGCGCCGCGCGGCTCCTGGCCGATGGCGGTGCTGGCGCCATTGTCCAGCGTCTTGAAGAAATTCAGGACGTTGAAGCTTGCGACCTGGAGCGTACCTCCGACATCGTCGGGTGCAGTAGTCCGCGGCGCGGCGCCGTCTTCAAACGTATTGGTGCCGTTCTCGACGGAGCGGACCCGCCAGGTCGCGCCCGATGCGGCATTGCCAGCCCACTGATAGTCCAGCACGCCCGTCAGCCCAGTGATCGTGTCCCCCATCCGCGGCGCCGTCGCCGTGTTGTAGGTCGGGCCGAAGCCGTCGAGATTGCTGATGGCCGCGTTCTGGGCGTTCAGGCCATCATCATAGGTGATGGTGCGCGAGCCGAGTTCGGCCAGATAGGCCTGGTAGGCTGTAGCGTCCGGCGCATTTTCCTGAGTGAATTGGGCCGGGCGATCGCCTGCCACGAGCTTGATTTCATTGAAGCGATCGAGGTTGAACTGCTCGGTAATCACGAGTGTTTCTGGCAGCGTGACCAGCATGCCCTCATAGGCTTCGAGGTTCGGCTGATAGTCGCCGTCCTGGCTCAGCGTGGTGCCGGCACCCGGCAGATCGATCACGGTCGCCATCGTGTTGATATCGGCAACTGCTCCCGCTTCAACCACGGAAATGTTGGTCGCGGTGAGTTCGGTGAGACCGAAATACTCGCTGATCGAACCGGTGACACGGACACGGTCGCCGACGGCCACGTCACCGTTGCCGCCGAATACGAAGATGGCTTCAGAGGTCAGGACATTACCGTCGGAGTCGGTCACCTCTTCCTGAACATAGAAGCCGTTCAGGTTGCGGCTGTTGTCGCCGTCCCCATTCTGGAAATCACCGACGACGATGGCTTCGACAGTGACCGTCTGGCCGACCATTCCGCTGGTGGCGCCCGTACCCTGGATGGCGCTGATCTTGGTGATCGCGACGTCATCATTGACGATGGTGCCGGTGGCTTGCGCGGTGCCGATCGTGGTCGCCACGGCGGTGGAATTGGAAGCGCTCTGAAGCGTCAGCGTGAAATTTTCATTCGGCTCGCTGGTGGTGTCACCGGCGACCATAACGGTCACCGTTGCCGAGCCCTGCCCAGCCGGGATCACGCCGCTAAAGCTGCTCGGCACGCTTCCAACAAAATCCGATGCGTCGGTCTGCGCAGAGGCAATGGTTCCGGAGAATGAGACATCGCCATCGGTGCCACCACTGCGCTCCACGGTGAATTGATAGACCGTCGAGCCGCTATTGCCCTCGTCATGCGAGACCGACACCGTGCCTGCAGAAAAGCCGACAGTCTGACCTACGACCGGGGTGCTGGCATTGCTCGTGACGCGGATATCGTCGATCCCGACCCACTCGTCATTGCCACCGGCATTGGTGGTGAGAATCCGGACCTGCAAGTCCGCGTGACCATCGACTTCGGACGGCAGCAGTAAATTGAAAGGCGTCACTTGAGTTGCGGCATTCGCGGTGGTCACGTCGGCAGCGTAGCCACCCGGCACATTCGTCCAGGACCCGGCGGAACCGACCCGGTACTGCACGGCAATTGGCTGGGACGCATCGTCTGCGCTGCCGTCGAGATCGCGCGCATTGAAGGTCAGTCGCACATTATCGCGGCCGCTCGCATCGAGATAAAGCACGAGGCTCGGTGCGTCGGCAGTACCCGAGCCGTTCAGCGCAATGGTCGGATTGGCAACAGCGAATTCCGCAACGCCGCCATTGGTAAGAGAATTCGGGGCAGTCTGATTGGCGATCACATCGACGGCGCCGAGCCCAGCGCCGGTCAATGTCCGCGGATCGGTGCCAGTTGGCGAACCAGCATTGATGTCACCGAGATAGCCGACGATCGATGGAACGGAAGACCAATTATCATCGGCGTTGATTGCGCCGGCATTGGACCAATCCTGGACGAGATCGCTAACGGCAAGGGCGTGATATGTCGTTGACATGAAATCGGCTTCCATCGTTGAGGCGTGCGTCGAACATCGCTCGCTTCGCAGAATGCGAAGACGCGCGACCGACTGCCTTTGGTTAACGAAAAGTTAATGCGCCGGATGTAGCCACGTCGATTTAACAGCCGCGTGACTGGTTTCTAACGCCGCAGTGAAGCCACGCGCCGACCGCTCTTTTTGCTCGACTATACAAAGGCGACACAGCAAATCGCGACATCGTGCCACACCCGCAAAAGTGCAAAGCGTTGCGGGTTGCTCCACCGCGGATTGGTCGCAGTTCGCATCGTAGAACGATGAAACTGATCGAACTACACTGAATTACTTCGAGCTCCCGATCGATCGCGCGGCAAAACAGCGGCCGAGGTTCGCGCACGTAATGCGCAAGAAAGAATGTGTTTGCTGTTGCAATGTCTTGTCGCGCACATCGCTCACCATTCACATGGCCGATCGCGCGACAGAAAAATTGCACGCGCACGCAATTCACACGCTGTCACGCAGTTGACGCTGAAGCCAGATAACGAACTCGATCGGCGCGCATCGCTGTCGCTTACTGGCCCAGGTGAAATATGACCGCAGCAATTTCGGCAGACAGAACAGCCGGATCGAAGCACCAAGATCTTCCGAGTGCCGCTCTCGCATCATGTCGCAGCGCGTTCCTGTCTGTCGGGTTGTTCTCCGCCGTGGTCAACATCCTGATGCTGACCGGATCCATTTACATGCTGCAGGTCTATGACCGCGTCATTCCCTCGCGCAGCATTCCTACTCTCGTATCGCTCTCGATTATCGTAATTGCGATCTACGCTGTGCAGGGTGTTTTCGACTGGTTGCGCCAGCGGATCCTGACGCGCATCGGAGCTGCACTTGATGGCGCGTTGTGGGAGCCAGTGAATTCCGCCATTCTGCGATCGCCTTTGAAGTCCAGCCGCGGCGGCGGTGTTCAACTCGCTCATGATCTGGATTCAGTGCGCGGGTTCCTGTCCGGCCTCGGGCCGACAACGCTGTTCGATCTGCCGTGGATGCCGCTGTATCTCGCCGGGTGCTTCCTGCTGCATCCGTATCTTGGATGGACCTTGGTCGGTGGCGCAACCATTCTGTTCGGCATTGCTCTTGTTACGGAAATTCTGACACGGAAGCCCACGCGAGAAGCATCCCGCCATGCCGCCATACGCAACATCCAGCTGGAGGCAGGACGCCGCAATGCCGAGGTCGTCGCCGCCCTCGGCATGGAGCGACGAGTCATCTCACGCATCGGCGCAGCCAATGCCGATCAGATTGCTGCTCAGCAGCACGGTTCCGATATTGCCGGTGCACTTGGCACGCTGTCGAAGACCCTTCGGTTCATCTTGCAATCGGCATTGCTCGGATTAGGCGCTTGGCTGGTAATCGAAGGACAGGCCAGCAGTGGTGTCATGATTGCCTCCTCGATCATGGGCAGCCGTGCGCTGGCTCCCGTCGAACTGGCGATCTCGGTTTGGCGTCCTTTCGTCGGCGCCCGCCAGGCCTGGCAGCGGTTACGCGATGCGCTATCGTCTCAAGACGAAAGCCCTTCTGCCGTTGCGCCAGAACGTGCTCAGCACATTCTCACGGTCGATCAGGTTTTCATTGTCGCGCCGGGTGGCACCAAGGCCATCGTTCAGAATGCCACGTTCCAACTCAAAGCCGGCCAGGCTGTTGGAATCATCGGACCGTCGGCGTCGGGCAAATCCACATTGGCGCGTGCGCTGGTCGGGATCTGGCCTGCAGCGCGCGGCGAGATCCGCCTCGATGGAGCAACCCTCGACCAGTGGCCCGCCGAAATTCGGGGCGGCTTGATGGGCTATTTGCCGCAAGACGTCGAACTGTTCGACGGCACGGTGGCTGAGAACATTGCCCGCTTCGATCCGGAGATGGATGGACCGACCGTCATTGCCGCCGCAAAAGCCGCCGGTGCCTATGACATGATCCTCAACCTGCCAAAGGGCTTCGAAATGCGGATCGGGGAAGCCGGCGCTGCCCTCTCGGGTGGGCAGCGGCAACGGGTAGCGCTTGCACGCGCGCTTTATAGGGACCCGTTCATGGTGGTGCTCGACGAACCGAATGCCAATCTCGACGTCGAAGGCGACGCTGCATTGACTCAGGCAATCAAGGGCGTACGTGAACGCGGCGGAATCGCCATCATCGTCGCGCACCGTCCCGCCGCTCTCGCAGGGGTAGATCTCGTGATGACGCTCGCCAATGGCCAGGTCCAGGCATTTGGTCCGAAAGATGAAGTCCTGCGCAAGGCGCTTGCCTCGCAACACCCTGCAAACCAGGTGGCGCCACAGCCGGTGCACGAAGTCCGCATGACCGCTGACGGCCGAAGCTGAGGAAACCTGATGCCAAATTCTGCAACGCCCAACTCAAGCCGCCCTGATCCCTTCCGCGATATCCGGCGAACTGCGTATGCGGGACTAGCTATACTCGCCGTGGCGATCTCCACCGCTGGCGTCTGGGCGGCAACCGCGCCACTCGCGAGCGCGGTGATAGCGCCGGCACAGATCGTCGTCGATAGCAACGTGCGCAGGATTCAGCATCCGACCGGCGGGGTGGTCGCCGAAATTCTCGTCAACGACGGGGACCGCGTGCGCGCAGGCGACGTTCTGGTCCGGCTTGACGAGACCATGACACGAGCCAACCTAGCGCTGATCGAAAATCAGCTCAACCAGTTCTGGACGCGTCGAGCGCGGCTGCGCGCGGAACAGGATGGTCGCGACGCTTTCGTGATACCGGGCGAACTTGCGGACCGTATCGAGTTGCCCGCGATTGCCGACATCATCGCCGGTGAGACGAGCCTGTTGCTCAGACGACGCGAAGCCGTCAGCGGCCAACAGTCGCAACTGCGCGAGCGCACGTCGCAGATCGGTGAGGAGATCCACGGCCTCGCCGCTCAAATCGAGTCAAAGCGCGAACAGATTCGACTGATTCAGCGCGAACTCGAAGGGGTTCGCCAGCTCTTCGAGAAAAATCTAATTCCCTACGCACGGCTGACCACACTCGAACGCGAAGCCGCGCGACTGACCGGCGAGGAAGGACAATTGATCGCCGAAACGGCGCGGGCCAAAGGCCGCATCACCGAGACAGAACTACAGACGCTTCAGGTCGTGCAGGATCAGCGACGCGAGATCGCGACCGAGCTGCGCGAGGTGGAGATCAAGATGGCCGATCTCTCCGAGCGCCGGATCGCAGCAGTCGATCAACTCGCGCGCGTGATGCTGCGGGCGCCGCAGGACGGGATGGTTCACCAGAAGACGATCCATACGGTGGGCGGCGTTATTACTGCGGGCGAACAGTTGATGCTTATCGTCCCGGAGAAGGATTCTCTCGTGGTCGAGGCGCGGGTCGATCCGCAGATGATTGACCGTCTCCGACTAGGTCAATCCGCGAAGCTGCGCTTCACGGCTTTCGATTCCGCGATCACACCGGATCTCAACGGAAGGCTTACCCGCATAGCGGCCGATCTCACAAAAGACCAGCAGTCCGGCGCGTCCTATTATGTAGCGCGCATTAGCCTCATCGACGGAGAACTCGCCAAGCTCGGCGGGAAGGCACTTGTGCCGGGCATGCCGGTCGAAGCCTATATTCAGAATGGCTCCCGTACCGCGTTCGCCTATCTCCGCAAGCCGATCGAGGACCAACTGGCTCGCTCGTTCCGTCACGACTGAATCGAGTCGCGCCGGCCTCAACCTCCGCATTGATGACCCCATCAATCTGCGCAAGGTTTTCCGTGACTATTCATTACCCATACCGCGGCACCCTTCCCTCAGCGTCAACCTAAGCGAATCGGCGGCGACATCATGAACAGGCATGAGGGACGCGAACTGTTGCTCGCAGATACGATAGCATTCCTGCAGCAGGCGATCGGAGAAGGACTGGTGCTCGCCGTCAAGCTGAAGGCGCCGCTTTCGCCGGAGATCGTCGCCGCGGCTAGGTATTTGCGGGGATATCACGAGGGACCGAGACCGACGCAGATCGAAGAGCTGCGCAGGGAGCTCCGTACTGTCGTCGAGGTGTTCGGCAAGATGCAGTCCGCCCTGCGTCGCAGGCAACTGGGTGACGATCAGATCGCTGCCGACTGCACAACTGGAAACGATAAACCGACAATGATGAAGGCCGCCTGACAGCCCAATCCACTGCTCTTGCTGCTCCACTGAACCCGAGCCGCGCTATCTGCGACTAATCGGTATGCCACATGCCCTGACACGCGCCTGGACGAGATTGATGGACTGGATCGAGAATGCCGTCCACTTCGTGGACTGGCTGACGGACGACCCATCCCCGACCAACAAATTTCTGGAAGAGCCGCCAATTAAGGAACGAGCCACGCCGGACAAACGCTCGACACGCTAGCGCGCGACGTCACACGGATTTCAGTTGACCGAGACCGATCGCCGGCCCCGGGAGCCGCGCCAGCTTGCTGGCGCATAGGGCAACGCCGTATATGCCGATGAGCGCCTCACCGCTGCGGCGCCACGCGACACGCGGTTCTTCGGCGCAAACATCCATCCGATCAGGCCAAGCGTCGTTTTGCACGCCGTCGCGGGCGTCGACGCTGCAATCGATGTCGCCTTCAATCCAAATTGTCTGGGCATTCAAACCTCCATCCCGGAATTCCGATTACGCCAAAAGGGCGCTCCGAATCCCAGCCGAGATTGAATTTATACACCGCGAATCTTGTGGCGCACTTGCGCTGCATCAAGTCACCAATCAGTGCAGAACGGCGTGCGCCATCTGCTCATCGAACGGCCGTGCGGCCATCTGCGCACGCAGCTCGGCCAGTTCGGTCTCGAGTTGCTGATTGACGAGAATGAGTGCTGCCACGGTACCGCGGGTGTCGCCGTGGCAGGCGGCGATGAGATCGTCGACTTCCGCGTCTAACTTGGTCATTGAAAAAATCTCCTGCCGCGCTTTCGGTTGCCTTCAATAATCGGCTGAGCGTTGCATCAATATTAAACGATACCGGAGTCGTTGGCGTCATCGCCAACGTGCATGAATACCGGTTAAGAGCGCCTTTCCGGGTTCAAAGAATCCACAAGCGACTTTCTGCAATCGGTTTAGGCGACCCGTTTCAATCGCCGCGCTGCAACCGCGCGTTGATCGCAAAATCACTTGTTTCTGATTAGTCATAGTCCGCCGAACCGGCTACCGCCGTCAGGCCGATCACGATGCAAATTCAAGGACATGCCAATGATGAACGATGGTCGCCCGTTCGGGCTTTATATCAATGGCCGGTTTCAGCCAGCCTCGACCGGCCGCACCATCAAGATCGAGAACCCGAAGGACTGCAGCCATCTGGCCGATGTCGCCGAGGGGGACGAAAAGGATATCGATCTGGCCATCGACGCCGCCGAACGCGCCGGCAAAATCTGGGCGGCGACACCGGGCGCGGTCCGCGGCGACATCATGCACCGGGCTGGCGAACTTCTGGCCAAAAAGCTCCCCGAACTGGTGACCATCGAGGTCGATCAGATCGGCCGCGCCCGCCGCGAAATGACCGCCCAGCTCGGCCGGCTGCCGGAATGGTTTCGCTATTTCGGCGCTCTGGCGCGCACTCATGAGGACACCGTGCCGCCGTTCGGCGGCAACTTCCTGAATTATACCCGCCGTGTCCCGCTCGGCGTCGTCGGCCATGTGACGCCATGGAATCATCCGCTCCTGATCCTCACCAAGAAGATCGCGCCGTCGATGGCGGCCGGCAATACGATGGTGGTGAAGCCGAGCGAATTGGCGCCGATCACGCCGCTGCTGCTCGGCGATATCTTCAAGGAAGCCGGCGTGCCCGACGGCGTCTACAATGTCGTCCCCGGCTACGGTGCCACCGCCGGCAAGGCGCTGACCACCAGCAAGCGCATCAAGAAGATCGACCTCACCGGTGGCACCGAGACCGGCAAGATGGTGGCGTCCATGGCTGGCGCCAACCTCACCAAGGTCGCAGCCGAGCTTGGCGGCAAGGCCGCGGTCATCCTGTTCGACGATACGCCGATCGAGCGCGGCATCGCGGCGGCCCTGTTCGCCTCGTTCATCGCAACCGGTCAGACCTGCGTCCAGGGTGCGCGACTGCTGGTGCAACGCTCCGTGCATGACGCCGTCGTCGCCGAACTGGTGAAGCGCACCAATGCGATCCGGATCGGCGATCCGCAGGACATGGCGACGCAGATGGGCCCGCTGGTCTCGGCGAAGCAGCGCGAGCTGACCGAACGCTACGTCAAGATCGGACTCGAGGAAGGTGCGACGCTCGCCGCCGGCGGCAAGCGTCCTGACGGTAAGGCCTTCGAGAACGGCTATTATCATCAGCCGACGATCTTCACGAACGTGACCGGCAGCATGCGCATTGCGCAGGAAGAGATCTTCGGGCCGGTCGTCGTCGTGATCCCGTTCGACACCGAAGAGAAAGCCATCGCGCTGTCCAACGGCACCGAGTTCGGGTTGGCCACCTCGATCTGGACCCGCGACGTCACCCGCGCGCACCGCGTTGCGCATCGGCTGGAGAGCGGCATCGTCTGGATCAACGACCACCACCGCATCGATCCCTGCTCGCCCTGGGGCGGCTTCAAGATGAGCGGCATCGGCCGCGAGAACGGCATTGTCGCCTATGAGGAATACACCCAGATCCAGAACGTGATCGTCAATCTCTCGGACGAACCGTTCGACTGGTATGCGGACGATGGTCAGGAGAAGCGGTACAGCTGAGACGAACGTCGTTTCAGTCGAACACTCCGTCCTCATCCTGACGAGCGCGCACTTCGCGCGCGTCTCGACGGATGCACGACACACTCATGGTTCGAGACGCGCGCCAAGCGGCGCGCTCCTCACCATGAGGACAGTGAATGGGCGCTAACCAAACCCCGCCACCGCATGCGGCACATACGGCGCTTCGAGCGAGGCGATCTCCTCACTCGTCAGCTTCAACGACAGCGCCGCCACCGCATCCGTCAGATGCGCCGGCTTCGATGCACCGATGATCGGTGACGTGATGCCTTTTTTCTGCAGCAGCCAGGCCATCGCGACCTGTGCCTGCGGAACGCCGCGCGCCTTGGCGACGGCAGCAACCTGCTCGACGATCTTGCGATCGGACTCCTCGGACTGCACATAGAGCGTCTTGCCGAATTCATCGGTATTTTGACGCGCGCTGGTCTCGTCCCAGGCCCGCGTCAGGCGCCCGCGCGCCAGCGGGCTCCACGGCATGACCGCGATCTTCTGGTCGGCGCAGAGCGGCAGCATCTCGCGCTCTTCCTCGCGGTTCAGCAGATTGACATGGTTCTGCATGCTGACAAATTCGGTCCAGCCGTTCAGCCGCGAGGTATAGAGCGCCTTGGAGAATTGCCATGCATACATGCTGGACGCGCCGATATAGCGGACCTTGCCGGCTTTCACGACGTCGTGCAGCGCTTCAAGCGTCTCCTCGATGGGCGTGTTCTTGTCGAGGCGATGGATCTGGTAGAGATCGATATAATCGGTGCCGAGCCGGCGCAGGCTGTGATCGACCTCGGTCATGATCGCCTTGCGCGACAGGCCTGCCCCGTTCGGTCCCGGCCGCATCCGGTTGAAGACCTTGGTCGCCAGCACCACATCGTCACGGCGCGTGAAGTCCTTCAGCGCGCGACCGACGATCTCTTCCGAGGTGCCATCCGAATAGACATTCGCCGTGTCGAAGAAATTGATGCCGAGCTCAATAGCATGCTTGATCAGCGGCCGGCTCTTGTCCTCGTCCAGCGTCCATGCATGCGCGCCGCGATCGGAGACGCCATAGGTCATGCACCCCAGACACAGACGTGAGACATCCAGGCCTGTATTTCCAAATTTGACATAGTCCACGGCGTTTCTCCTTTGTTGTTTTATTTGCGTTTGACGAAGTCCGCAAAGGCGTCGGCATAGCCGGGATGCCAGCGCGACAGCGCCGGTCGATTTTCCACGACGTCGCCGATGGCCCACAACATGCGGCGTTCGTCGAGCGCGCGCGGCACATCGTTGTCTGGGCAGAGAATATAGAAGTCGCTGGCTTCGAGCCGTTGCATCATGAAGTCCACGGTCTGCTCGGCTGTCCACGCTGCATCCGGCTTCTCGCTGCGCCCGCCAGCTGCGAGCGGCGTGAAGACAAAGCCGGGGATCAGCAGATGTGCGGAGACCTGACATCCCTCGGTGTTGCGCAGCTCGTGCGCCAGCGCTTCGGTATAGGCTTTCACGCCGGCCTTGGAGACATTGTAGGCGGGATTGCCGGGCGGCGTTGTGATGCCCTGCTTGGAGCCCGTATTGATGATCAGGCCCGGCCGCTTGCGCGCGATCATGTCCGCAGCGAAGGCCTGACAACCATTGACGATGCCCCACAGATTGACGCCGAGCAGCCGCTCCCAATTCTCGCGCGGACCGAGCGCCGAGGTCGGCACCTGAATGCCGGCATTGTTCATCAGCACATCGCAGCCGCCGAAGCGGGCCTGCACATCGGCCGTGAGTCTGGTCATCGCGCCGACGTCACTGACATCGACAGCGGCCGTCATCACATCGTCACGCCCGCCGCGCCCCACACCGGCGATCTTGCCAGCCGCCTCAGCCAAACGATCCTCGCCAAGATCCACGATGCAGATGTGCATTCCCAGTCGCGCAAAGGCCGTCGCTGCGGCCAAGCCGATGCCTGACGCACCGCCAGTAATGACGGCAACAGAGCCTGCGGACAGAGCGGGATGGGACATGATGTTCTCCAGAACTGGGAGGTTTGCGCAAATGCGTATAGCATCAACGCGCGCCTTGGCATCTCACAACAGCGCTAACGCATGGACAGGCGTCCGTTCGCGCATGGCTATGACTTCTTCCCGTGAAACACCTCGTTCACGGTCTTGATCGCGCCGGTATCGGACGCGGCATAGCCCGGCAGCTTCACCAATGCGTCACGGAACTCGGCGCCGCGCAGCACCGCGAGAATGTGCTGCATCGGGGCCTGATCGAGCAGCGTCTCGCGGCACACGAAATAATAGTCCTCGGTCAGCAGCCGCACGAAATCCAGCCCGAATTGCCGCGCCGCAGCCTCGACGCCGAAGGCGACGTCGGCCATGTCGCTGGCGACATAAGCGGCGACGGCCGCATGGGTGAACTCCACCTGCTGATAACCGTTGATCTGCTCGGGATCGATCTTGTGTTGACGAAGCAGCTGATCGAACAGCAATCCCGTGCCGGAATCCTGATCGCGATTGACGAAGCGGATCGCAGGATTGATCAGCGCTTCCATGGAGGTGATGCGCAGCGGATTGCCCGGCTTCACCATCAGCCCCATTTCGCGGGTCGCGAAACCGACAACGCGATGGACGCGGTTGTCGACCCACTCCTTGCAGGCATTGACGCTGCGCTTGCGCAGTTCGCCGCGCGGCAGATGCACGCCGGCGAGATCGCAGGTGTTATGCGCCAGCGACACCAGCGAGGTCTGGTTGCTGACATAGCGCAGATCGATACCCGTGCCCGCCGTGGTGTTCAGCATCTCGCGCAGTTTCGACACGGCAAAACCGTGACTGGCATGAACGCGGATGACCGCGGGATGATTGGGCAGCAGCTCCTTGAGTTCGGTCGCCAGTTCCTGCGCCAGATTGTCGAGCTGCGGTCCGAGCCGCGCTTCCAGCCGCTCGCCGGCCCAGACCAATTTCTCGCCGAACGCCGTCAGCTTGGTGCCCTTGCCCTTGCTGCGCTCGACCACCGGCACGCCGAAGAAGGCCGACCAGTCATTCACCAGGCTCCACGCATGGCGGTAGGACAGCTGGTTGCGGCTGGCCGCGAGCGTCAGCTTGCCGGTCTCGTTGATGTCCTTGAGAAAGCCGAGCATCACTGATGTCGGCTGCCGCGAACCCGGCTTGCAGAATCGCCAGATAGTTTCGATATCGATGCGCATCGTGCTTCCTATCGCCCTGCCACCTATGTTCACGATTGCATATGTGCCGCCGCGCCGTGACTCACGTTCTCATATTTACTGTCGATGCCCCTCCTGATCCGATCGTCGAAACATCGGGAGGTATACACCATGCCAGAGATCTCACATGCTGATCTTGCCATTTCTGCATCGTCGAAACTGACGCGCAAACGTCTCCTCATCGACGGCCAGCAGGTCGAGCCGTTGTCCGGCCGATATTTCGATGTCCTCAATCCCGCGACGGGCGAGATCATCGCCGTCGTCGCCGAAGCCGATGCCAGCGACATCGACCGCGCCGTCCGCGCGGCGCGCAAGGCGCTTGAGGGTCCGTGGGGCCGCATGCGCGCGGCCGATCGCGGTCTTGTCCTGCAGCGCTTTGCACAACTGCTGGAAGATCACGCGCAGGAACTGATCGCGCTGGAAAGTCTCGACACCGGCAAGCCGCTCGCCGCCGTGCAGCGCCAGGACCTGCCTGCCGCCATCGACACGCTGCGCTACTATGCGGGCTGGGCCGACAAGATCAACGGACAGGTGATCCCGGCGCGCCATGACGCACTGACCTATACGGTGCGTGAGCCGATCGGCGTCGTCGGCGCCATCGTGCCATGGAATTTCCCGCTGATGATCGGGATGTGGAAGATCGCACCGGCGCTGGCCTGTGGCTGCACCGTCGTGCTGAAGCCGGCCGAGATCACGCCGCTTTCGGCACTGCGGATTGGCGAACTGGCACTGGACGCCGGCCTGCCGCCCGGCACGCTGAATATCGTGCCGGGATTTGGCAAGACCGCCGGCCGTGCCATGGTCGATCACCCCGACATTGACAAGATCACCTTCACGGGATCGCCGACCGTCGGCCGCGAAATCCTCGCCGGCGCCGCCGGCAATCTGAAACGCGTCACGCTCGAACTCGGCGGCAAATCGGCCAATGTGATCTTCGACGACGCCGATCTGGATTCCGCCGCCAAGGCCGCCGCTTCCGGCATCTTCTTCAATTCCGGCCAGGTCTGCTCGGCCGGTTCGCGCATTCTCGCGCATGCGTCGGTCTATGACGAGGTCGTGGAGCGCATGACGACCCGCGCCAAGGCCATCCGCGTCGGCGATCCCGCGCTGTCCGGTACGACAATGGGACCTATCGTCTCCGAATTGCAGATGAAGCGGGTGCTGGAATATGTCGATATCGGCACCAAGGAAGGCGCGACTGTGACGACCGGCGGCACCCGGATCGGCGACCGCGGCTATTTCGTCGCCCCCACAGTGTTCGGCAATGTCGACCACGAGATGCGCGTCTCGCAGGAGGAGATCTTCGGCCCGGTCGTCAGCATCATCAGGTTCTTCGACGAGGCCGATGCCATCAGCAAGGCCAATGGCACCAAATACAGCCTCGCCGCCGGTGTCTGGAGCTCGGATATCGGCCGCGTGCAGCGCTTCGCCAAACAGGTGAAAGCCGGCACCGTGTGGATCAACACCTATGGCTATACGGATGTCCGGCTCCCCTGGGGCGGCTCGCGCGATTCCGGCTTCGGCCGCGAACACGGCGATGCGGCGCTTGAGAACTTTACCGAGCCGAAGGCCGTCTGGATGAATCTCAACGTCTGAGGCACCCAGCGCATCCGTACGTCGCGCAAATGGTTGTTGATCGTTATATTCTTATGGATATAACGATTGCCGGTCAATTGCGCGTGAGCTCTCCTTCATGAACCGTCACCGGCGTTCTGCCGTCGCCCTGCGTCATGTCGCTTTCGAGGACCTGGGCCTGCTCTCGTCGGTACTGGATCGTGAGGGATGGGACGTCTCGTTCTGCGATGCCGCCATCGATGATGTCTCCCACCGCTCCATCGAAGATGCCGATCTGCTCGTCGTCCTCGGCGGACCCATCGGCGTCTATGAGGCCGACGCCTACCCGTTCCTGACACGTGAGATCGCCCTGCTGGAACGGCGCCTCGCGCAGGGACGCCCTACGCTCGGCATCTGCCTTGGCGCACAATTGATGGCCCGCGCGCTCGGCGCCCGCGTTTATGCCGGCGGCATCAAGGAGATCGGCTGGGGCCAGGTATCCCCGACCAAGCAGGGCGCAGCCTCATGCCTCGCGCCGCTGGCAGAGGATGGCGCCAGCGTTCTGCATTGGCATGGCGACACCTTCGATCTGCCGGAGGGTGCCATCCGTCTGGCCTCGAACGATGCCTATGACAATCAGGCCTTTGCCTATGGTCGCCATGCACTGGCGCTGCAGTTCCATCTCGAAGCCGATCCACGGCAGCTCGAGGAATGGTATGTCGGTCACGCGGTCGAACTGGCCGCCGCCGGCATTCCCATCGCGCAACTGCGTTCAAGCACCGCTGCCGTCGCCAACCGACTGCCAGCCCAGGCCGATCGCATTTTCACGCGCTGGATCCACGAGATCAGCTGAACGATTCCAGACGTAAATTCACGATCATGAATTGGTCGCGAAGACCTCCCATGCAAGTCGAGTCGGGTTCCCCGCCTTTACCCGTTTCGCGAAAACGATATATTCCGCGCGCTACAACGGCACTTCAAACAAACGTCCGGGAGGATCACATTATGGGCTTGATGCAGCCAATCTCTGCCACCGCGCACCCTTACGCGAACGGCTCCTACAAGCAGATGCTGATCGACGGCAAATGGCAGGACGCCCAATCCGGCAAGAAGTTCGAGACGCATAATCCGGCCACCGGCGAACTGCTCGCCACCGTCGCCGAAGGCGATGCTGGGGATATCGACCTTGCGGTCGCCGCCGCCCGCCGCGCCTTCGAAGGCCCATGGAGCAAGGCCAAGCCCTACGAGCGCCAGGCGCTGCTGCTGAAATTCGCCGAGCTTGTCGAGAAGCATTTCGATGAACTCGCGATGCTCGATACACTCGATATGGGCGCGCCTGTCATGCGCACTTTCGCTGGCAAGCAGCGCATCCTCGGCATGCTGCGCTTCTATGCCGGCCAGGCCACGCTGATCTACGGCGAGACCATCGAGAACTCGCTGCCGGGCGAGATCTTCTCCTACACGCTGAAGGAGCCCGTCGGCGTCGTCGGCGCGATCATTCCGTGGAACTCGCCGCTGTCAGCCAGCATCTGGAAGATCGGCCCTGCCATCGCCACCGGCTGCACCATTGTGCTGAAGCCGGCGGAAGAAGCCCCGCTGACCTCGCTACGCCTCGGAGAGCTGGCCTTGGAAGCCGGCTTCCCGGCTGGCGTCATCAACGTCGTGCCGGGCTATGGCGAAACCGCCGGCGCCGCGCTGGCCTCGCATATGGACGTCAACAAGGTCGCCTTCACCGGCTCCCACTTCACCGGCCAGTCGATCATCCGCGCCTCGGCCGGCAACCTCAAGCGCGTGTCGCTCGAGCTCGGCGGCAAGTCGCCGAACATCGTGTTCTCGGATGCCGACCTCGATGCCGCTGTTCCTGGTGCTGCCATGGCGGTGTTCGCGAATTCAGGCCAGATCTGCAGCGCCGGTACGCGTTTGTTCGTCGAAAAGAAGATCTATGACGAATTCGTTGGCCGCGTCGCCGAATTCGCCAAGAAGCTGAAGGTCGGTAATGGTGCCAACCCCGACACCCAGCTCGGGCCATTGGTCTCCAAGGAACAGCTCGACCGCGTCACCGGCTATCTCACCACCGGAAGCGGCGAAGGCGCCAAGGCGCTGTCCGGCGGTGGCCGCCTGATGGACGGCGAACTGTCGAAGGGCTTCTTCGTGCAGCCGACCGTGTTCGCCAACGTCCAGGACAGCATGAAGATCGCGCAGGAAGAGATCTTCGGGCCGGTGATTTCGGCGATCTCCTTCACCGACATGGACGAACTGGTGCAGCGCGCCAACAACACCACCTTCGGCCTCGGCAGCGGCGTCTGGACCAGGGATGTCAGCAAGGCGCATCGCCTCGCGAAGTCCCTGCAGGCCGGCTCGGTCTGGATCAATTGCTATCAGGCGATGGATCCTGCCGTGCCGTTTGGCGGCTACAAGATGAGTGGCTACGGACGCGAGTCCGGCGTCCACCACGTCGACGAATATCTGAACATCAAGGCGGTCTGGATCAACACCTGATCGCCGCTGTCCTCGAAAGAGAAAAGGCGCCGAGCAACGAGCCGCCGTCATTGCAAGGAGCCCTTGCGACGAACATTGGCGATTAAGCAGCCGGCGCGGCACCGTATCGATCGCGCAGCTTGCGCTTGAAGATCTTGCCGGTCGACTCGCGCGGCAGCGCCGTGTGGAAGTGGATTTCCTTCGGCACCTTGAAGTTGGCAAGCCGCTGCTTGAGATAGGCTTGGATCTCGGACGAGGAGAGTTGCGTATCATCTTCGAGTTCGACGCAGCCCACCAGTCGTTCGCCGAATTCGTCGTCGGGCACGCCGAACACCGCGCAGTCCCGCACGCCGTCCATGCCGATCAGCGTGTTCTCGATCTCGGCGGGATAGATGTTGACGCCGCCGGAGATGACCATGTCGCGCTTGCGATCACACATGAAGAGATAGCCGTCCCCGTCGAGATAGCCGACGTCACCGACGCTGATCAGGCCCTCGCGGCCGGCTTCGGCCCGTGCGTCGGGGCGGCCCTGATAGTCGAAATCCGGCACCGAGGTCTGCCGCATGAAGATTTCACCGGGCACATTGACCGGACATTCCTTGCCGTCCGCATCGAAGATCTTGACCACGCCCCCCTCGATGGTGCGACCGACGGTGCCCGGCTTCCTCAGCGCCTCCTCCGATGAATGCCAGATCGGTACCCCGGTTTCGGTGGAACCGAGATATTCGTTGATCACCGGTCCCCACCACGCAATCATCGCCTGCTTGACATGGATCGGGCACGGCGCTGCGCCATGGATGATGAAGCGCAGCGACGACAGGTCGTAGCGCGACTTCACCTCGTCCGGCAGACGCAGCAGCCGCACGAACATAGTCGGCACCATATGCATGTTGGTGATGCGGTGCTTCTCGGTGAGCTGCAGCAGATCCTCGGGATCGAAACGCGGTTCGAGCACGATCGTGCTGCCATGACGGAATGCCATCAGCCCGTAGGAGCTTGGCGCCGAGTGATACATCGGCCCGTTCATCAGGATGATCTGATCCTCGTTCGGCTTCAGCCCATAGGCGATGCCGCCGACGCGCTCGGATGCCGCAGCCTGTTCCGGCGTCATGGCCGCGCGGGTCACGCCCTTGGGACGGCCCGTGGTGCCCGACGTGTAGAACATGGTCAGCGCGCGCTTGGGAACGTTCTCCATCGGCGCATGCAACTCGCGCCAGACATCGAAGTCCGTGGCGCCTGCAGGCACCTCGGTCGCAGCTTCGGCAACACCATAGGCGACTGCGATCTCCGGCGGCGTGCGGACGATCAGGATCGGAAATCCCGCGGGCAAATTATCTTTGATCTGCGGCAAAAGATCAGCGTGGCAGACCAGCAGTTTCGCACCGCTGTCGGCGAGGATGTAGCTGACCTCCTCACCTTTAAGGTGCCAGTTGATCGGGACCACACGCGCGCCGAGCGCACCTGCGCCGAACGCCGTCTCGAACAGCGCGAAATCGTTGCGCAGCATCATGCCGACCGGCGCATCGGCGCCTGCGCCGAGGCTCTTGAACCCGGTCGCCACCTTGGCAATGCGCTGCATGATGTCCGGATAGCTGATCGCCCGGTCGCCGCTGATAATCATTGTCCGCCCTTATATTGTTCTTGAATCGATCGAAGCCATCGCTGGCTTCGATCCTTGTTCTGTCGATGTGATGGTACAGATGCTCACTGGTCGTCGAGCAATTCGCCAAAGCCTTCCCAGTTCTTGCCGTTGAAACGGCGCAGCCGCAGTTGCTGGAACGAAAGATAGTCATCCTTGTCGGTATTGACCGTGACGCCCGACAGCAACAGCGGCAGCTTGACGTTCTTCATCGACGTCGCCTGACGCAGGATATTCTCCCGGCTGACGTCATCGCCGCACGCTTTCAGGATATGCGTGATGAGATGCGCATTCAGGAAGCCGGTCGCATAATTGGTGTTGCGCGGATCGGCTGACGGCAGGCTCTCTTTCATGAAAGCGAAATAGGCCTTCACGTCCTCGTCGTTGGCCCATGACGCGTCATTGATGTCTTTCTGATAACTCGACGTGATCAGGCCGGTGGCGTTGTCCAGACCTGCCGGCTCCAGAAAGGTGATCGACGAAGCGGACGTGGGGACGAACATCAGGTCCGGCTTCCAGCCGATTTCCGCAGCGCCCTTGATCATCTGCGACGAGAATTTGCCGACCACCGCGCCAAACAGCACATTCGCGCCGGACGATTTGAGCGCCGCAAGCTGCGACGAGATCGTCGGCGCACTGGTCTCATAGGTCGCCTCGGATACGATCATACTGGCGGCCTTGTCGCCCAGCGCACGTTTAAAGCCAGCCACATAGTCTTTGCCGAGATCGTCGTTCTGCGCGAGAATGGCGATCTTGGCACCCGGCTTGGTCTTCAACACGTGCTTGGCGTAGACAACGCCTTCCGATTCATAGGCGGCCATGCCCGGCATGGTCCACGGAAAACCTTTCGGATCCGCCCATTTGGTCGCGCCTGATAGCACGAACAGCTGCGGAATTTTCTTGCTGTTCAAATAGCGATGCACCGCGTTGTTGGTCGCGGTGCCGAGCGTCCCGAACATCATCAGAACCTCATCCTGCTCCACCAGTTTGCGGGTCTGCTCCACGGTCTTCGGCGGCGAATAGGCGTCATCGAGACTGATGAACTTGATCTTGCGCCCGTTAATGCCGCCTTCGGCGTTGAGCTTGGCAAAATAGGCTTCCTGCGCGCGGCCGATCACGCCGAAGCCCGAGAGCGGCCCGCTATAGGGAAGCGTCTGCCCGATCTTGATCTCTTCCTTGCTGTTGGCCGCAGCTTGCGTCGGCGCATTCACGCAGACGGCAAAAGCGAACAGCCCAAGCGTCCTCAGCATGACTGATGTCATGATTGTCTTCTCCCCGTTATATTTTTATCGGGCCGCGCTTATGCGCGTGCCCGTCTCGCAAAGTCTCCGGTCGCTTCCGCATATTCGCGCTTCAGGCGATCCACGAGTTCTGCCACCGGGGGAGCATCAACGATCTGGCCGATACCCTGGCCGCAACCCCAGATGTCCTTCCAGGCCTTGACCTTCATGTTACCGCCGGAGCCGAAGTTCATCTTGGTCTTGTCAGCCACCGGAAGATTGTCGGGATCGAGGCCGGCGGCTGCGATGGACGGGCCGAGATAGTTGCCGTGAATACCGGTGAACAGGTTGGTGTAGACCGTGTCATGCGCGGCGAATTCGGTCAGCGCCTTCTTGTAGGCCGGGTCGGCATTAGCTTCTTCGGTCGCAATGAAGCGCGTGCCCATATAAGCGAGATCTGCGCCGAGCGCGAGCGCCGACGCAATCCCGTAGCCGTCGGAGATTGCACCAGATACCAGCACAGTCCCCTTGAACCACTGCTTCACTTCGCGCACCAGCGCGAAGGGTGACAACGTACCGGCATGACCCCCGGCACCGGCGCAGACCAGGATCAGGCCATCGACGCCCTGCTCGGCTGCCTTGCGCGCATGCTTGACGTTGATAACGTCATGAAACACGACGCCGCCATAGGAATGCGCGGCCTCGACGATCTCCGAGGGCGGGCGCAACGAGGTGATGATGATCGGAACCTTGTGCTTCACACAGGTTTCCATGTCCTTCATCAACCGGTCGTTGGACGCGTGGCAGATCTGGTTGACCGCATAGGGCGCGACCTTCTTGCCGGGATTCTTCGCTTTGTATTCGCCGAGCTCATCCTCGATGCGCGTCAGCCACTGATCGAGCACTTCCACCGGCCGCGCATTCAGCGCTGGAAACGAACCGACGATACCGGCCTTGCATTGCGCAATGACGAGTTCAGGACCGGAGACGATGAACAGCGGGGAACCGAGCACAGGCAGCTCGAGGGTGCCATCGAGAGCTTTGGGGAGCGACATAAGCGTTTCCTTATATTTTTTATAACCGAACTATAGGGGTTGACCGCCCGTGCGTGTTGTTCGAATTTGAACAATAGGCCTTCCGGATTTGATCACATGGACTGGGATCTCTGTCGCACCTTCAATGCCGTGGTCGACGCCGGAAGCTATCTCGGCGCGTCCAGGCAGTTGCGCACCAGCCACCCGACCGTCAGCCGCGAGGTCGCGGCGCTGGAGAAGCAACTTGGCACCAAGCTGTTCGTGCGCTCCGACGAAGGGCTGGTGCTGACTGCCCGCGGGCGGCGGTTTCACGAGAGCACCAAAGCGATGGCCGAGGCCGCGCTGAAAGCAGAAGCTGCCGCCGGCGCGTCGGGCCAGAGCGCACGCGGCGTGGTCAAGGTGTCGATCGGACCGACGCTGGCGAACTTCTGGTTGATGCCGCATATCGGTGCTTTCATCCGCCAGCATCCGCATGTCGAGATCCAGCTGGTGACGCATCCCTTCCCGGTCAGCGTGCGCAAGCGCGAAGCTGATATCGTGCTGCGCCTCTATCAGACCGGCGACGAAAATCTCACGGGACGGAAAATAGCCAAGCTCGGCGTCGGCTTCTATGCCTCGCGCGACTATGCGGCGCGATACCCGCTGCCGGAGCAGCGCGCTGCGTGGAAAGACCATACGGTCATCGGCTTCGCCGACAAATCGTCGAATTCCGAACTGGGGCGCTGGAGCGACCACATCACCAAGGATGCGACCGTCGCCATCCGCTGCTCGTCGCAAGCGGATATGCTCGCAGCGGTCCGCGCAGGGATCGGCATCTGCGTGCTGTCATGCATCGTCGGCGACGCCCATCCGGATCTGGTCCGCGTCGCACCGCAGAAGCTGGCCAGCCTCTCAGACATCTGGCTGCTGGCCCATCCCGACCTCGTCGATCAGCCGTCGGTGCGCGCCGTGCTGGAATTCATCACTGCCTGCGCGCGCGACGACCGCGCGCTGTTACGCGGCCGTTGATGTCGCACCCTTGCCGGGAAATGGCGGACGGCAATCGCGAAAGCGGCCATTGCCGAAAATTCGCCGGCGAGTGACATCAGTCACAAGATGCGACAAGCTCAGGCTGCGTCAAATTATTGCTTCCGACTGCCACTCAACTGTGCGCCACACGCCTGCAAAACGTGCTTGGGGCATCGAGCGCGATGGTCCAAAGAGGGGCAAAGGACCGCCCCGCGGTTCATAGGCTGATCGATGAAGATTCTCGTTTTTGGCGGCACCGGCTTTGTCGGGCTGAATATCGCGGAAGCCCTGTTGAAGCGCGGCCATGTGGTGACCCTGTTCGACCGCGCAGGCCTGCCACCGGCGGCGCAGCTTGCCTTCGCTGATCATGGCGACAGGCTTTCAGTGATCGACGGCGATGTGCTTGACCGAGCACTGATCGACAGTGTCATCGCGGCCGGCTTCGATGCCATCATTCTCGGCGCTGCGATCACGGCAAGCACAGAGCGCGATGCCGCCGATCCGGAAAGCATCCTGCAAGTCAACCTGATGGCGCAAACGCCGATCCTCGCGGCAGCACGCCGCAATGGCGTCAAACGCGTGATCAATCTGTCATCTGCTGGTGCATACGGCGCCTCCGCGTTCAAATATCCTGTTCTCGACGAAGAATTGCCCTGCGATCCCGTCTCGCTCTATGCCATCACCAAATTCGCATCCGAGAAGGTCGCATCGCGTCTTGCCGCGCTGTGGCAGACCGATTTCATTAGCGTGCGGCTCAGCGCCGTGTTTGGATCATGGGAGCGTGCAACAGGCGTACGGGATACGCTCAGCCCGCTGATGCAGATTTTCACGGCGCAGGCCAAACAGCGCGAAGCCATTCTGGCGCGCTCGGGTGTGCGGGACTGGATCTACGCGCCTGATGTCGCCGATGCCATGACTTTGCTGATCGAGGCGCCGAAGACGCAGCATCGCCTCTACAACATCTCAACCGCCGCGCCGTGGTCAGCGCTGGAGTGGGGGCAGCAATTGGCGGAATCCCATCCGGGCTTTGTTTGCCGCCTGGCCAGCGTCGGCGAAACCCCAACCATCGATCTGCACAGTGACAGCGACAGGGCACCGCTATCGGTCGCGCGATTGGAGCAGGAATTCGGATGGCGCGCCAAATTCGGCTGCGCCGACTCAGCCGCGGATCTGATCGACTGGTCGGCGCGGCACAGCATAGGGTGATGACATGAGACTTCAGGGACGTACAGCAATCATCACCGGCGGGGGCTCCGGCATCGGCCAGGCCAGTGCCGTGCTGTTCGCACAGGAAGGCGCGTTTGTCTCACTGGTCGATCGCGACGAGGCCGGCCTGAAAGAAACACTGGCGATGCTGCCTAATGCAAACGAGGCATCGATGCATGTCGGCGATGTCGGCGACGGCGATTTTGCGCAGACCGTGGTCGGAGAGATCGTCGCGCGGCGCGGTCAGCTCGACGTGTTGATGACCTCGGCCGGCTTTTCCTGCGGCGGCACCGTGGTGACCACAGCGCGAGAAGATTGGGACGCCGTGTTTCGCACCAATGTCGGCGGCACCTGGCTGTGGGCGCGTGCGGCCGTCCCGCAAATGCAGAAGCAAGGCAAGGGCTCGATCATTACGCTGGCTTCGCAGCTCGCGATCGCCGGCGGCAAGGGCAACAGCGCCTATATCGCGGCGAAAGGCGCGATCATCAGCCTGACGCGCACCATGGCGGTGGATTTCGCGACTGATGGCATTCGCGTCAATGCGATCGCGCCGGGCGCTATCGACACGCCGCTGCTGCGCCGCAGTTTCGCGCGCCATGCGGACCCCGCCCCCGTGCGCGATGCTTCGCGCAATCGTCACGCCATGAAGCGGTTCGGTCTGGCCGAGGAAGTCGCGCAGACCGCGCTGCATCTGGCGAGCGATGCATCCTCGTTCACGACCGGCACGGTCATGCCGGTCGATGGCGGATGGCTCGCAGCATGAGCGACGCTCTCGCAGCGCTGGAAGCGCAGGTCCGCGCCGATCTCCACAAGATCGCCCATCCGAACATGCCGTGGCTGCAGCCGAAATCCGCGCCGGACGGCACAGCCGCGCTGGACGTGCTGATCGTCGGCGCCGGCCAGGGCGGCGTCACAGCGGCCTTTGGCCTGCTGCGGTCGCAGGTCACCAATATACTCGTTGTCGACAAAAGCGCCGAAGGCCGCGAAGGCCCCTGGCTCACCTACGCCCGCATGCCAACGCTGCGCAGCCCCAAACACTTCACCGGCCCTGATCTCGATATTCCCGCTCTCACCTATCAGTCATGGCACGAAGCCATGTTCGGGAAGGATCACTGGCAGGCGCTCGATCGCATCCAGCGCGGACACTGGGCGGACTATCTGCTCTGGTTCAGGCGCATCACCGGCGTTCCTGTACGCAATGGCTGCGAGGTCCTGGACATTGGGCCTGCCGCCAACGGCTTGCTTGCAGCAACCGTACAAAGCGCCGGCGGCATCGAAATCATCCATGCGCGCAAGGTGCTGCTGGCGACCGGACAGGAAGGCATGGGCGACTGGATGATCCCGGAGCAACTCCAGCACCTGCCATCATCGCTTTGCGTGAATGCATCCGCGGATATCGATTTCGAAGCTCTGCGCGGCAAGACCGTCGCCGTGATCGGCGCCGGCGCATCCGCCTTCGACAATGCGGCAACCGCACTCGAAGCCGGCGCTGAGGTGCACCTGTTGTGCCGCCGCGCGGAAATCCAGATCGTGCAGCCCTATCACTGGCTGACGTTCCGCGGGTTGCTGCGTCACTTCAGCGAGCTCGACGATGCCTGGCGCTGGCGCTTCATGCGCCGGCTGATGGATTTGCGCGAAGGCTTTCCACAACCGACCTGGGATCGCTGTGCGCGGCATGCCGGCTTCCATCTCCACGAGAACGCGCCCGTTCAGTCGGCACAAAAAATAGGCAACCAAGTTGCATTACAGACGCCACAGGGTACCTTCACCGCAGACTTCGTGATCTGCGGAACCGGAATCGACATGGATTTCGCAGGCCGTCGTGAGCTACAGAGCTGCGCCGGCAATATCGCGATCTGGTCTGATCGCTACCAGCCGCCGGATACCGAGTTCAGCCCGCGCCTCGGCCGTTTTCCATATCTCGGCGATGATTACGCGCTGATGGAACGCGTTCCCGGCACCACGCCGTGGATCGCCGACATCCATCTTTTCGCAATTGCGTCCACCATGAGCTTCGGCCCGTCGGGGTCATCGATCAATGCGATGACCACCGCGATCCCGAAACTGGTGCATGGCCTGACGCGCGGCTTGTTCCGCGCGGATATCGAGCGATACTGGACCGCGTTCGAGGCCTACGACGTTCCACAAGTGACCATTGCAAGGACGACGGAAGCTGCGGCAAAAAGCTAAAGGACCAAATTATTCCGACGGGGAAAGTTCTCCGCTTGGCACCTATCGACCATCGTTTGGCGCGTTCCTTGCTTCAGTGGATGGGTCGCTCGACAGGTCAGGCACTGACGAGTCCGTTCAGAGTTTCCGTCGAATTCAGAGGATAGGGTTATGGGACTGATCTATTCCAAGCAGATGCTCGGCGCCGCCGCAGCGCTGGCATTTTTCACCGCTGCCGTTCCTGCCAAGGCGCAGACCCGCGCCGAGACGCTGCGTTACGTGACCGGCGCCGCCGTCAACACGCTCGATCCCAATATTCCCGGCTCGACCCGCGAAGCCTTCGCCGTCAGCCTCTCGACCTATGACCGTCTCGTCTCGTTCGGCCGCAAGCAGCTGAATGGCAAATGGGTGTTCGATCTCGACACGATCCGCGGCGAACTCGCAGAGTCCTACTCTGTCAGCCCGGATGGCCTGAAGATCACCTTCAAGCTGCGCAACGACGCGAAATTCCAGGACGGCTCGCCGGTCACGGCCGAGGACGTGAAGTGGTCGCTCGACCGCGCCGTCACAGCCAAGATCCTCGGCAAGGCGCAGCTGCTGACCGGTTCGCTCACCGATGCCAGCCAGTTCAAGGTGATCGATCCCACGACATTCGAAGTAACACTGCCGCAGCCGGACAAACTGGCCCTGCCAAACCTCGCAACCGTCTATCCAATCATCATCAATTCGAAACTCGCCAAGGCCCACGCCACCGAGGAAGATCCGTGGGCACAGGCCTGGCTCAAGGAAAACACTGCCGGATCCGGCGCCTATATCGTCGAGACCTTCAAGCCCGGCGAGCAGGTCATCCTCAAGCGCAACGACGCCTGGAATCGTGCCGCCGGCGACAAGCAGGCTTTCTTCAAGCGCCTGATCATCCAGTCGGTGCCGGAACCGGCAACGCGCGCCAACCTGGTTGAAAAAGGTGACGCTGATATCGTCATCGACCTGCAGGCCAGCGACGCGCAGGCGTTAGAGGCCAAGGGCAAGCTGCAGGTGATCTCGACGCCGCAGTATAACGCCATCACCTTCATCTCGATGAACAACCAGATGGCGCCCTTCGACAAGCCGGACGTGCGCCGTGCCGTGGCCTATGCGCTACCTTATGACGATATGTTCAAGGCGGCGCTCTTCAGCCGCGGTGATTTGCTGGCCGGCGCGACCTGGGCCGATGGCAAGCCGCCATCGGGCGCATTCCCGATCAAGCAGCCGATCAAACTCGATATCGAAAAAGCCAAGGCCTATCTGAAGGCCGCAGGCTATCCGGACGGTTTCTCGACCACGTTCAGCTTCAATGTGGGCCAGTCGGCAACTGCTGAGCCGATGGCTGCGCTGCTGAAGGAATCGCTCGCCAAGATCGGCATCAAGGTCGATATCCAGAAGCTGCCGGATGCGCAGATGTCGACTCAGATCACCGAGAAGAAGCTGCCCTTCTTCACCGAGGGCATCGTCGCCTGGCTGCCGTCGACCGACTACTTCTACCGCAACTTCTACACCGGCAATCAACGCTGGAACTACAGCTCTATCGACAATGCCGAGCTGACCGCGGTCGCGCAGAAGGCTCGTTTCGAGGCTGACAAGGCCAAGTACGAAGCCGACGGCAAGGTGCTGAACGCGATGAACTTCGACCTGATGCCCCAGATTCCGCTGTGGCAGCCGAGCCAGGACGCGGTGATGGCCTCGAACCTGACGGGCTACACCTATCAGTTCCATCGCCAGGTCGATTACCGCGACCTCAGCCGGAAGTGATTTTCCGAGCACCATGCGAGCGAATCCCGAAGCGCCCCTCAGCGGCGCTTCGGATCTACGCAGCTTGCGAACTTAACTTCAGCGAGCTGCCCATGACTACGAGTAACCGATCATGACGACTCTCGGCGCAACGGCCATCCGTGCAGCGCGACGCTTCGCATCCTCCTTGCCTGCGTTGTTCGGCGTGCTGATCTTCACCTTCCTGTTGATGCGCGTCTTGCCGGGTGATCCCGCCGTGTTCTTTGCCTCGGGACCCAACTCCGGCAAAGAAGAGATCGAGACCATCCGCAAACAGATGGGTCTCGACAAGCCCGTGCCACAGCAACTGTTCCTTTATCTGTATGATGTCGGCCGCGGCAATCTTGGCCGTTCGCTGATGACAGGCCAGAACGTCACAAAGGACTTGCGTGAGCGCCTGCCCGCCTCCCTCGAACTCACCTTCTCGGCACTTCTGATCGCACTTGTTCTCGCAATCCCGCTGGGTGTCCTTGCAGCGCTGAAACCAGGATCGCTGGTCGATCACGGCGTGAGGCTCTTCTGCGCGCTCGGGGTCTGTGTCCCGACCTTCGTGTCGGGCCTGCTGCTGATCTATATCTTCTATTATCTGTTCGGCGTGTCGCCCGATCCGACCGGGCGCGTCGATATCTTCACGACGCTGCCGCCAGCACATACCGGCTTCCTGTTGATCGACTTTGCGCTCGCCGGCGACTTCGATGGCTGGTGGGCCGCGTTCAAACAATTGATCCTGCCGGCCTGCACCATGGCGCTGTTTGTGATCGCCCCGTTGGCGCGTATCACCCGCGCCTCGATGCTGGCCTCGCTCGGCAGCGACTTCGTTCGCACCGCGCGTTCTGTCGGCCTGTCATGGTGGCGCATCATCGTCACCTATGCGCTGCGTAATGCGATCCTGCCTGTCATCACCATTGCCGGCATCGTGTTCTCGACCATGCTCGGCGCCAATGTGCTGGTGGAGAAAGTGTTCTCCTGGCCTGGCGTCGCCTCCTACGCGCTCGACGCGCTGCTGTCGTCGGACTATGCACCGGTGCAAGGCTTCGTGCTGCTGATGGCTTCGGTCTTCGTTATCGTCAATCTCGTCGTCGATGTGCTTTATGGCATCGCCGATCCCAGGATTTCCATCGGATGAGCAGCGCAACACTTCAACACGCCGCGTTCATCCTCCGCGGCAACCCCATTACCGGCATCGCCGCTATCGGCGCGTCTCTGCTGATCTTTGTCGGCATCTTCGGTCCGTGGATCGTTCCCTATGATCCCATCGCGTCGAACGTTCAGAACGCGCTGATGCCACCGAGTGCTGCGCATTGGGCTGGCACCGACCAGCTCGGCCGCGATGTGTTCAGCCGCATCATTGTCGCCGCACAGCTCGACCTCGCCATCGCCGTCTCTGCGGTCGGCATCTCCTTCGCGCTGGGCGCTGTCATCGGCGCCCTCTGCGGCTATTCGGGCGGCAAGCTGGATCGCGCTGTTGGCCGCTTCGTCGACGTGCTGATGGCGTTCCCGCTATTCGTGCTGGCCATGGCCATGGTCGCCGCCCTCGGCAATCGCGTCGAGAACATCGTGATCGCCACCGCAATCATCAACCTGCCGTTCTATATCCGCTTTGCACGCGCAGAAGTGAACGTGCGCCGCAACCTGGGCTGGGTCGAGGCCGCTCGCGCTTGCGGCGACAGCCATGTCTCGGTGGTGCTGCGCTTTCTGTTGCCCAATGTGCTGCCTGCGATGGTAGTGCAGATGTCGCTCAATCTCGGCTGGGCCATCATCAATGCTGCCGGCCTCTCGTTCATCGGGCTCGGCGTCAAGCCGCCGACGCCTGAATGGGGCATTATGGTCGCTGAAGGCGCGCGTTTCATCTCTACCGGCAAATGGTGGCTGGTCGCGTTTCCCGGCCTGGCGCTGATGCTCGCCGTGCTGTGCTTCAATCTGCTCGGCGACGGGCTGCGTGATATTCTTGATCCGAGACAGCGAACGTGATGACGACACCAAAACCGCTGCTCGATATCGAGAATCTTCAGGTCACCTTTTCAACGCGCCGCGGCCCGGTTGAGGCCGTGCGCGGAATTTCGTTGTCGCTTGCCGAGGGCGAAACGCTGGGGATCGTCGGTGAGAGCGGCTCCGGAAAATCCGTCACGGGTTTTGCGATGACGCGCCTGCTGGATGCGTCGGGTAAAATTTCCGGCGGCCGCATCGGTTTCCGTGATCGCGACATCACCAAGATGACCAGCGCCAGCCTGCGCGAGATGCACGGCTCGGCGATGGCCATGATCTTCCAGAATCCGCGCGGCGCGCTGAACCCGATCCGCGCCATCGGCCAGCAGATCGCCGATGCCATTCTCGCGCATCGCAAGATCTCCGCCTCCGAGGCCCGCGCAGAGTCCCTCGAACTGCTGCGGGCGGTGAAAATCCGCGATCCAGAGAAGCGGATGAACGCGTATCCGCACGAACTCTCTGGCGGCATGTGCCAACGCGTCATGATCGCCATGGCGATCTCCAGCAATCCGGCGCTGCTGATCGCCGACGAGCCGACCACCGGCCTCGATGTCACCACGCAAAAGGTAGTGATGGATCTCCTCGCCAGCATCGCCGCCGAGCGGGGCATGGCGACGATCCTCATCACCCACGATCTCGGCCTCGCCGCCCGCTATTGCCGCCGCGTCGTGGTGATGGAACAGGGCAGACTGGTCGAGGAAGCCGACGCCCTGACGCTGTTCCGGTCGCCGCAGCATCCCTACACCAAGCGGCTCGTCGCAGCATCGCCGACCGCAACCTCGCGGGTCGAGGATCTCGTGACCGATGACGAGAAGCTGCTGGTACCGGCGGTGCCCGTCCCACAGCCGCCGAAGCCGGCGCATGGCACGCCGCCGCTGCTGGAAGTTCTCGATCTCGTCAAACGTTTCGACGACGGTACCGTCGGCGTTGCGAATTTCTCGATGGCCATCGCACCCGGCGAAAGCGTCGGCCTGGTCGGCGAGTCCGGCTCCGGCAAGAGCACGACCTCGCGCATGATCTGCCGCCTGCTCGATCAGAGCGAAGGCACCATCAATTTCAACGGCCAGTCGATCAGCCATATTTCCGCGCGCGAATTCCACCGGGCGCCGCAGCGCCGCGAGATCCAGATCGTCTTCCAGGACCCGAACGACAGCCTTAATCCGCGCTTCAACGCCTTCGACTGTATCGCGCATCCGCTGATCCGCCTGCTCGGCATGCGCAATGGAGCGGCGTTGCGCCAGCGCGTCGGCGAATGCGCTCACCGCGTCGGCCTGCCTGCCAATCTGCTGGAACGGTTTCCGCACCAGCTGTCGGGCGGCCAGAAAGCCCGCATCGGCATCGCGCGCGCGATTGCCTGCCGGCCGAAGCTTCTGGTGCTGGACGAGCCGACGGCCGCGCTCGACGTCTCCGTTCAGGCCGTGGTGTTGCAGCTCCTCGACCGGTTGCGCCGCGAAGACAATCTCGCCTTCCTGTTCGTCAGCCACGATCTCAACGTCGTGCGCATGATGTGTCAGCGGACCATCGTGCTGCGCAACGGCGCCATCGTCGAAGAAGGCGAGAGTCATCAGTTGTTCGATAGCCCGAAGACCGACTACACCCGCGAGCTCGTCGATGCAGTTCCGCACATCGAGATGATCGCCGCAGAAAAAATGGCCGCCGGCGCTTAGCCGCGGGTGGCCAGCGGCGAAAGGCCTCAACTTTCGGCCTTGTCCGGTTCCATTGGCGTAACCATACCGACTATAGTGTGAGTTGTACCGGCGCCGGATACCTTGCATCCGCGCCTTATCTCGCAGAACATAAGACCAAGCGTCCCCAATGACGCAATAAAATCGGGAGGATTCCGTGCGGATCAAAGCCGTTCACGTCGCCTTGCTCGCCGTTATGGCGAGCTGTTCGGCCATGACGTCAGGTGCTCACGCCCAGGCGTGGCCTCAGAAACAAGTCACCTTCATCGTGCCCTTCGCAGCCGGCGGCGGCACCGACGCCTTTGCGCGGCCATTGGCGGCGCAGCTCGACACCCAGCTCGGCAAGCGCGTCATCATCGAAAACCGCGCCGGCGCCGGGGGCACGGTCGGCGCTTCGGCCGCTGCCAAGGCGGCGCCTGACGGCTACACCTTCTTCATGGGTGCCGCGCATCACGCGATCGCCCCGTCGCTCTATCCCACCCTCGATTATGACATCGAGAAAGACTTCATCCCGGTGGCGCTGATCGCACGACCACCGCAGGTTATCGTGGTCAATCCAGACAAGGTCGCCGCCAAGACACTGGGTGAATTCATCGCCTATGCGAAGGCCAACCCGGACAAGCTCTCTTATGGATCGGCCGGCGCCGGCACGACGCATCACCTGGCCGGCGAGCTGTTCAAGATCCTGACCCAGACCAAGATCCAGCACGTGCCCTATCGCGGCGCCGGACCGGCAATGCAGGACCTGATCGCCGGTCACGTGCCCGTCGTGTTCGACGGTCTCGGGTCGTCCGCCGCGCCAATCCGCGCGGGGCAACTCCGCGCGCTGGCGATTGCCGCTCCGAAGCGCGTGGCAGCCTTCCCCGATCTGCCGACCGCGGCGGAAGCCGGTTTGCCGAATTATGAAGTCGCCACCTGGTACGGGCTGTTCGCCCCCAAGGGCACGCCGCCCGACGTGGTCGAGCGCATGGCGAAGGAATTGAAAGCTGCATTGCAGGTGCCGGCGATCAAGGAGGCGTGGGAGCGCAACGGCTCCGATGTGCCCGATGTCGCCGGCGCTGACTTCGGCAAGATGGTGTCGGCTGAAGTGGCGCGTTGGCGCAAGGTCGTGACCGAGGCCAACGTCAAGCTGGACTGACCTGGTAGAATTACAAAGCCCGCCAGACGCAGAGTCTGGCGGGCCTAATTTTATGCGGAAGCGACTTCTGCCTGCCTGGCACCTGGACCAGCAAACATCGCACGGCCGGGAATCGCATCCAGCAGCGCACGCGTATAAGCGTCGCTCGGATTCTGGAAGATCTTCTGCGTTTCGCCCTGCTCGACGATCTCGCCGCGCCGCATCACCACGATGCGGTCGGCGATTTCAGCGGCGACACGCAAGTCATGAGTGATGAAGATCATGGCGAGGTTCATCTCCTCGCGCAGTTCGGCGAGAAGCTGCAGCACCTGCGCCTGCACCGACACGTCGAGCGCCGAGACGGCTTCATCTGCGACCAGCACCGAAGGCTTCAGGGCCAGCGCACGCGCGATACAGATGCGCTGCCGCTGACCGCCGGAGAATTCGTGCGGATAGCGGTTGGCTGCGCTCTCCTGTAGGCCAACGCGGGCCAGCAGGCGCTTGGCATCGGCCATGGCTTCCTTGGAGGGCGTGCCATAGGCAATCGGGCCGCCGGCAATCGCGTCGCCGACCTTCTGCCGCGGATCGAGCGCAGCGAAGGGATCCTGGAACACAATCTGAATCTTGCGGCGCATCTGACGCAGCCGCTCGCCGCGCTGTGATAACAGATCCTTGCCATCGAAATGAACCGAGCCCGTGTCAGGCTCGATCAGCCGCATGATCAGCCGACCCAGCGTGGACTTGCCCGAGCCGGACTCGCCGACGATGGCCACCGTCTCGCGCGCCTTCAGGCCGAGCGAGATATTCTGTACTGCATCGGTCCGGCGCGGCGGCAGGAACATGCCCTGCTTGGTGATGAAGGTCTTGTTCAGCCCGACCGCATCGAGCAACGGCTCACCGGTGATCTTGCGATCGGCTTTGGTCAGCGAGCGCGCGCCGGGGACGGCGGCGATCAGGCTCTTGGTGTAATCGTCCTTCGGATTACGCAGCACCTCGTCGACGGTGCCCTGCTCAACGACACGGCCGTTGCGCATGACCACGACGCGATCAGCGACATCGGCAACGACGCCAAAATCGTGGGTGATCAGCAGCACGCCCATGCCGCGCTCCGACTGCAGCTTCTTCACCAGCGCGAGAATCTGCTTCTGCGTGGTGACGTCAAGCGCCGTGGTCGGCTCGTCGGCCAGGAGCAACGCCGGATTGTTGGCCATCGCCATGGCGATCATGATGCGCTGGCGCTGGCCACCCGAGAGCTGGAACGGAAAGCTGCGCGCAAGCGCCACCGGATCCGGCAGACCGACGTCGCGGATCAGTTCCTGCACGCGCGCATCCACCGCCTCCTTGGACGGCGTCGGCTTGGTGTGTGTGATGATCGATTCCGCAATCTGCTGGCCGACACGGGCCAGCGGATTGAGCGCGCTGAGCGGCTCCTGGAAGATCATCGAAATGGCGCCGCCGCGTAGCTTGCGCATCGTGGGCTCATCGGCCTTGGCGATGTCATTGCCGTTGAAGCTGATGCTGCCCTGCGCAACCCCCGTCCGGTCCGGCAGCAGTCGCAGGATCGCATGTGCGGTCATCGACTTGCCGGAGCCGGACTCGCCGACGAGACAGACGATTTCGTTGCGGTTGACGGTGAGCGACACGTCTTCGATTGCGAAAGGACGATCAGCACCCGGCGGCAGGCTGATGGAGACGTTCTCAATGGCAAGCAGTGTTTTGTCGGTCATGAATACTATCGCTTGCGTGAGATGCGGGGGTTCAGCGTGTCGTTTAGGCCTTCACCCACGAGATTGATGGCGAGCACCGTGAGCAGGATGGCGAGACCGGGAAACACGCTCATCCACCACGCCTGCCGGATCACGGTGCGCGCGGCGCCGATCATGAAGCCCCAGGACATCAGATTGGGATCGCCGAGACCCATGAAGCTCAAGGCGCTCTCGATCAGGATGGCGCTAGCGACCGCAAGCGATCCGGTGACGATAATCGGCGAGATCGCGTTCGGCAGGATGCGGCGCAGCACCACGGTCAGCGGACGCTGGCCCTGGCAGACCGCAGCCTGAACGAACTCACGCCCGCGCAGCCGCATGAACTCGGCGCGCGTCAGGCGTGCCAGCGGCGGCCAGCTGACAATGCCGATGGCAAAGATGATGTTGGAGATCTTCGGCCCGATGGTCGCGACCAGCAAGATGGCGAGAATGAAGCCCGGGATGGTCTGGAACAGTTCGGTGATGCGCATCATCACCTCATCGACCTTGCCGCCGAAATAGCCGGCGATGGCGCCGATGGTGACGCCGATAACCAGGGAGGTCAGTGTCGAAATGACGCCGATGATCAGCGAGATGCGCGCACCATGCGCGATGCCGGCAGCGACGTCACGGCCGAGCATATCGGAGCCGAGCCAGAGCCCTTCGCTGAACGGCGGCTGGAACGGCGCGCCGACCATGTCCCAGGGGTCGTCAGGAAACAGCCACGGAGCCGTCACCGCGAGGAGGACCACCGCGAGGAGGACGATCAGACCAATCATCCCGGTGGGATGGCGGAGAAACGATTTGAGCGTAGACATCATATAATCCCGTTCACGATGCAGCACGCACGGAGACGCGTGGATCGATCACCCGGTAGATCGCATCGGTGAGAAGATTGAGCGCAATCACAATCACCGACATCACCAGGAATACGCCCAGCAACACCGGATAATCGCGCTGCAACAGCGCATCATAGATGAGACGGCCGAGACCCGGCCACGCAAACACAGTCTCGATCACTACCGCACCGCCAACCAGCGCACCGGCCTGCATGCCGGCGACAGTCACGATGGGCAGCATCGCATTGCGCAGGATATGTCGAATGATGATACGGCCCTGCTTCAGGCCCTTGGCCTTGGCGGTCTTGATGAAATCCTGATGGGTTACGTCCAGCACCGACGAGCGCATCAGGCGGGTGTAGATCGCGAGATAGACGGCCGCGAGTGACACCGCCGGCAGGATCAAATGCCAACCGATGTCGACCATGCGCTGCAGTGCGGTCATCGGCACACCGATGGTCACGTAACCAAACGCCGGCAACCAGTCGAGTTGCACCGAAAACAGCAAAACCAGCATCAGGCCAAGCCAGAACACCGGCGTTGCATAAAGCAGCAGCGACACGACGGTCAGCACCGTGTCGGACCACTTACCGGCGCGGACACCGGCCAGCGTGCCGAGAATGATGCCTGACAGAAGCGCGAGGCTGAAAGCCGTCGCCGTCAGCAGCAGTGTTGCCGGCAGACGCTCGAGAATGAGCGACGCCACGGTCCGCTGCTGGCGATAGGAATAGCCGAGGTCCAGCGTCACGACGCGCTTCAGATAGGTGGCGAGCTGAATCGGATAGGGCTTGTCGAGCCCGTATTCAGCGCGCAGCTGCGCCAGAAGCTTTTCGTCGGATGCGCCGCTCTGGCCGGCAATCACCTGCGCGGGATCGCCAGGTGCGGCATGAACGAGAATAAAGTTGAAGGTCGCAATGACCAAAACGACGGCTACGAATTTGACAAACCACCCCGCAAGCGCGAGGGCGATCGCGAACACGCGACCGCCTTTTGCATTGACCGATACCGCCGTCATCCGAAGCTCACGTCGCTGAACGATTCGTGCACGCCGATCGCTGTTGTAGTCACGTTCTTGAGGCGCTTGTCGATGAAGGTGGGATAGGCCTGCTCGAACATCCAGACCACCGGCACATCCTCGACCAGGATCTTCTGCACCTGGCTGTAGAGTTCCTGACGCTTGGCCTCGGAGGTCGAGGTTGCAGCCTCTTCGAACAGACGGTCGACTTCCGGATTGGAATAGCCTGCCGTGTTAGAGAATAGGATGCCCTTCTTGATATTCGACGAGATGTAGGTGCGCGACACGCCGAGTGCGGGATCGCCGAACTGATAGACCAGGTTGCCCGTCATCTCGTAGTCCCAGTTGCTGAACTTCTCGGCCCAGCCACCGACATCGGTGTTCTCGATCTGCACGTCGATGCCGACGCGGCCGAGCGACTGGCGAATGAATTCGGCCGCGCGCTGATAGATTTCGCCGTAAGGCGGGGTCAAATACTTGATCGTCACCCGCTTGCCGCCGGCACCCGGCTTCAGGCCCATCTCGTCGAGCAGCGCCTTCGCCTTATCGAGCGAGTAGTCGTAACGCTTGACGTCCTTCTCGTAGAACCTGGTCGCTGATGACACCGGACCGGTCGCAACCTTGGGCAGACCAAAGTAAACGCGCTGTGCCATCGATTTCAGATCGAGCGCATAGGCAACAGCCTGACGGAAACGCTTGTCGTCCATCGGCTTGATGCGGTTGTTGAGCTCGAGCCACTGGTGCGGGGCGAAATATTCGTAGCCCTTGGTGGTCATCTCGAAATTCGGCAGCTTCGACAGCCGCGCGACATCGAACATTTCGATGTCGTTCCACTGCGTCAGCTGGATCTTGCCCTGTTCCAGCGCGACAGCGCGCGAAGCTGAGTCGGGAATGATGCGATAGATGATTTCGTCGAGATACGGCTGATCCTTGCGGTAATAGCCTTCGTGCTTGATGAGATGAACATGCGAGCCCTTCACCCATTCCTTGAGCTTGAACGGGCCTGAGCCGATCGCCTGTGCATTGGCCGGGTTCTTGCGATATTCGGTGCCGTCATAGATATGCTTGGGCACGATTGGACCGGTGGTGCAGTCGAGCGCGGTCAGGAACGGTGCAAAGGTCGACTTCAACTTGAACACCACGGTGAGCGGATCCGGCGCGTCTGCTTTTTCGATACGCGAGTAAATCCCGCGCGCACGCGCATGGGTCTCCGGCAGCAGCTTGGTCATCGAGAAGATGACGTCGTCCGCCGTCAGCGGCTTGCCGTCGTGGAAGGTGATGCCCGGAAACAGCTTGAACGTATAGGTCAGGCCGTCCGGCGACACTTCCCACGACTGTGCGAGACCGGGAAGCGGCTTGAGATCGGGGCTGTAACGCAGCAGGCTCTCATAGATCTTGCCGCCCAGGGTCAGCGTTGGCTGCTGCTGGTTCAGTGCAGTGACGAGAATCGGAGGCTCTGGCTGAATGATCGTGTTCAACGTGCCGCCCTTGGTCTGGCCAGCGGCACGGGTGATGCCGAGGGGGATACCCGAGAGCGCAACCGCGCTCACGCCCATCAGCTTCGCGAATTCACGTCTATTCATAGCCTCTTCCTTTAAACATTGACGCCTGACAGTGGCTGTAGCCGGACGCTTGCACGTCCGGCTACAGCCAAGCCATCAAGCGACTTTCAGTAACTTCGGCTTCAACCGAGCGTCACGGCTCCAAAAGTCTCGTGCACACCGATGCCGGTGGTGATGACGTTCTTCAACCGCTTGTCGATGAAGTTGGGGAAGTCTTGCTCGACCATCCATGCGATCGGGACTTCTTCTACGACAATTTTCTGCACGGCCGTGTAGAGTTCCTGACGTTTTGCGTCAGAGGTCGCCACGGCGGCTTCCTCGAATAGCCGGTCTACTTCCGGATTGGAATAGCCCGCGATATTTGAGAACAGAATACCCTTGCGGATATTCGCCGTGATGTAACTGCGCGACACGCCCAGCGCCGGATCGCCGAATTGGTAAAGCAGATTACAGGTCATCTCGTAATTCCAGTTGCTGGTGCGCTCGGCCCAGCCGGCGAGATCGAGATTTTCCAGTTGCAGATCGATGCCGACACGACCGAGCGATTGCTTGAAGAATTCGGCCGAGCGCTGCCAGATTTCGCCATAGGGCGGAACCAGGAATTTGATGCTGACACGCTTGCCGTCAGCACCGGGCTTCAGGCCCATCTCGTCGAGCAGGGCTTTCGCCTTGTCCAGCGAGTAGTCGTACTGCTTGACATCTTTTTCGTAGAACCGGGTCTTCGACGAAACGGGTCCGGTCGCCACCTTCCCGAGATTGAAGAACACGCGTTGCAGCAGCGCCTTGCGATCGACCGCGAACAGGACAGCCTGACGGAAGCGCTTGTCGTCCATCGGCTTGACGCGAAGATTGAACTCCAGCCAGAAATGCGGCGCGAAGAACTCGTAGCCCTTGGTGGTCATTTCGACATTGGGCAGCTTCGAAAGACGCGCAACGTCGAACAGCTCGACGTCAGTCCACTGCGTCAGCTGGACCTTGCCCTGTTCGAGCGCAACGGCGCGCGATGCGCCGTCCGGAATCACGCGATAGATGATCTCGTCGAGATGCGGCTCGCCCTTGCGGTAATAGCCCTCGTGTTTGACGAGATGGACATGCGAGCCCTTGACCCATTCCTTGAGCTTGAACGGGCCCGAGCCGATCGCCTGCGCATTGGCAGGGTTCTTGCGGAAATCGGTGCCGTCATAGATGTGTTTCGGCACGATCGGCGCGGTGGTGCAATCGAACGAATTGAGGAACGGCGCGAACGGCGCCTTCAGCGTGAACACCACTGTGAGTGGATCGGGCGCTTCAACCTTTTCGATGCGCAGGAAGGTGCCGCGCGCACGCGCATGGGTTTCGACGAGGACCTTGGTCACCGAGAACACCACGTCTTCCGACGTCAACGGCTTGCCGTCATGGAAGGTGATGCCTGGAAACAGCTTGAACGTATAGACGAGGCCATCGGGTGAAACGGTCCAGGACTCAGCGAGACCAGGCAGCGGCTTGAGATCGGCGCCGTAGCGGAGCAGGCTCTCATAGATCTTGCCGCCCAGCGTCAGTGTCGGCTGCTGCTGGTTGAGCGCCGTCACCAGGATCGGCGGCTCGGGCTGGATGATCGTATTGAGCGTGCCGCCCTTGGTCTGACCGACGGCGCGGGTGACGCCGAGAGGAATTCCCGAAAGCGCCGTCGCACTCAAACCCAATAGCTTCGCGAATTCACGTCTGTTCATCTTAATTCCTTTGTAGCAAAGATATTTGAAACCTTCAACGTCATCCGAAGCTCACCGCCCCGAACGTCTCGTGCACCCCGATCGCCGTCGACAACACGTTCTTCAGCCGCTTGTCGATGAAGTTCGGATAGTCCTGCTCGAACGTCCAGACCACTGGAACGTCCTCAACGAGAATTCTCTGGACCTGGCTATAGAGCTCCTGCCGCTTGTCATCGGATGTCGCCACGGCTGCTTCTTCGAACAGGCGATCAACTTCCGGATTGGAATAGCCGGCAGTGTTCGAGAACAGGATGCCCTTCTTGATATTCGATGTGATGTAGGTGCGCGCGACGCCGAGCGCGGGATCGCCGAACTGGTAGACCAGGTTGGCGGTCATATCGTAATCCCAATCGGCGAACTTTTGCGCCCAGCCGGCGATATCGGTTGTCTGCAATTGCAGATCGATGCCGACGCGCCCGAGTGACTGGCGCAGGAACTCGGCGGCGCGCGTATTGGCCTCGCTGACTGGCGAGATCAGATAGCGCAGCGTAACGCGCTTGCCATCCGGACCCGGCTTCAGCCCCATCTCGTCGAGCAGCGCCTTCGCCTTGTCGAGGGAGTAGTCATACGTCTTGACGTTCTTGTCGTAGAACCGTGTCTTCGACGAGATCGGGCCGGTCGCCAGCTTGCCAAGCCCGAAATAGATTCGCTGCAGCATCGCCTTGCGGTCGATCGCATGCATCACGGCCTGACGAAAACGCTTGTCGTCCATCGGCTTGATGCGATTATTGAGTTCGATCCATTGATGCGGCGCAAAGAACTCGTAGCCCTTGGTGGACACCTCGTAATTCGGCAGTTTCGACAGCCGCGGCACCTCGAAGAATTCGATATCGCCCCACTGCGTCAGCTGCACCTTGCCCTGCTCGACCGCCACGGTACGCGACGCACCATCGGGGATCGCGCGATAGATGATTTCGTCGAGATAGGGCTCGCCCGGCCGATGATAACCTTCGTGCCGGACAAAATGGATGTGCGATCCCTTGACCCACTCCTTGAGCTTGAACGGACCGCAGCCGATTGCCTGCGCATTGGCGGGATTCTTGCGATAGTCGGTCCCCTCATAGATGTGCTTCGGCAGGATCGGCGCCGTGGTGCAATCCAGCGACGTCAGGAACGGCGCGAAAGGCGACTTCAGCGTGAAGATCACCGTCAGTGGATCGGGCGCTTCCGCCTTCGCGATACGCGCAAATGTCACGCGACCGCGCGCATGGGTTTCCATCAGCACCTTGGTCATGGTGAAGATCACGTCTTCCGACGTCAGCGGCTTGCCGTCGTGAAACGTAATGTTCGGAAACAGCTTGAACGTGTAGGTCAGCCCGTCCGGCGAAACCTCCCAGGATTTGGCGAGGCCGGGAATCGGTTTGAGATCGAAATCGTAACGCAGCAGGCTCTCATAGAGTTTGCCGCCGACGGTGAGGGTCGGCTGTTGCTGATTGATCGCCGTGACCAAGATCGGCGGTTCGGGCTGGATGATCGTATTGAGCGTACCGCCTCTGGTCTGCCCCGTGGCGCGGGTAATGCCGAGCGGGATGCCTGACAGCGCCGTAGCGCTCAAACCCAGCAATTTCGCAAACTCACGTCGATTCATTCAGCTCTCCCGATGGACACAGAGGGTTGAACGTCAGGGTTGTACTGACGCGCAAGGATGAGCTTGCAAAATTCAAGCCGCCGCCGTCGCCGGGCCGATCATCATCGCGATCGGGCCGGCGTTGTCCGAGAACCGAACATGTTCCGTGAATGAGCAGGCATTCAGTATCCCAGTGCCGGATCGACGCGGTTGAGTAAAATCTCTCCAGTCTTGAGACGGCGGATATTCTCGGCGATCTGGTCGGCAATGACGCGTGGCTTGGCCAATCCGGCCATGTGCGGCGTCACCAGAATACCCGGCTCCGTCCAGAGAGGATTGTCAGGCCGCAACGGCTCCTTGTCGAACACGTCGAGAATTGCGCCGCGCAGATGGCCCGATCGCAATGAGGCAACGAGGTCTGGAACGTTCAGATGCTCGCCTCGGCTGCAGAGGATAAGTGCCGCCCCTTTCGGCAGGCGGGCAAAGCGGTCAGCATTCAGGATTCCCACCGTGCTTGGCGTCAGCGGCAGCAAGCAGACCAGAATGTCGGTCTGCGCCAGGAAATCGTCGAGCGCGGCGTCGCCGGCGAAGACCTCCACACCCTCGACCTGTTTTGCGGAGCGCGACCAGCCGGAGACCTTGTAGCCGACCGATTTCAGCAGAGTGGCAGCCTGGATTCCGAGGGTGCCGAGACCGAGGATACCGACGCGCTTGTCGGCGGCAGCGACCTGGTCGTAGCGATGCCAGTGCCCATTGCGGGCATTGGTAGAGACCCGATCAAATTCGCGATGAAAATACAGCGTGCCCCACAGCACATATTCGGCCATCGCCTTGCCCAGCAGCGGATCCACGATCCGGCAAAGCGGCCGGTCCGGCAGCGCCGTGTCGGACAACACATTGTCCACACCAGCGGCAATGGAGTGGATCAGCCGCAAATTCGGCATGGTCGCCATCACGCCCGCTGGCGGTTTCCAGCAGACCACAACCTCCCCATCCAGCGCGCCCTCTTCCGGCCAAGTGGTCACGACCGCGCCGGGAACCGACCGTTTCAAGTGGTCTTCGAGAAAGCCCATGGTGTTGGACAGGGTTGTCATGAGAGTAATGCGGGTCATCGAATTCCTGCGTTTGTTTCTGCCCGAGCCTTTTCCGTTCCGATTGAATCGGAACGGGGCTCAGGATTGTTGTTTTACGCGTTTTCTTAATGCGAACCGGTACCCACTTCGCTGGAAAACGCGCTAGTGGCATGAAGCCTGCTTTGAGAATGGCAACGTCCGGAACGATGCGCCCAAAACCTCTATCCTAGGGTACGATGTCAGCGCATCATCTCCGTCTTCACAGGGTCAGGATTTGTCGCGTATGGGCCATATCTCTTCAATTTCGTGCAACACGCCGCGCCAGCGCGTCGCGCCGCCGGCCATGGTGAGTTTTTCCGGGTTCGAGGCCAGCGGTCGCCGCGCCGATGCACTCCAGGCCGCACAGCGGCCGGTAGTTGCGATGGCCGCTGAATTCTCCTCGGGCGGCGTCGGCGTCCGGCACAGCCACCGCCGCGCGCAGTTCCTGCACGGCCTGACTGGGGTCATGACCGTGATCACGGAAACCGGCAGTTGGACAGTATCGCCGCAGCACGCGCTGTGGATTCCGCCAGGCGTCGTCCATCAAAGCCGCTGCTGGGGCACCGTGCAGCTCCGCACGCTTTACGTCGAACCCGACGCGACGGTCGGCCTGCCGACCTCGTGTCAGTTGATGGAAGTCTCCTCGCTGGTGCGCGCATTGCTCAACGAAGCCGTCACCTTCCCAACCGAATACGACATGGATGGCCGCGAAGGGCAGATCATGAATTTGATGCTCGCGGAAATCGGCCGCATGCCCGCCGTACCGCTGCGCGCGCCGATGCCGCAGGACCGCCGCCTCGCACGGATCTGCGAAGCGATCCTGCGCGAGCCCGGCAACAATCAGGATCTGGAATCCTGGTCGCAGATCGGCGGCCTCGGCCGACGGACGCTGACACGGCTGTTTCGCCGCGAGACCGGCATGAGCTTCGCCGAATGGCGCCAGCAGGTGCGATTGATGGAAGCGTTGTCGCGCCTGACCATGCGCGAGCCGGTGACCAATGTGGCGCTCGATCTTGGCTATGATAGTCCAAGTGCATTCAGCGCCATGTTCCGTCGCTCGATGGGGATTTCACCACGCGACTATCTGCGCTGGAGCGAACAAACGGAGGACTTGGCACCGTAACCGACGCGCACCAGCTTAGGACTCGACCGCTGGCCGCGCTTCCATCGAAGCACGCAATCGGCGAATACCGGCTTCGATTTCGCGGATGTCGTCGTCGAGCTGCCCGAGCAGTACGCCGAAATTGAAGTCCATTCTGTTGCGGACGGACGCCGCCAGCGTCTCGCGATGCACCTTGAGATCTTGCAACGCACTTAGCTGGTTCGTATCGACATAGGCGGCAACCACAAGCTCAATCGCGCTTTTCACCGCAACGCTTTCTTCTCGGCTTCATCGATTTGCGCCTTCAACCGCGCCTTGGTCGCGCGAACACCAGGGAATGGTGCTCCGAGCTGGCGTGCCTGGATCTGAACGGAACTCTGCGGTCGTTTCATGATCACTGCGGCTCTGGCCAGCGATACTTTACGCGCGATAAGCCCTTTCAAAATTTCAATCTGTTCGTCGTCCCAACGATTTTTTGCCATCTGATCTTATGAGTGCGCTGAAATAACTTGTCTGTACGGTAGCTGTCCCTTTGCAACGCGATGTTCACAACTATTGTTCCCGATGCGCCCAGGTTGCAGAGCACAATCCCTGCCAGAGAAAGCGCTGCGTGGAGTTGCGCCGAAAAATCGGAACGTGTTTCAATTGATATCGTTTCGCCAGCAGGGAACAGTACTGAAAAGGCTCCGGAGTGATCCGGAGCCTTTCTCTATTTGGCGGGCACCCCGTTTGGTAGCGGGGTATTTGTCAGCTGCGGCGATCCCCGCTGCTCACATCACCACTTCGATCAGCTTCGGACCCTTCGCGGCGATCGCGTTGGCGAGCGCTTTGTTGAAGTCGTCGACGTTCGATACCGAAACGCCGGGGACGCCCATGCCCTTGGCGAGCGACACCCAGTCGAGCGTCGGACGGTCGAGGTTGAGCATATCGAGGGCGCGCTGGCCGGGCTCGCCGGCATCGACGCCGGCGAATTCACCGAGCAGGATTTGATACTTGCGGTTGGCGAACACGATGGTGGTGATGTCGAGCTCTTCGCGGGCCTGCGTCCACAGCGACTGCAGCGTGTACATCGCGCTGCCGTCACCGACCATGCAGATCACCTTGCGGTCCGGGCAGGCCACGGCGGCGCCGGTGGCGACCGGGGTCGAGAAGCCGATCGAGCCGCCCATGTTCTGCAGCCAGTCATGCGGCGCAGCCGCTGCGGTCGGCGGGAAGAATCCGCGACCGGTGGTCAACGACTCATCGACCATGATGGCGTTTTCCGGGATCGCATAGGCAATCGCCTGCGCAATCGTGGTGTGGTTCAGCGCGCCGGTCGGCTTCACCAGTTCGGCGAGCTTCTGCGGCTTCACATCCGACGGCTTGGCGCCGAGCGCGCCAGCCAGTGCTTCGAGCGCAGCGATCGAGTTCTCGCCGCCGGCGGTGATGCGATGCACTTCGCAGCCTTCCGGCTTCAGCATGCTCGGCTTGTTCGGATAGGCGAAGAAGGCGACGGGATCGTTGGCTTCCACCAGCACGATGTTCTTGAAGTCCTTCAGCAGCGGAAGTGCGGCTTCGATCACATAGGGAATGCGATCGATGGAGAAGCGGCCACGGCCGCGCGCCATGCGCGGATTGTAGGTCTGGCCCATCACCTTGCAGCCGGTCTTGCCGGCGATCTGCTCGGCCAGCGCCAGGCCCTTTTCGGTCAGCCCCTGGCCGGTCATCAGCAGCAGGGTCGAGGCGCCACCGTCCTTCATGATCCTGGCGGCAGTCTCGACGGCCTGTGCCGAATAGCCGGCGCTCTGCTTCTCGGCAGGCACCGGCGCCACACCATCGGCCGCGCCCCATGCGGTGTCAGCGGGCAGGATCAGCGTCGCGATCTGGCGATCCTTGGCGGCGGCAATTGCTGCGGCGCCGTCCTTGGCCACCGACTTGGAATCCGGCGAGGTGTGCACCCACTGCGACATCGGACGGGCGAGGCCCTCGATGTCCGAGGTCAGCGGCGCGTTGTATTCGATGTGATAGACGGCATGCTGGCCGACGATGTTGACGATACCCGAATTGGCCTTCTTGGCATTGTGCAGGTTGGCGAGGCCATTGGCGAGGCCGGGACCGAGATGCAGCAGCGTCGAGGCCGGGGTGCCCTTCATGCGGAAGTAGCCATCCGCCGCGCCGGTGACGACGCCTTCGAACAGGCCGAGCACGCAGCGCATGCCTTCGACGCGGTCGAGCGCCGCAACGAAATGCATTTCCGACGTTCCCGGATTGGCAAAGCAGACATCCACATTGCCCGCCACCAATGTCCGCACCAGGCTTTCCGCACCGTTCATCGTCTCACTCCGTTTGATTCAGGGTCGTATCTCGGTTTCTTGATCTCGGGGGCTGATGAACCATTGTTCGGAGGGCCCGTCAAAGGGTCGGAACGCAAGGCTTCGTTGTGAGGGCCGCGGGGCGGGCTGAACGCCGGTTATTATCGCTCCATCCGGGCTGTCCTCACACGGCCGTGGGTTGCGGATCGGGGCGATTTATGGCCTGTCTTGGGCCTCAATTTTTTCTGGCGAGGACCATGATGAAGCGCCTTTTTGCTCTCTTTTTTGCCGCAGCCGCGTTCACCACAATTGCGTTTCCTGCCGATGCACGCGTCCGCAACCAGCCACCAGCGCAGGACTTCGAGGTCGACGACGGCCCGTCGCTCTCCAACTTCTTCTCCAATTTCGGCAATGGCGGCGGCAACAGCTCCGGCCCGATCCAGCGCCAGACCGTCGGCTTCCACAGCAATTACGCCCCGGGGACCATCGTCGTGAACACCGCCGAGCGCCGGCTGTATCTGGTGCAGCCGGGCGGCCAGGCGCTGCGCTACGGCATCGGCGTCGGCCGCGACGGCTTCCGCTGGGGCGGTGTCCACCGCGTCACCGCCAAGAAGGAATGGCCGAGCTGGACCCCGCCGGCCCAGATGCTCGCCCGCCGGCCCGACCTGCCCCGCCACATGCCCGGCGGCATCGACAACCCGCTCGGCGCCCGCGCCATGTATCTCGGCTCGACGCTGTACCGCATTCACGGCTCCAACGAGCCGGAGACCATCGGGCAGGCCGTGTCCTCGGGCTGCTTCCGCATGACCAACGACGATGTCACCGATCTCTATAACCGCGTCTCGGTCGGCGCGACGGTGATCGTCAAGAACTGAGCTTGAGCTGAGAACGAAGGCTTCCTGCGGGAAGCCTTCGAATAGTCCGCGGGGGCGGCACTGAACGCTTGCGCAAATACGCGCATTGCGAGAACTTGAGTAATAATGCCCGCCCCGACACCAGATCGATTCATCGTCCGGACGATTGCCGCGCTGCTGGCGCTAGCGTCTTTGACCGCCTTTGTGCCGCAGCCGTCGTATGCCGGCGCGAGTGAGCCGCCCGCCGTTACCGCACGCCAGCGCACCGAGAAGAAGACCTTTACCGACAGCGAGATCATCGACGGTTTTTTCAAGACCGCCTTTGGCGCCGAGTATCACCTCGCCGGCCGCGTCGACCGCATCCGCAAATATGAGCTTCCGGTGCGGGTCTTCGCCGAGGGCCGTGCCGACCGCAAGGCTCAAATCGCCAAGGTTGTGACCGACATCGCGCGCCGGGTGCAGCATCTCAACATCGCCATGGCGGACAACCGCGACGACGCCAATGTGCTGGTGAAGCTGGTGCGCGACCGCGATCTCTATCGCACCATCTCGACCTTCTATGGCACCGACCGGGCCAACGAGATCCGCGACTCCCTGGACCCGCAATGCCTGTCCGGCTTCCGCAAGAACGAGGCCTTCGAGATCGAACGCTCCGACGTGATCCTCACCGTCGACAATGGCGACTTCGTCTTTCTCGATTGCGCCTATGAGGAATTGCTGCAGTCGCTGGGCCCGATCAACGATACCAGTACGGTGCCGTGGACGATGTTCAACGACAACGTCCAGATGGGCTTCTTCGACGTCTACGACCAGTACATCCTCAACATCCTCTACGATCCCCGCATCAAGGCCGGCATGACCGTGCAGGAGGTCAAGGACGTGCTGCCGCAGGTGCTCACTGACGTGCGTATCTGGGTGAGCAAGGTGAACGAGCTGCAGGATTAGCGGCGCTTCTCTTATCCCTCCCCCCGCGCGAAGCGAAGCTTCGCCAGGCGGGGGGATTCCACGAACGCCTGCGCGTCTCAGCTTCTTCGAATTTCAAATAGCCACCGCTCTTCAGACATGCGTCATCGCCCCCATTGTTTGCGGCGCGGGGGCGCCGTCGTCGCTTGCATTCCCGCCCCCTTGTGAGAGGGCGTGCGGAACGCCAGGTGCCCGTTGCACCCTTGGGCCTGATGCGAATGCGGTCTTCCGCAATTGAGAGTGCATCAGGACTTTCGGAGGCGCCGAGCAAGTGCCCGACGTTCCGCCTGCGGTGTTTTTTCGGTTGCTTGCACATCTGCCATGGCGAACGCTCCCATCACCAAAATTAATGTCCCAGGGCGGAGGGACAGGGTAGCCGCAAAGCACTTGGCCGAACGCGTTTCGAATTGGTCGTCCGTCACACTGTCCAGG